>JANYDH010000165.1 GCA_025359865.1 Actinomycetes bacterium | reverse complement strand
GTCGAGCTATCGGCGCTGGCGACATGAAAGTCGACGCGATCCTGCCCGCTACGCAGCCGTCGTGGTCGCTGATCCAGACTTCCACCACGCCCGCCTGTCATGCAACGAACATTCACGCTGCAGCGCAACCGCACCGCCGGGGTCGGGACCGGGACCGGGACCGGGTACCGCCAACCCCACCCACATTTTGCGACAACCTGCCAATAACAGCCAAACGCCAAACGTCACGAGATTCTGCCTGCAACCCATCGGAGAAAGTCTTTTGGAACCCAGTCGACCCCGACGTTGAGCCAACTTCTGCGCGGCAGCGCTAGTCGCCCCAGTGGCGCTGTTCGATGAACGGGTCGCCATACATGCTGTACCCGTTCTTTTCCCAGAACCCGGGGACGTCACGGTCGCACAACTCCAGGCTTCGTACCCACTTGGCGCTCTTCCAGAAGTACAAATGCGGCACAACGATTCGTACGGGGCCACCGTGGACCTGTTCGATCGGCTCACCATCGAACTCGTACGCCACCATTGCCTGATCGGTCGTGATGTCGGCCAACGGGATATTGGTGGTGTAGCCGTACTCGGCGTGCTCGAGCACATGCGAAGCCGTGGCCTTCACTCCGGCCCGTTCGAACAAGTCGCGCACCAGCACCCCAGTCCAGGTTGTATCGAACTTGCTCCACTTCGTGACGCAGTGGATGTCGAACGTGAGCGTGACCGCCGGCATCGCCCTCAGTTCGTCGAGGTCGATGGTGAACGGCTGATCGACAAGCCCGCCGACGCTGAGGTTCCATTCGCCCGGCTGATACGTGGGCACATCACCGACGTGCAATACGGGGAAACGGTCGGTGAGGTACTGGCCGGGTGGCAGACGATTCGGGTCGAGTCCGCGCTCGACAAGTTCCTTGCGGTTGCGATCGAAGAAGCCCATGGTGCACAGTCTCGCACCACTGAAGCCTGCAATCTGCTCGTAGACCATCATGTTCGCGCCTGTTCCCGAGTAGTTTTCAACGGTGACCGATTTCAGTCCAGAGCCGATTCGGCCTCCCAACAGCTTCCCGGTGCCACCGCCGCCAGACATGCGTCCGCCACCCGACTACGTCGCCTTCGGTGGCCCGAGGACGTTCGGTGGGCGCATACACGACATCGGCCGTATAGCGAGGGCGATCTTTGTGCTCCAACTCGTGTCGATCGGCTCTGGGATCGCGGTGCTGGTGGTGCAGGTCGGCCTGAAGGCGAAAGCCGATGATTTCATCGCCAACACGATCACCGCCAAGACCTTCGAAGACGCATTGGCCCCGTTCGCTGCCATGTCGCTCATCGTTGGCTTCACCAGTATTGCCCTGTTGGTGCTGCAGATTCTGTGGAGCTACCGCATCGCCGCCAACCTGTTGACTCTCGGCCGCTCCGTGGTGTGGAAACGCGGCCTCACGATCGTGGTCTGGCTGCTGGGTGGGTGCACGCTCAGCATCATCAACTTGTTGATGCTGCAAGAACACTGGAAGGCGTCCGACCCAGACATCGCGCCGGGTGACACCAGTTGGAAGGCGCGCCCGACGGCACCCGTCATCATCGGTTGGTTCGTGGTCAGTCTCGTCCAGATCGCCGTGGGTGTCGTCAGCGGTATCCGCACGTTCAGCGGGGTCAACGTGGGCAGCAACACCAATGACGTCGCGGCCTCGCTCTCTGATCGCCTCGGCCTCGTTGTTACCTCCAGTCTGCTCGGGCTGCTCGCTACCGCGGCAATGATCCTGGTCGTCCGCCAACTGACGGCACGACACACTCAGGCCACCAGCCAACAGTGAGCCTGTATCTCGTTCGACATGCAAAGGCCGGAAGCCGAGGCGAGTGGAACGGGCCCGACGAGCACCGTCCTTTATCGAAGCGCGGGTGGAGCCAGGCCGAGGCCATCGCCGCAAGGTTGCTCAAACGATCGCCCAGCGCGCTGCTGAGCAGCCCGTACTTTCGCTGTCGTCAGACGCTCGAGCCACTCGCCAGGTTGACCGACCTCGATATTGCGAACGACGAACGATTGGCCGAGGCCGAACCATTCGGTCCGGTGATCGATCTACTCCTCGCGGCGGCCGACGGCACCGTGGTGTGCAGCCACGGCGACATCGTTCCCGACACCATCGCCGCGCTGCAGCGCCGAGGGTGCGAGATGCTCACCGCGGCCGACTGGCGCAAGGCAACAGTGTGGACGATCGAGCGTGTTGGCGACCAGTTCACCACGGCCCGGGTATGGATCCCCGCCGACAACTAGGCCTCAGGGCCGTGTCGTGGTGCTACCGGTTGTCGTGGTGCCGGTTGTCGTGGTGCTGACGGAGGACAGGAACGACTGGATCAGCGGCACCATGTCGCTCGGCGGATTGTTGTCGAGGCACAGTTGCGCTTGTGCTCGGGCGATGCCGAGGTCGGGCTCCGGGTAGAATCGGCCCGACGCCACCGCAAACAGACAGTGCGCATCGGCATAGTCGGGCTGGTCGGCGATCACCCGCTGGAACAACTGCTGCGACTGGCTGACCGCCAGCGCCTGCGTTTCGGCATCGACACCCGACGCGCTGAGTGCCAGCAACCATGCCGTATAGGTGGTGGCCTCAGCATTGCGGGGGTCGAGATCGAGTACCGCCCGGAAACCCTGCGCTGCAGAGCCGTAGTCACCAGTGCCCATCGCCGCGCGTGCCTCGGCCAACTTGGCTGTCACCGCGTCGACCGGCTGACCGCCCGTGATCTCCTGCCCCGGCCGGCGCTGCCCAGACCAGTGGGCGACGAGCCATCCAGACAGCGACGCAACGGCCACGACGCCGACTGTCCATGCTGCCAGAACCCGAGGACGCCGTCGGCCAGATGCCGACGGCATCGACGAACCATGTTCGATCGCGCGTAGCACCGCCGCCGCGCGAGCGGTGTATCCGTCGCGTAGCGCAGCGTAGTCACTGTCATCCACGTCTCGGGCTGCGTGCTCGCGGTCGAGATCGGTGATCGAACGAAGCAGGAACTCGCGTTCTTCCTCCAGTTCGCCGAGACGGTCAGGATTCATCGAGTCCCTCGCGTATCGCCGTTTCGACCAACGCCCGGTCGTCAGCGGTGGGCACCGTGTCGGCCGCTCGTTTCCATCGTCGGAACACCACGATCAACCCGGCCACCGCACAGACCAAGGCCGCAACCGGCAGTGCCCACACCAGGGCATCGATACCGGTTGCTTGTGGGACGAGGAGTACGCGCGCGCCGTACACCTGGGCGACCTTGGAAATGATGTCGTCATCGCCCATCGCGCCGGCGGAGACGTCAGCTTTGATCTGTATGCGGATCGCCACCGACGCCGTGTTCCGTGATTCGAACACGCTCTCGCCGTCGCAGATCGGGCACGCCAACTGCTTGGAGATCTCCTCGACCCGCTCCTCGGAGGTACGTGGGCCGCTCTCACGGATAGATCCGAATGCGAGGAGCGCCACGGCGACAACACCGAGCACCACCCACCCTGGCCACTGTTTGAGCTGCTTCCATTTGTCAGTCACCCGGTCGCCTCCCGCAACAGCTGCAATTGGGTGGCGACGAAGTCGGCCGTGATCGGGCCGGCGAACCGTGCCCGCACGATGCCGTTCGGATCGATGATCCATGTTTCAGGTACCTGAGCAACCCCGAACGCGACACTGATGCTGCCACTCGGATCGCTCACTACCGGCCAGTCACCCCCGTTGTCGGCAAACCACTGGGCCACCGCCTCGTCCGACCCCCGGTTGATGATGGTGTACAGCTCGGCACCGTCGGCGACAGAGGTCTGCTGCCGATCGAGTTCGACCAGCTCAGGGTGTTCTTGAACGCACGGCACACAATCAGGGTCGAAGAAGTTGAGTACTACCCAGCTGCCTTTGCGACGGCTCAGATCGAAACGCTGACCGTCGAGCGTGATGCCAACGGCCGTAGGCGCTGGTTTGTCGATGAGGAACGACGACACAGCGTCGTTGCCCGCCCCGGAACTTCGTGCGAGCACCACGAAGAACGCTCCGAGCACGACCGCCACAGCCAAGACGATGAGCGGGGCGAGGCGGCGGCGTGACGGCTCGGTCTGCCGACCGGTATCAGACACTGGCGGACTGCTCCTCGACAGGCACCGGCGTGCCGACGACAGGCAGCCCGACGACAGGCAGCCCGACGACAGGCAGCCCGACGACGTCGGCCGACGTGGGCAACAGCGGATTGCGACGGCGACCCGGGAAGCCAGCGAGCACGGTACCGATGGCCATCAGTGCCCCACCGATCCACAGCCAGACAATCAATGGCTTGATGAAGATCTTGACCTGCACCTCGGTGGCGCCAGCATTGGCCGCCTTTTCCAGGGTGAGAAAGATGTCGTTCGCAAACCCGGTGCGCACACTGGGTGTGCCGATGTCGGTGCCCATGGTGGTGTAGCGCGTGATAGCCGGGCTATAGGCCTGACCACCATCGATACTGATCTCGGCCTGCAGACCTTTCGACCGTGGTGTGGTGAATGCCGTCACCTGTTGCAGTTCGAATGTGTGCCCGCTGAACGTAACCGGCTGCGCTTGCTGCATGGTGAACTCGCCGACGTGGGTGTAGCTATTCGACGCGGTGAGGGCGACCGCTACAAGGATGACTCCGAGATGCACGATCATGCCCCCGTTGGCCCGACCGACGAAACCCCGCCAGCCCTGCCGGCGAGTGGCCAATGCCACCTGGCGACCGGCAGCGCCTGCGGCGAAACCGGCGAGCCCGAACGCGAGGAGCGGCGCCAAACCGTTGGCACCGACCAGTATCGAAGCGAGAAGTGCCAGCACGCCACACCAGGCAGGCACGAAGAGCCGCTCACGCAACAATTCGCCACTCGCCTTACGCCACGGCAGCACCGGGGCGACCGCCATCAAGAACAGTAGCGCGATGCCAATCGGCATACTCAGCTCGTCGAAGAACGGCGGTCCGACCGCAATCTGGCGATCCTGGAGCGCTTCGACGATCAGCGGGAAGACGGTTCCGAGGAGTACTACGAACGCAAACACAGTAAAGAGCACGTTGTTGGCGAGGAACGCTCCTTCGCGCGAGATCGGCGAATCGATCGCCCCGGGCGAACGGAGTCGGTCGCCGCGCCAGGCGATGAGCGACAGCGAGACCACGACCACCACACCGAAGAAGGCAAGCAGGAACGGCCCGATCGTGCTGTTGGAGAACGCATGGACACTCTTGATGACCCCGCTGCGGGTGAGGAACGTGCCCAAGATGGTGAGGGCGAACGTGGCGATCAGCAAGCTCAGGTTCCAGACGCGCAACATCCCTCGTCGTTCCTGTACCAGCACCGAATGCAGGTATGCGGTGCCGGTGAGCCACGGGAGAAAGCTGGCGTTTTCGACCGGATCCCACGCCCACACACCACTCCACCCGAGCACCTCGTAACTCCACCACCCGCCGAGAATGATACCGACCGTGAGAAATCCCCAGGCGAACAGCGCCCACCGGCGTGTGACCAGCAGCCAGCCCTCACCGACGCGCCCGGTGATGAGCGCGGCAATCGCGAACGCGAACGGCACCGTGAACCCGACGTAGCCGAGATACAGGATCGGCGGGTGGAACAGCACCAGCACATGGTTCTGGAGCAGCGGGTTCGGTCCCGGGCCATCGGTCACCCCGGGTGCGCCCGATCTGAACGCGTCGGCCGGGCCGAAGCTGAGCAGGAAGAAGAACGCGGTGACCACGAACATCACCACGAGCGCCCAGGCAATGAGCGGATCGTCCAACCGTTTGCGGTACTTGCGCATGATGACCGTGGTGTACCCGGCCAGCACCGTGAGCCACAGCAAGATGCTGCCTTCGAGGGCGCTCCAAGCTGCAGTGACGTTGTAGAGCGCAGGCGTACTGCGGCTGCCGACCTGCTGCACGTAGGCAAGGCTGAAGTCGCGGGTGACGAGCGCGTGGATCATGGTGGCGAATGCGGCAACGGCCGTGGCACCCGACAACCAGGCGTAGTTCGGCGCGCTACGCAGTAATCTGCGGTCGCCGACGCGGGTGCCGTAAGCGAGCGACAATGCACCGAAGATCGAGGCCACCAAACCGATAACGAGGAACGAGTGCCCGAGTACCCCGTTGATGCTCAGGTTTGCTGCTTGCACGCCGCCGACTCCGCGTTCGCCGCGTTGATGCGGTCTTTGTTCTCGGCCTCGTACTCGTTGGAGTGTTTGACCTCGACCAAGTCGCCGTTGAATGTGCCATCGGTCATCTGCCCGTGGACGACAACGGGGACGCACTCTTGGAAGATTCCACCCGGGTCACCTTCGTAGCGCACCGGCACGGTTACGCCGTTGTAGGCGATCAGGAACGTGGTGACACCGCCGGTCTGGTGCAGCGAGCCCTCTTGAACGACACCTTGAATACGTAGTCGTCGGCCGGCCTCGCATCCGGACTTCACGGCGATCTCGTCGACGTTGCAGTAGTAGTCGATCGCCGACGTGAGGAACTTTGTGACGACGATGCCTCCACCGGCGAACACGAGCACCAGCACCAGAATGGCTGGCCAGCGCTTGCCCCGTCGCCGCACAGGCGACGGGGCAGCGGTCTCACGCGGGCTGAGGTTCAGATCCACGGCTTGTCCTCGTCGGGCAGCTGTCGGGCGAGCGAGCGGCCACGACTGATCACCCTCCATGCGAGCAGTGCGACGGAACCAAAGGTGACCAGATACGTCGTGAGGATGAAGCCGATGTCATCCATCAGCGCACAGACCCTGGGAGCGCGTCGGCGGTGACCTCGCGGCGGCGCTCGGCCAATGCGTAATCGAGGCCTTTGTCATCGAGTGCGTCTTGCATCGCAAGCACCCGTTGGCGAAGCAACACCCACCAGACGTAGACGAGTGTAAATGCCACCAGGGCCAACATGAGGGTGAACAGCATCAACCCATCGAGGGTGACGTTGGTGGTTCGATCCGCCACGCTGGCGTCTTGGTGGACCGACCGCCACAGCTTGACGCTGAAGTGCACGAGCGGGATCTCGAGCACAGCCAGTAACGCAACCACGGCAGAGCGCCGGCCGCGTTGCTGTTGGCTACCACCGAGACCGCGCACGGCGAGGTAGCCGACGTAGGTGATGAACAAGAACGCAGTGGTGGTGACCCTGGCATCCCACACCCAGAACGTGCCCCAGCTGAGACGGCCCCACAACGCTCCGGCGAACAAGGTGAGCGCCATGAACGCCACGCCAATCTCGGCGCTCGCCCCAGCGATGCGGTCCCAGGTGAGCGAGGTGGTGCGCTTCCACAAGAAGGCCGCCGACGAGACGGCAGTGATCACGAACGCCAGGTAGGCGACCCAGACGGTGCCGACGTGGATGTACAGAATCCGGACACTTTCTCCTTGCACGACATCGGCCGGTGAAAATACGAGGCCGAATGCTGCCAACGACAGCATTGCAGCGATGGTGATGATCCCCAGTGCACGCGTGAAGCGCGTCCCGGCGTGAGTGGGAGACGTGGCCGCGGGTCCGGCCGCGGATGTCGATGAGGATGCAGTTGTGGTCACGTTCACCATTGCCTCATTCCTCGATCAGGGGGCCGAAAGCCAACGAACCACCGACACCGAAGAGTACGGCGAAAACGGTGAGGAGTGCCACCCATGGCCATCCGTCACTCGTTGCCGCACCACCGGCGCCGAGGGCGGCCTCAGTAGCTCGTGTTGCACCTATCAGTACCGGTGCCACCACCGGAAACAGCAGCAGCGGGAGCAATGTTTCGCGCCCACTCGCCCCGATGGCAAGACCACCGTAGAGCGTACCCACGAATCCGAGCCCCATGGTCGCGGGTAGCACCGTGGCAACCATCACCACTGCGCCGCCCGGCGAAAACGATGCGCTGTACAGCACGACCGCCAACCCCGTGAGCAACACCTCCAAGGTGAGCAACTGAACGGCAAGCGCCAGCGACTTGCCGAAGAACACGCCAGCCGGGCTGACGCCGGCCCCGCGGAGCGCGTCGAGTGCACCATCGGCCGACTCGATTGCGAACGTCCGCTGTACGAGGATCAGCAAGCTGAACACAGTGGCCAACCAGATCAGGCCCGGCGAGACCCGTTGCAGAATGTTGTCCTTGTCGAGGGCGAACGCGAACATGACCATCACCAATCCGGCGAATGGCAACACTTGGTTGAGTACCACTCGGCTGCGTAGTTCGACCCGCAAATCCTTCGCTGCTACTAATCGCGCGACCTGCCAGGCGTTCACTGCAAACCTCGGCCATCAGTGTCGGACGCGGGCTCGGCGCGCGGCGCGGGCTCGGCGGCGTGCTCATGTGCCTGACCACCGACGATGTCGACTACCCGGGTGGCAAGCGCACCGGCGCGCTCGAGCTCGTGACTGGCAACCACCACCGTGGCACCCGCCAGCGCCGCCGAACGCACTGTTGCGTCGAGATCATCTCGTCCTGTCGCGTCGAGGCCGGCATGCGGTTCGTCGAGCAACCACAGCTGCGCCCTCCGGGCAACCAGACAGGCAAGCGAGGTCCGCCGCTTCTGGCCGGCCGACAGCCGGTCGACCTTCACATCAGCCAAACGCCCGGCGAGACCCATCCGCTCGAGCGCAGCCTCGACTTCGTGGCGGGCGGCACCTGCAGTGGCACCCCAGAAGCGGACGTTTTCGGAAACGCTCAGGTCGCCGTACAGCCCATTCGCGTGGCCGAGCAGCCCAACTCGCGAGCGGAGCGATTCGCGCTGGGTGGCGAGGTCGCACCCAACCACCCAGCCGCTACCGCGCACGAGCGGCACCAGTCCGGCGCACAGCCGCAGCAGGGTGGTCTTGCCGGCACCGTTGGCACCGCGTAACAGCACGATCTCGCCGCGACGCACGGTGAGTGTGGTACCGGCGAGCGCCGGGAACTTCCCGAGCACGGCAACGGCCTCGACCAGCCGGATGACCGGTTCCACACCCAGGGGCACGACGGCTTGTGCTGCGGCATTCATGGCGTAGACGAACGCTATCTGTGTACCAGGGGTGGCCAGTCAATCCACCCGAGCTGCACTACCTCGATCAGAGGCGGTAGCGTCACTGTCCGTGTCGGATGGCGGCGAGATCGACGAGAGTGCACCGAGTGCCGCCCCCATTGCGTCGACTGGTAAGCGCCAGAAGCTGAACCGCTGGGACCGCCCGAAGGAGCCACGCGACTGGCGGTGGGTGGTCGGAGGCATCGGTAAGACGCTGATCACTATCGGCTTGTTGATGTTCGCGTTCGTCGCCTACCAGCTGTGGGGCACCGGTATCCAGACCGCTCAGGCTCAAAGTCGCCTCGAGGAGACGTTCGCCAGCCAGATTGCGTCGGCGCCCACGCTCACGCTTACTCCGACAACCACGCCGCCTCCGACTACACCGACTACACCGCCGGCGACTGTAGAAACCATGCCGGGCGATACCGCTGGCGTCACGACCCCACCACCGGTCACCACCACGCCGCCGTCCGCCGCCGCGCCCACTACGACGGCGCCGCCAGCCGCCATCGTGGCGCCACCTGTAGGCGCGGTGTTGGCCAAGCTGGAGATCCCCTCGATCGGCATCACCGATCTGTACATCGTCGAAGGTGTCACTACGAAGGCATTGGCCGATGGCCCAGGCCACTTCCCCGAAACCCCGCTGCCCGGCCAACTCGGCAACTCGGCCATCGCCGGCCACCGCACGACTCACGGCCAGCCCTTCTTCAACATCGACCAAGTCGCCGTCGGCGACCAGATCATTGTCACCACGCTCGCCGGCAGATACGTCTACATCGTCACCGGACAACGGATCGTAGAGGCAAACGACTACGCCAGCGTGATCCCGACCGTCGACCCCACGGTGGCATCGATCACCCTGGCTTCATGCCATCCGCGGTACACGTCCAAGCAGCGGATCATCATCACCGGCGTCCTCGACCCGACGCAATCGGGTGTGGTCACCCAGCCGTCGCCTCCCTCCAACGCCAGCGCGGGTGTCATCCCCGGCGATGACACCAACTCCGAGCCGTCCATCGAACCCGCGATGATCAGTGTCGTCGTTCCACCAACCGACGCTTCTTCATCGGCCACCTCGGTTCTCGTCGGAGCAACCACCACGAACGCCGCCGACACCGCCGCCACGGTGAGCGCATCCGACGTCACCACGACGCCGACTGCCACAACCGACCCTGGCGTTTCGCCGGCTGGCAACCAGACGGGCAACCAGGACGACGGCTCAGCGGTGTTCGGAGGCGGATGGTTCGACGATCCGGCGGCATGGCCCCAGGTCGTGCTGTGGGCTGTGGTCCTCCTCGCACTGTGGGCCGGGATCTACCTCCTCAGCCGTCGCGCTAGACGGTATTGGGTCGGCATCCTCGTCGGTTTCGCCCCGTTCGTGGTAGCGCTCTACTTCTGGTTCGAAAACGTCAACCGGCTGTTGCCACCCAACCTCTGAAATCGCCCGTTGTCGCTCAGCGCCGACCCCCGACCCCTGACCCCCAACGTCCGTGAGGTTCCGGCAGCCCAGCCTGCACCCAAACTCACACGTCGGTCCGGTTCCGGAAGACCGACCCGAACTCCGACCGGCTAGTTGCCGTGAAAGTGGGGGCGGCGCTTTTCGAAGAACGCAGTGCGACCTTCCTCGGCATCGTTGCTGGCCCACGCCGCCGCTCGCGCCGACTCGTACAACTCATCGACCGCCGGTGGCAACGCGGACCGTTCCAACCCCAGTTTGTGGGCCGAAATCGTGAGCGGTGCCAACGCGGCAATCTCCTGCGCCCACGTGAGCGCGTCGCCTAGCGATCCGTGGCGGTGGATTCCACCCGATGCGATCAGCTGATCCGTGTGATATGGCTGGGCACTGAGCAACATCGCGCGAGCGATCGGCCAGCCGAACTCTCGAGCAAGGCGCTCGACCGTCCAGTGGTCGACCGCCAACCCCAACTTCGCGGCCGGAATGCCGAATGTGCTGGTACTCGACGCGACCCGCAGGTCGCAGGCGATGGCCAGTTGCGTGCCGGCACCCAATGCCGGGCCGTCGATCGCGGCGATAGTGGGAATCGGCATCTCGGCGAACCCGCGCAACGCGGTTACCAGCGCGTCGACGAACTCGCCGGTCTCCACCCCGGTGAGGTCGGCGCCGGAGCAGAACGCCGGCGGCGCACCCGTGAGCACCAAGACGAGCGCCCCACCATCCATCGCTGCCCGCTGCGCCTCGGCCAACGAAACGAGCGTGGCATGGTCGACGGCGTTGCGGCGTTCCGACCGATCGATCGTGACGACAACAACGCGTTCGTTCCACTCCACACGTACCATGACCCGACTGTATGCCTGCCAACCAGAAATCGACCCCGTCGCACGACCCCGTCAGGGCCCGTCGACAGCAGATCGCCAAGTGGACCCTGATGGCGAACCGGATCGGGTATCTCTTCTTCGCTATCGCAATCGTGTCATTCGTGCTGGCGTTTGCGTTCGGCTTCAACTCCACGATGTCGTCGATCATCATCGCCGCACTCGTCGTCGGCTCGATCTTGTTGGCCCCTGCGATCGTGCTCGGCTATGCCGTCAAGGCCGCCGAACGAGACGACCGCGAGCGAGGCTTGTGAGCCCGTTTCATCCTGCCGGAAGCGTTGTTACCCTGGGGTAGCCATGAGTACACGCCTTCCCGCCGGTGAACGCCGCGAGCAGATCCTCGACGTCGCCGTCCAGGTCTTCGCCAAGCACGGCTACCACGGGGCATCGATGAACGACGTTGCCGACGCGGCCGGCGTGACCAAGCCGGTGCTCTATCAGCACTTCGATTCCAAGCAGGATCTATACCTCGCCCTCTTGGAAGATGTCGGCCACCGCATGCTCCATGCCATCGCCAAAGCGACTGCCAATGCCACCGACGGAAAGACACAGACCGAACTCGGCTTTCGGGCATACTTCCGGTTCGTCGCCGCCGACCACGATGCGTTCTTGCTGTTGTTCGGCACCCAGGCCAACCGTGACGCCGAGTCGACCGCGGTCATCCGGCGAATCACCGACGAGTCGGCCGAGGCGATCGCACCGTTGATCACCGCCGATATCGACCCCGAGTACCGGCGCACGTTGGCGCACGGCCTGGTGGGCCTGGCCGAAGGTGTCAGCCGGCGGTTGGTCGAGCGGGGTGAGACATTCGACCCCGATGAGCTCTCACGCCAAGTAGCCAACCTCGCATGGGCGGGCTTGCGCGCCGTCGGCACGGGTATCAAGACCTGAGTATCAGCCCTCGGTACCCATCAACAAACCCCGACCGCTTCAAGGCAGCTACCAGAACCGAAGCCGAATCGAGCGCTTCACCATTGATTTTGCGGATCTCGACTTTTCGTGCCCGGCCGTCTTTGATGAGCGAAGCGAGCGCTTCGGCCCACACCGTGTCGTCGGCAGCACCCGGAAACGTGACCAGGTGATGTGATCGCTTGTCGAACCACACCAGCGCCCGGCCGGCATGCAGCACTGCAAGGGCCCCTGCACTACGCGCCGGGCGGCCTGGAGACTGCGGCCAGGCCAGCGATGCCCCATAGGGCTGCGCCGGGTCGGTAACCGCGAGCACGACCGGAGCGGGAACGTCCTGTGGGTGCAGCACCGGATCGGCGGTTTCGCGAACGGTCCGTAACCGGTCGACTGCCCCCGCCAGGCTGAACTGCGCCGCGCCGAGCCCGCTGACGAAGTACCCACGGCGCACCTGACCGCGTTCTTCCAACACTTTCAAGACGCCGTACACACCGGCATAGCCGCCGACGATGCCCTCGGCCAGCACCGCCTCGCGGGTGACTACGCCGTATCGCTCGAGCAACTGGAGGGCGGCCGCATGCGCAGCCGCCGTGGTGGTTGGACGAGGCGTGAGCAATGGTGCAACCAGACTCCATCGACCGGCACCGGCCGGCGGACCGATCCGGGTGAGTCGTCCCGGGCGGGGCCGGCTGCGCGGCGCGGCCTTGGCGGTGCCGGGACGGGTACGCGCGCCCGCCAGTACCGCGCGCAGTGGGGCAAGCGAGTCGTTGGTGACCTCGCCCGCCCACACGAGGTCCCACAGCGCCGTGAGCGTTTCGGTCTCGGTGGCCCCGGTGGTAGCGGCACGCAGCTGAGCCCAAAAGCTGGCGCCGCGCCCGTTGAGATGGGCACGAATGCTGTCGTGCAGTGCACCCGACGGCGGGTCGAGCGGCTCGAACGACGGTGACAACAACGCGAGTTGATCGGCGAAGAACAACCGCACACGCCCATCGGTCGCGCCGATGGATCCGGCCCCCACCCAGACCAGGTCGCCTGATGTACACAGCTCGTCGAGGTCGGGCGGGCGGTACCCACGAACACGCAGCGGCAGCACGTCGACCTCGAGCGAGCTGGCAACGATGGCGCTTCCCTGCAACAGCCCGATCGACTCGACGAGCGCATCGAGACTGCGACGCTCACCCGGGATACCGTGCCAACCGACCAGAAAGCGCGCGAACGCCTCGGGCTCGACCGCTTCGATTTCTTTACGCAGCGCGGCCAGAGAACGGCGACGCAACTGGCGAAGCACGTCGACATCGCACCATTCGCGGGTGACGCCATCGGGACGGAACTCGCCACGTACGACCCGCTGATCGCCCTCGAGCGCGAAGAGCGACCCGGCAGCTCGCGGCGTGGGTAGACCAAGCCGGCGGCCGACGTCGTCGGTGAGAAACGGGGCATGTGTGCGGGCGTAACGAGCGATGAGCGACTCGAGCGGAAGCGGGACCGGCTCGGTGAACGCTCGGGGTAGACCGAGCGGCAACGCGCATCCGAGCGCATCGCGATAGCGGGCCGCGTCTTCCGACGCGATCCATCGAGGTTCGGAAGCGACCGAGACCTGGGTGATCCGTCGTTCATAGGCCAGCGCATCCAACCACCCTGCCGACACGCCCGTGCCCTCGCAGCGCAGGTCGACCTCGTCGGCGGACAGATCACCGACCTTGCGGAACACGTCGTGCAATTCGTCGGCGGTACGCGCTCGGCGCCCCTCGGAAAGGCACTGCAGTTCGAGCTCGAGGTCGGCGAGCACTCCGGGATCGAGCAACTCGCGCAACTCCTCCGCCCCGAGCAGGTCGCGCAGCAGATCACGGTCGAGCGCCAACGCTGCCGCGCGGCGCTCGGCGAGGGGGGCGTCGCCCTCGTACATGTAGGCCGCGATCCAGTTGAACAACAGACTCTGCGCGAACGGCGACGCCTTCTGCGTGTCGACGCTGACCACCCGCACCGCACGGCTACGGAGCTGACCGAGCACCTCACGCAGTGCCGGGAGGTCGAACACGTCCTGCACACACTCGCGTGAGGTTTCCAACAGGATCGGAAAGCTGGGGTACTTCGCCGCCACCGCAAGCAGATCGGCCGCACGCTGGCGCTGCTGCCACAAGGGGGTGCGGCGATCGGGCCGACGGCGCGGTAGCAACAGCGCCCGGGCAGCGCATTCACGAAAACGCGCCGAGAACAACGATGTCTGCGGAAGCGAGCTGAGCACGAGCTCGTCGATGTCGTCGGGGTCGATCACCAGATCGTCGAGCGGTAGCTGATCGGCTGCTTCGGGCAGACGGAGCACGATGCCATCATCACCCCACATCGTCTCGACCGGCATGTCGTAGCGGTCGATCAACCGGCGCTCGATGGCCATCGCCCATGGCGCGTGCACCGGAGTACCGAACGGGCTGAGGATGCAGATCCGCCAATCACCGATCTCGTCACGGAAGCGTTCGACGACGATGGTGCGATCGTCAGGCACCGTGCCCGTGGCCTGTGCCTGCTCGTCGAGATACATCAACACGTTGTTCGCAGCATTCTCGTCGAGCGAGTGGTGCTCGCACAGCCGCTCGAGCGCCAGATCTGCCGGCATGGCCCGGATCTCGCGCTGGAACGCCCCAAGTGCCCTGCCCAACTCGAGCGGTCGACCTGGGCGGTCGCCGTGCCAGAACGGCATCTTGCCCGGTTGGCCGGGCGCGGGTGTGACGATCACCCGTTCGAACGTGATGTCTTCGATCCGCCAGGTGGACGCGCCAAGCAGGAACGTCTCGCCCGGGCGGCTCTCGTACACCATCTCCTCGTCGAGTTCGCCGACGCGCGTGCCGTCGGGCAGGAACACGCCGAACAACCCTCGATCGGGGATGGTGCCACCGCTGGTGACTGCCAACCGCCGGGACCCGTCGCGGGCGCGCACCGTGTCGGTAATTCGGTCCCACACAATACGCGGACGCAGTTCGCTGAATTCCTCACTCGGATAGCGACCGGCCAACAGGTCGAGCACGTTGGCAAGCACGTCATCGCTGATCTCCGCGAAACAGGCACAGCGTCGCACCAGCGCCGCGATCGACGCAACAGTGGTGGCGTCTTGACCGGTCGCATCCGCGGTGATGGCAACGTGCGCAACGATCTGTTGTGCCAGCACATCGAGGGGGTTGCGCAGGAACCGGGTGGACTCGATCTCGCCGTCGATCATCCGACGGACCACGACTGCGGCTTCGAGCAGATCGCCCCGATGTTTCGGGTAGAGCGTGCCCTTGCTCGGCTCGCCGACCGAGTGGCCGGCGCGGCCGATGCGCTGTAGCCCACGGCTGACCGCGCCAGGCGACTCGACCTGGATGACCAGGTCGACGGCGCCCATGTCGATGCCGAGTTCAAGACTGCTGGTGGCCACGATCGCCCGGAGCACACCGCGTTTCAGTTCGTCTTCGATGACCACCCGCTGCTCGCGGGCGAGCGAGCCGTGGTGTGCCTTCACCAGATCGACGAGCGGACCAGCGGTGGTTTCCACGCCGACCCCGTCGGCATTATCGGCACCGCGCCCAACAAGGCTCTCGGCGTGGAGTTCATTGAGCTTTGCTGCCACGCGCTCGGCCTGACGGCGGGAGTTCGTGAAGATGATCGTGCTTCGATGCTCGAGTACCTGGGCAAGAATCCGCGGATAGATACTGGGCCAGATGCTGCTGCGTTGTGGCGTGAGCGCGTTGCTGGCCGGCCCACTGCGCAGCCCGGCAACGGGCCGACCCATCTCGCCCATGTCTTCGACCGGGATGACCACGTCGATCACGAGCGGCTTGCGAATGCCGGAGTCGACGATGGCAACCTGCCGCCGCGTTCCGTCGTCGTGGTGTCCGCCGAGGAAATGGGCCACCTCCTCGAGCGGACGTTGGGTAGCCGACAACCCGATCCGCTGCGGTGGCTGCTTGGTGATGGCCTCGAGACGCTCGAGCGACAACATCAAGTGTGTGCCGCGCTTGGTGGGAGCGAGCGCATGGATCTCGTCGATGATGACGGTGTCGATGTTGACGAGCGTGGAGCGCGCCGACGACGTGAGCATGAGGTACAAGCTCTCGGGCGTAGTGATGAGCAGATCGGGCGGACGGCGGATGAGCGCCTGGCGGTCTTTGGCGGAGGTGTCGCCGGTACGCATCGCCACGATGGGGGCGGTGAACGGTTCGCCGAGACGCTCGGCGGCCAGCCCGATACCCATCAGCGGCGACCGGAGGTTCTTTTCGATGTCGAACGCCAGCGCCCGCAGCGGCGAGATGTAGAGCACCCGCGTGCGCGCTTTCGGGTCGAGCGGCGCGCCGTGTAGCTGCGGGGTGCACAGCCGGTCGATCGAGGCAAGGAAGGCGGCGAGTGTCTTGCCACTGCCCGTGGGGGCGCAGATGAGCGTGTGCTCGCCCTGAAGAATGTGCGGCCAACCCTGCACCTGCGGCGGAGTAGGCGTTGGGAACGACGCGGCAAACCACGCTCTGACGGCCGGAGAGAACCGGTCGAGTACGGGGTGGTGGGCCATGAGGAAACACTACGCCGGGGGTGTCGCGAGGAGACTCGACGACAGCGCGGTTCGAATCACGAGCAAAAGTCGGGCAGTTTGTGCGCCATGGGCTATCACTTGGGCATCGATCTCGGTACAACGTTCACGGCCGCCGCCATACAACGCGACGGAGGAGCCGTCGACCTGTTCACGCTCGGCAATCGCACCCTTCGATTCCGACGGTTGTGCACCTCGGCCAAGACGGTGAGTATCTCGTCGGCGATGCGGCGCGACGAAAGGTGTTGACCGAACCGTCACGCGTAGCACGTGAGTTCAAGCGGCGGATTGGCGACCCGACCCCCCTATTTCCTTGGTGGATCACCACTCAAGGCCGCCGCGCTCGTGGCGAGGGCGATCGAAAGCGTCATTGCCTCAGTGCAGGCATGAGAGGGTGAGGCACCACTCCAAGTGGTGCTCACGCATCTGGCGTCGTGGGGTGAGTACAAGGTCGATCTGTTTCGACAGGCCGCGCATCGCGCCGGGCTCGACGATCCTGTTCTCGTGCCGGAGCCTGTCGCTGCCGCCACCCACTACGCCTCGCTGCAACACATTGACTCCGGCGACATCGTGGCTGTCTACGACCTGGGCGGAGGAACGTTCGACGTCACCATTCTCCGCGCCGACGAGGGTGGGTTCACCGTGCTCGGCCACCCGGACGGCGTGGAGCAACTCGGCGGAATCGACTTCGACCAGGCGGTATTGGCACATATCGATCGGGCTCTCGGGAATGCGTTGTCGGATCTCGACCCAGACGACTCGGCATCGACCACGGCGATCGCACGACTCCGCGACGAGGCCGTCGAGGCCGTCGAGGCCTTGCTTTCAGACAGCGAGGTCACGATCCCGGTCCTGCTCCCGAATCGCGCCACTGAAGTCGGTCTGACGCGAAGCGAGTACGAGGGAATGATTCGGCCGCTCTTGGCCGATGCAACCTCGGCATTGCGGCGCGCGTTGCGGTCGGCCGGCCTCGAACCAGACCAAGTGAACCGGGTGCTCCTCGTGGGTGGCTCGAGTCGCACCCCGATCGTGGCTCAACTCTTGGCTGCCGAACTAGGTCGGCCGATCACCGTAGATGTCGATCCCGTCCATGCCGTTGCTCGTGGCGCGGCGATTTGTGGTCGCGCTGCCTTGTCCTCCACCCCGGCGCCCACCCCGCCGCCGACGTCCAGCCGCGCCTCCTGGTCCAGCCGCGCCTCCTGGTCCAGCCGTAGCACCGATTCCAGCCTCGCCTCCCGAACCGGTCGTAACAACGGTCATAGCGCTGGTCGCCAGCCTCGTCAGCGCCCAGCCCCACCGCCAGCAGCGCCAGCAGCAGCGCCAGCAGCAGCAGCAGCGGCAGCAATGCCTCTGCCCATCCTCGACCAGTCCACCGTCACAACAGGGACGCTGCACGGCAAGACCCGCCTCCTGATCGGCGGAGCAGCCGTCGTCTTGGTCGCGGTGTTGGCGGTCGTCGGATTCCTCGTTTTCGGCGGCAGCGACAACACCGATACCAAGGCGGCGGCCAGTGCCACCACGTTCGAAGTGCAGAACGGCGTCACGTTGCAGGCATTCGCCACCGAGCCCACTGGCACCAGTTGCACCATCAGTTGGCAACTGGATTCGGCGACGCTACGAAGCGGCGATGTGATCGTGCTGCTCTGGAAGGGTGGCGTCGTCGCCCGAGATGACGCGCTCGCGAATGCCCGCGGCAATCTCACCACGCAGATCGACCAGATCGTCATACTTCGTGACGGAGCCACGATCGGCTCGTGGTCGGCTCAACCGGCCGGATGCGTGTAACCCTCGACGGACGAGAGTTCTGCCAGCGCGCCGTGGCCATCGGTCGTGGGCTTCCATCACCGCCTGGAGGAGATCAGCAGAGGTACCCCCTCGGCCAGCCCCAGCGCTGTTCGAGATCGCGGTGCAACTGCTGGCCAGCGTCACCGCCTACCTCGTCCGCGATGGTCTCGAGCGATAGCAGAACCGATCGTGCTCGCAGTACAGCTGCACGCGCTCCGAACTCGCGCTCGATGGTGACAACAAGCTCGTCGACACCGCTCGCAGCGCGCAACGCCCGGACAAGGTCGATGGTGCTACAGCCGGGATTCCGGCGGAGTTGGTCGACGGCCACCCGAACGCCATACAGACCAAAGCGTCTCAGCAACACGTCGCGTTCGTCCGAAGCAAGAGAAACCCCGACCGTCGCGTCGCTTGAGATTGGAATTGCATCGAAGGCTGATCGGGCCCAGTCTGCGATGCGTGCTACCTATTCGAGCATGGGAATGGTTGGGGCGATGACGAGCATCGCTGGGCTTGCGTTGGCGGCTCCGGTCGGTCTTGGCGATACAACCCCGGTCGGCGCGGGCGAGGACCCTGGGGTCATTGACGGTGTCATTGATTCGATCCAGGACGTGTTCACTGACGTCATCGATGAGGTCACCGACGTTTTCGACTGAGCAGCACCTCGGCCCTTGAGCACCTCGACGGGCTGTTGTCGGAAGTAGTACCGGGGACACCTCGTGACTGTTGACTCCTGTGCTCGGCGTGTGCCTGCGCTTGCGGCCCGGCACACTGAACGGTCCCATGACCACCTCGACCCACTCGTCTGTCCGGCTTCGGCCGTGGCAGCGGGCCGCGTTCGACCTGTTCAGCGCCCATCCCGGCGGTGATTTCCTGGCGGTCGCCACCCCCGGGGCCGGCAAGACCACCTTTGCCCTCACCTGCGCACGCTGGGCACTTGCCCAGGAACGGCGACGCCTGGTGGTGGTGGCGCCCACCAGCCATCTGAAGACGCAGTGGGCGCTCGCTGCCCACCGCCTGGGGCTCGAGCTCGATCCCGATTGGACGCCGTCTGGCGGTCTCGCCCGGGATGTGCATGGCCTGGTCACCACGTACCAGCACGTGGCCACGGCCGGCACGTCCAAGGTGCTGCGCGGCTTAGCGGCCGACAGCTTCGTGATCCTGGACGAAATCCACCACGCCGGCGACGAAAAGGCTTGGGGCGACTCGGTGCGCGAGGCATTCGGTACCGCACATCGCAGGCTGTGTCTCAGTGGCACGCCGTTTCGTAGCGACAGCGCCGCAATCCCCTTCGTCGAGTATCAGACGACAGCCGAAGGTGATGCCGCGTTCAGTCACTACACCTACGGATATGCCGACGCCCTGCGCGACGGAGGCGTCGTTCGTCCCGTGTACTTCCCGCGCATCGACGGCGTCATGGAGTGGAGCGCCCCCGACGGCAACATCGTCAGCGCCAACTTCCACGATGAGCTCGCTCGTGACGGTGTCGCCCAGCGGCTTCGCACCGCACTGAGCCTCGACGGTGACTGGATGCCGGCGGTCATGCGCCAGGCACACGACCGACTGATGGCGATCCGTTCGGCAGGAGATGGTCAGCCCGAGGCCGGCGGTCTGGTGATCGCCATCGATCAGGCGCACGCCCAGTCCATCGCGCAACTCATTCGTCGCAACTTCGGCGTACCGGCCGATGTGGTGATCAGCGACGACCCGACCGCCTCGGCCCGGATCACGGCGTTCGCCTCGTCAACTGCACCGTGGCTCGTAGCCGTGCGGATGGTCAGCGAAGGCGTCGACATCCCCCGACTGCGCGTCGGCGTGTACGCCACCACCGTCACCACTGAGCTCTTCTTCCGTCAAGCTGTCGGCCGGTTCGTGCGCTGGCAGGCCGGTCGCGGAGCACAGAAGGCGTACGTGTTCCTGCCCGACGACCCCCGCCTGCGCGCTCACGCGTTCCAGATCGCCGAGGCGCGTCGCCACGTGCTGCGGCCTGCTCATCCCAACGACGATGAGTTCCACAGCGACCAGGACAATGCCACGCTCGACGAGGTCCGCGAGGAGTTCGCCCCCGAGCAACTCTCGCTGTTCTCGGTGCTCAGCGCGGTGGCGACCGGGATGAAGATCCACACCGTCACCTCCGATGGTGTGTCCTTCGACGACGACCTGGAACTGGGCGAACCGCAGGGTTCAGATGACCCGGGTCTCGACCTGGAACTCCCGGCGATTCCGACCGACGCAGGATTCAGCCGCCAGGACGACGAGCGCAGCACCGCCGAGATCAAAGATGATCTACGCAGTCGGAATGCGTTCGTTGCCCAGCGACTCGTCGATCTCACCGGGTGGACCCACGGCAAGGTCAACGCCGAAATGAACCGACTGGCCGGCGTGGCCAAGGTGCACAGCGCCACCACCGAGCAACTGGAACGACGCCTGCGGTACGCGGAGAGCTGGCTTCGCCGGGCACGCGGTCGGTAGGCGCCGGTACGCCACGACCCTTTTCAACGTCGTGGTTTGAGTTGCGGCTTCGATCTCCTCTTGCCAGACGGGTCGGAAGACCCCGACATCAGCAACACTCAGGACCACGTCACGCAGACCTCGAGGGATCGACACGCAGGCATCGAGGACGCAAAGGTGCCGCCGTCGAGGTCAGAAGTCGTCCTCGCTGTAACCGGCCGCCGGCACCATCTCAGCCAGCGCCGCGCTGGCGGCGCACCTTCGCGCGCACACGTTCCACCTCCGACAGGTCGAACCGGTGGTGGGTGCCCGCCATCGTGAATGTGAGATCGCCCTGATGGGCCATTTTGATCACGTGGGGCCGGCTCACGTTCAACAGATCAGCGACCTGCTGAGAGGTCAGAGTCTCGTCGTGGCTGGCGATCACGACACCGTGGTTCGCAGCCATCAAACCCGCCATCACCTTCAACGACTCGACGAGCTCTGATGGCAGGACGATCCGCCTACCGGCGTGAACGATCTCGAAAGGATCTCCTTGTGCGCTTGCCAGGAGCTCGCACACAGCACGCAACGACTGCCGACGGCGGGCCGTGTGCTTGTTCGTGGGCTGAACGACGAACGAACTGATCATGGCCTCGGACCTCTTCGACAAGGACACTACTCGAAACAACCGAAACACACAACGGCTCGTCACGTAGGCGCAAGCGCCTTTGACGGGCATCGGCCATCCTGAAGGACCTCGAGCCGACGGCTTTGAAAAGGCCCTGACCGGTACACTCGGCGCATGCCAGCCTCCGGCGAGCACCACCCAGCGTTCGAAGAATACTGCGAGTGCATCTACGAGCTACGCGAAGATGACGTCGACGTCATCCAGGCGCGCATCGCCGATCGCCTGCAGGTCAGCCGTCCCGCCGTCAGCGAAATGATCAGGCGGCTAGAAGCCGAGCAATTGATCGAAGTGATCGGCGGCAAGATCTCGCTCACCGAGGGCGGAATCGTGTTGGCCGAGCAGGTGGTCCGCCGCCACCGACTCGCCGAACGATTCCTCACCGACATGCTCGGGTTGGCGTGGGCCGACGCTCACCACGAAGCCGGTAAGTGGGAGCACATCATCAGTGATGCAGTCGAGGCCGCGATCGACCGGGTGCTCGGCAGCCCGACCACCTGCCCGCACGGCAACCCGATCCCGGGCTCGCGCTATCTGGCTCCTGCCTCGACACCACTATGCGATCTGCTCGTCGGCCAGCGGTTCACGGTCAACCGCATCCCCGAAGAACTCGAATTCACGCCCGGACTGCTCGACTTCCTTGAAGCATCCAGCATCCAACCCGGTCACACCGGGGTGGTCACTGCCGCTTCGCCCGATGGAACCATCACGGTCGAAATCGAGGGCCATCATGTGGGCATCGGCGCATTCGCGAGCGCCCGCATCCTGGTGATGGCGTGACCGCCCGACGAGTGCTGTTTGCCTTGAGCTGCTGCACATTCGGTTTGACCGCTTGCGCCACGACCTACGACTCGACCATGGCAACCGATCCCTCGGCCACAAGCACCACCTCGACGCTGCCGTCGGGGACAGCCGCCGAACTGCTCCCCCAACTCGCCGCCGAGGCGTCGGCACTGTCGGCAGTGATGATTGCCCAGGGTGATGCATCGGCCCAGGCCGACCGTATCCAACAACTGTGGGATGCTGCCCGCGTCGAAGTCGGTGCTCACCGTCCCGATCTGTTGGCCGACTTTCTGGCCAACGTCGCACGAATTCATCGTGCCGTGCAGTTCAAGCGTTCCGCCGACGCGGACAAGACTGCCAAGAACCTGATCGTGCTCGTAAACGCATACCTGGCTGGGTAGAGCGGCTCAGTTGCTCAGTTGATCATCGCCTGCGGCAGCGGTTGGGCATGCACGATGGTAAGCATTCTGGTGCTGCGTGTGAGCGCCACGTAGAGCGCCCGGAGGCCTTGTTGCTCGCCGGACACGATCGCGGCTGGCTCGACGACGATTACGCCATCGAGCTCGAGCCCTTTCACCACGCTTACCGGCACCACCGTGATGCCCGCGTTGAGCCCGCTGCGGGTAGCCCGGCCATGGTCGATGGCGAGCGCGGTAAGTGCCTCGGATACCTGCTCGACCATCGCGTCTGGGGCAACCAGCGCGATGCTGCCGTCTCCGATTACACCTGCCATATCACGGGTCGCCAGCGCGACGTGATGGAACAGTTCGGTGTGGTCGGCGACCGACACGAACTCGGGATGCTCATCGCCGCCGCGTACGCTGACCGGTGCACGCAGTGAGGGCGTAGCGGCCATCATCACCCGGTTGGCCAGATCCATGATCCGCTCGGGGATGCGGTAGCCGACGCTGAGACCGATGACCCTGGGCGGACGGCTGCCCGGGAGATGGCGAAGGACATCGTCCCAATCATTCGGTGCTAGTGCGCCGGTGGCCTGGGCAATGTCGCCGACTACGGTCATGCTGCCATTCAGCGACCGCCGCGAGGCCATCCGCAGCTGCATCGGCGTGAGGTCTTGCACCTCGTCGATGACGATGTGGCCGTACGTTCTGATCTCGTCGAGTTCCTCGGGCTGGCCCGGGATACGTCGCACCGGTGGTGGTCCGAGGTAGTGGCGGGCCTCATCGAGCAGCGCCACGTCGTTGTCGGTCCACCGAACCTGCGCGACATCGTCGATTCGTGGCCTGACCAGGGAGAGATACTCAGCTTCCGACAGAAACTTGGCACCGGCCAGCTTGAGCAACGCAGATGATCCGAACAGATCGTGCAGCAGCTGTGCGGGTGTGAGCACCGGCCACATCCGTTCGAGCGCGGTGCGTACCTCGGGAAACGACCGCACCGCATCCTTCACGGCTTTCGGGTCGATCTCGCCATCGCGCCATGTGGCCGCCAGCGCCGCCCAAAATTCACCTTCGACCCACTTGCGGGCCAGATTGTGCCGACGGTACCGCCGTTGTGCGGTGCGAACGATCCGCGCCGACTCGTCGACCCGTAACCGCAGGAATCCGGTGCGGTACGGAATGACGAGGTCCTCGCGCAGGGGGCGCTCTCGGTCGGTGACGGCTTTGTCGATCACATCGGCCATCCGCAGATCGCCCTTGGTGGTAGCGGCGAGCGGCGAGTCGGCGCGATCGATGCCGTAACGGGACCACTCGACGTCGTGCACCAAGTCGTTCAACACCACCTGCTCGACACCGGCCTCGCCGAGTGACGGCAACACCCGCTCGATGTAGCGCAGGAACACCCGGTTGGGCCCGATGACCAGCACCCCTTGATCCTCCAGCGGGAACCGGTATGTGTAGAGTAAGTAGGCGGCACGGTGGAGCGCAACCACGGTTTTGCCGGTGCCGGGCCCACCCTGCACCACCAGCACCCCGGCCTGTGGACTGCGGATGATCTCGTCCTGTTCGCTCTGGATAGTTGCGACGATGTCGCCGAGTTGGCCGGTGCGACCACGTTGCAACGCCGACAGCAGCGTGGAGTAGCCGCGCAACGAACCGGGTGAAACCAGCGTGCTATCAGCCTCGGCGACGGCATCGTCGCCTGCGACGCCGAGGTGACCACCGCCGAACAACTCGTCCTCGAGGCCGAGCAGGGTTCGACCCTGCACCGCGAAATGCCGCCGGCGGGCGAGGCCCATTGGATCGCGCCCTGTGGCGCGGTAGAACGGCTCTGCGACCGGCGCGCGCCAGTCGACCACAACGGGCTCGCTCTGTTCGTCGGCCACTGCCAGCCGGCCGATGTGGAAGCTCTCGAACTCGTCGGGGCTTTCGGCATGGCGGTCGATGCGGCCGAAGACCAGGGCGGCATCGCCCAGATCGAGCTTGGTCAATCTGTTGACGAGTGCTTCGTCGAAGACATCGCGCTCATAGCGCGCTTGTACCGTGCCACCGAGTGTGCCTTGGTGGATGTCTCGCAGTTTCCACGCATCGGTACGGCTCTGCTCGAGGCAGAGGTACGCATTGTCGATGTACGCCTGCTCTGCAGCGAGGTCTGGGTGCTCCTGTGTCATGGGTCGGACGAGTCTACCGGCGTCGTTCCGAGGTCCACATCTACCCTGCTGGTAGCGTTCGCCGAGCATGCCCGCCGATGTCGCCTTCCTCCAAGCCGCACACTGTCACCGGCCGTCACATACCCCGGTGTGGTTTATGCGCCAGGCTGGGCGCAGCCTTCCCGAGTACCGTTCGGTGCGCGGCGAGGGCAGCATCCTGCAGGCCATCAAGGTGCCCGAAATCGCCGCTGCGATCACGCTCCAACCTGTTCACCGCTACGGCGTCGACGCTGCCGTGCTGTACAGCGACATCGTCGTGCCGGCTCACGCCGTAGGGTTCGGCATCGATGTCGCCCCCGGCACCGGCCCGGTAGTCGAACATCCGTTGCGATCCCATGCCGACCTCGCCCGTCTGCGACCCCTCGATGCCGAGCACGACACCGACTACGTGGTGCAGACCGTGCGCCTGCTGGCAGCCGAACTCCCCGTCGACGTTCCGCTTCTCGCTTTCGCGGGCGCGCCGTTCACCGTGGCGAGTTATCTGATCGAGGGGCGGCCATCGCGCACCTACGAGCACACCAAGCAGCTGATGCACACGGATCCGGCTACGTGGCACGCCCTGATGGAGCGGCTCGTGCAACATTCGGTTGCCTTCATCAGCGCCCAACTGCGCGCCGGTGCTGGCGCGTTCCAGGTGTTCGACTCGTGGGCCGGTGCGCTGAGCCGCGTCGATTACGACCGATTCGTCCTGCCCCACTCGCGAAGCGTCTTCGAACAACTCGGCACCTGGCACCCTGGTACGCCGGGCATCCATTTCGGGATCGGCTGTGACCATCTTCTCGAGTCGATGCTCGACGCCGCCCAGGGCCATGGGCACGGTACTCCGGTGCTCGGGCTCGATTGGCGGACACCCATCAGCGAGGCGCGTCGCCGCATGGGCGCGGGTCTCGTGGTGCAGGGCAACCTCGACCCGGCGCTTGTGCTCGCAGGTATGGCCACTGCGCTGGAGGGCACCGACACCGTGCTTGCGGACAACGTGTTGACCGATGGCACCCGCCATCCGGGCCACATCTTCAACCTCGGCCACGGGGTACAGCCCGAAACCGATCCTGGCGTGCTTGCGGCCGTGGTCGCGCATGTGCACGAGGTCACCGCCACCGAGCTAGGAACCGGCTCATGATCGAGCAACGCACCGGTGTCGCCCTCATGGCGTACGGCACCCCGCGCACGCGAGACGAGATACTGCCCTACTACACCGACATTCGCCGCGGTCGGGCACCTACGGACGAACAGCTCGGCAACCTGATCATGCGGTATGAGGCTATTGCGCCCGCCGGCGGCGACATCCTCTCGCCGTTGGCGCAACGAACCGAGGCCCAGCGCGACGGGTTGCAGACAGCGCTCGATGCCGCAGCACCGGGCGAGTTCCATGTCGTACTCGGGCTCAAACATGCCGCTCCGATGATCGAGAGCGCCGTCGACGAGTTGGCCGAGCAGGGCTTCCAACGAATCGTCGCGATGGTGCTGGCACCGCATTTCTCGTCGTTCTCGATCGGGCAGTACCTCGGTCGAGTCAGCGCGCGCGCAGAGCCGCACGGTATCGAAGTTGTCGGAATCGAGAGTTGGGCGACCGAGCCTGCGTACATCGACTTCATCGCCCGCGACCTTGCCGCGAGGCTGGTCACGATGCCGACGGATACCAAGGTGTTGTTCACCGCGCATTCGCTGCCCCAGCGCATCGTCGATGCTGGCGACCGGTACCCCGACGAGTTGCGCGCCACCGCTCAGGCCGTGGCCGAACGCGTCGGCCTGGCCGAGTCGAGCCAGTGGGCCATCGCCTGGCAGTCAGCCGGCCGCACCCCCGAGCCGTGGTTGGGGCCCGACATCTTGCAGGTCATCGACGACCTCGCTACCAGCGAGAACGATCACGGGCATCAGCGAGGCGTACTGGTCAGCGCGTGCGGATTCGTCGCCGACCACCTCGAGGTGCTCTACGACCTCGACATCGAAGCTGCTGCACGAGCTGGCGCCCACGGGCTGGCGTTCGACCGCACCGCGTGCGTCAATGACGACCCAGCAGTCATGGCCGCGCTCGCACAACGAGTCATCGCGGGCCGTTGAGCGACCGGCACGATCGGCACGACCGGCACATCGTTGTCGTCGGTGGCGGCATCGCCGGGCTCGCGGCTGCGCACGCGCTGCAACAGCGCGACCACCCGGCCAGGGTGACGCTGATCGAGGCAGCCGACCGGCTGGGCGGCAAACTCCTGTCCACGCCGTTCGTAGGGATCGACGCTGTCGACGAGGGCCCCGATGCATTCTTGGCGCGGCTTCCCTGGGCGACGCAGCTGGCGAAAGAAGTCGGCCTCGAGCTACAACTCACCTCACCGGCATCTGGTTCCGCTTCGGTCTGGTGGCACGGACTCCAACCGATCCCTGATGGGCTGTTGCTCGGCATGCCCACCGACGTGCTGAAACTGGCGCGTACCCGACTGCTGTCGTGGCCCGCCAAAGCACGCGCCGCGCTCGAGCCGTTGATCCCACGTAGCGACCTCAGCGGCGACTCCATCGGAGCATTCGTGCGCAGCCGGTTCGGTCATCAAGTCCACGAACGGCTGGTCGATCCACTGATCGGAAGCATCTACGCCGCCGATACCGACCACTTCAGCCTCACCGCTGTGCCCCAGATCGCCGATCTGGCGATGAACAACCGCAGCATTCTGCTGGCTGGGCGGCATCGTCAGCCGACACCTGATGGGCCGGTGTTCTATGCGCCTCAACGAGGAATGGGTTCGTTCGTCGAGGCTACAGCCAACGGGCTTCGTGATCGCGGGGCCGACCTGCGGACGGGCGTCACGGTCCAGTCACTCGTTGCCGACGGGAGCGGATGGCGGGTCGACGGGGTCTACGCCGATGCTGTGGTGTTGGCCTGTCCCGCCGCGCATGCAGCAGCCCTGATCGCCGATGAGCGTTTAGGCGCTGTGCCCTACGCCGACGTCGCGATGGTCACCATCGCCGTGCCGCTCGGATCATGGCCACAGGGTCTCACCGGACGTAGCGGATATCTGGTGCCCAAACCGGTACAGCGGCTGGTCACCGCGGTGTCGTTCGGGTCGCAGAAATGGGTCCACTGGCAGACCCCCGAGTCCGTCATCTTGCGCATTTCGCTCGGCCGCGACGGTCTGCCGGTCCTGCATCTCCACGACGACGACCTACTCGCTGCAGCCCTCGACGAGGTCGGCGGACACCTCGGCCTCACACTTCAACCAACGGCTACCCGAATCTCGCGCTGGAACCGGGCATTCCCCCAGTACCGCCCGAACCATCATCTCGTGGTGAAGCAGATCGAGTCATCGCTACCAGCCGGCATTGCACTCGCCGGTGCCAGCTATCACGGCATCGGTATCCCAGCATGCATCCGGTCGGGCACAGCGGCTGCCGACGCGCTCACACAATGGCTGGCCGATGCGACAGACTAAGGCAATGACGCGTCGGATCTGCCTCTTGATGGTCGGGGCACTCGCTCTCGGTGCATGCGGCGACGACAACTCCTCGGCAGCGGGTTCGATCACGGTCCGTGCGCAGGTCCAGCCCCAGATCGACGCGGTCAGCACCCTCGCCCCCGCCTCGACAACGGCGTCGCCGCTGACTACAGCTGCAGCATCGACCACGCAGGCCATCCCCACCACTCGTGCGACCACGACCATCGCCACGACCATCGCCACGACCATCCCTACGACCACTGGCCCTGCGGTCACCGTTGGCGCGACCACCGTCGTTCTCCTGCCACAGCCAGCTCCGCCTCCCGCTCCACGCGCCGCTGAGGTCACATCGCAAATCGGCACGATCGAGATTCCGAAGCTCGGGATCACGAAATCGTTGTTCGAAGGTGTCACACTCACCACGCTCGACAAGGGGCCCGGCCATTGGCCCGGCACGGCGCAACCCGGGCAAATCGGCAACGTGGTCGTTGCTGGTCACCGCACCAGTCACGACAAGCCGTTCCGCAACATCGACCAGTTGGCCCCGGGCGATCAGGTGATCTTCACTATGGCGACGGGAACCTTCGTGTATCAGGTCACCGGCACCACCTTCGTCAAGCCCGACGCGCTGTACATCATCGATCAGACCACCACGGCCACCGCCACGCTCTTCGCGTGCCACCCGCCTGGGTCGACCAAACAGCGCATCGTCGTCTCGCTCGCTCTGGTCGCGTGACACCGACCCACCGGCGACTCCACCGGCTAACGCAACCACAGGGTTGGATCGCACTCTGCGCAGGCTTTCTGGTTGCGCTCTCGCTCCCCCCCTGGGGCTTTTGGCCGCTTGCCTTCGCTGGAATCGCCCTGTTCGAAGTGTCCCTCGGCGAACGCCCGACACGCGGCGAGCGCGCCGCCCGCGGCTGGCTGTTTGCCGCTGGATGGCTGTTTCCTGGCATGGCCTGGATGTGGTTCCTTACTGCTCCCGGCTACGTGGTTGCTGCAGCGATGTTTGCGGGCCTTCACGCGCTCGCAGCCGTGGTGTCACCGATCGGTCCATGGCGCGTGATTGGCCGCCCGCTAGCCCATACGCTGGTCGAGGCGCTCCGGTTGGTGTTCCCGTTCGGAGGCGTCCCTCTGGCCAGTCTCGCCATCGGTCAGGCGGGCGGGCCTCTGCTGGGCGTTGCCAGGGTGGGCGGCGTACTACTGCTCACCTGGTTGGTCTTTCAGATCGGGTTCGCGCTTGCCGGCCCGTCTCCGTTCGTGCCGGCGATGGCTCGCCGCCGCAGTGCCGGTGCGATCAGCCAGCCCCACGGCGCCATTGGGTTCGGTGCTGCTGCCCTCGTGATCGCGCTTGCCGGGCTCGCGCCGAGCGGCACCGATACGGGCCGGTCGTTGCGCATCACCGTCGTCCAAGGCGGTGGCCCACAGGGCACCCGTGCGGCCGTCACCGACCCGCGCGATGTGGTCGAACGCCACCTTGACGCCACTCGCCTCATCCTTGCCGGCACTGCCGACCTCGTGCTGTGGCCGGAGAACGTCATCGACGTACCGACATTCCTGGGCAGCCGCGAACTCGACGAGATCACCGCGGAGGCCGCCCGAATCGGCGCTCCGTTTGCCGTGGGTATCACCGAAGACGTCCCTGCCGATACTCCCGGTGGAGTCGAGCACTTCCTCAACGCCCAGGTGGTGGTCACGCCGAGCGGCGATGTGGTCAGCCGGTACGAGAAGATCCACCGCGTGCCGTTCGGCGAATATGTCCCGATGCGCGGGCTCCTCGAGTCGCTCGGTGCCCCGGTCGATCAGGTCCCGAAGGATGCGATTCCCGGTACTGGCCCGGCGGTCTTGACGCTGCCGGGTGGCACCGTTGTCGGCGTCGTGATCTCGTGGGAGGTATTCTTCGGCGAGCGAGCGCGAGACGCCGCCGAGCACGGCGCCGAGTTGATCCTCAACCCGACGAACGGCTCCAGCTACACCGGCACGATCCTGCAGACCCAGCAGGTGGCATCGTCAAGACTCCGCGCCACCGAGACCGGCAGGTGGGTCGTCCAAGCATCCCCCACGGGGTTCAGCGGGTTCATCTCAGCCGACGGCGACGTGTTTCAGCGCACCGCGGTGAGCGAGCAAGCGGTGATCAGCCAGGTGGTGCCGTTGCGCCATGGCACCACCTGGTACACCTCGCTCGGCGACTTGCCGTTCGCCATCCTGGCTGCCGTGGCCCTGTTCGGTGCGTCGGCGATCGCCGGCAACTGGCCAAACCGCCTCCGTGCCCGCCGCCGGCCTCCATACACGTCTGGGCACCGGTAGTGGGCTAGAGCCCACTACCGGTGCCCAGATCGAGTAAGCCGACATCGTTGGTCAGACCTCGATCATCAGTGTGACGGGGCCGTCGTTGACCAGGGTGACGAGCATCTCGGTGCGAAATCGACCGGTGGCAACGGTTGCTCCGAGCAGTCGAAGACGGGCGACCATTGCATCGACGAGCGGCTCGGCATGCTCGGGACGAGCCGCTCGGGTCCAACTCGGGCGCCGCCCAGCCGAGGTGTCGCCGTACAGCGTGAACTGACTGACCACCAGCACCGAGGCGGTCGTATCGGCGAGCGAGCGGTTCATCACCCCATCGGCATCATCCATCACGCGCAGGTGCCAGACCTTGTCGGCCAACTTGCACGCCTGCACCGCTGTGTCGGTGTGAGTGACGCCGACCAGCACGCACAGGCCGGGCCCGATCGAGCCGACCACCTCGCCCGTTACCGACACCGACGCCGATGTGACCCGCTGCACCAAACCTCGCATCCGCCGATCGTGCCACACACCGACGCATCGCCGGATGCCTTCGGCTGGCAGCCGCTGTGAATGAACCGACGGCGTGAACCGAGATCCGGTCTGGGCACCGTCAGTGTCCTATGGGGCACTGACGGTACCCAGAGCCGCCCGGCGCCCGGCGAGACGCGGATCCGACCGACCGGGGGCCGCGTGGCAGACTCGCCGGTGTGATCGAATTGGAAGCCGGCGAGGCGCTCGTCGAGGTGAGTCAGGCCGATGGCGGCAGGGTGGCCCGGTTGCGGGTTGGCGGACGCGACCTACTGGTGCAGGGAGATTCCTCCGATGATCCGCTGTTGTGGGGCAGCTACCCAATGGCGCCATGGGCAGGCAGGCTTCGACACGGACGCTTCGAGTTCGACGGATTGCCCTACGAGGTGACGATCAACATGGCGCCACACGCGATCCACGGCACCACATTCACCCGCCGGTGGGAGGTGATCGATGCCGGACTCGATCATGCCGAACTGGAATGCCCGCTCGACTGGAGCTTCGGCGGACGTGCCCATCAACATCTGCAACTGACGCCTGAAGCCCTCGTGTGCGTGCTCACGGTGGTGGCAGGCGGCGAGCCGATGCCGGCCACGATCGGTTGGCATCCTTGGTTCGTCAAGCCCACGAGTGACCGCTTGAGCTTCGAGGCAATGTACCTACGCGACGACGAGTACGTGCCGACGGGCCGACTCGTGGATCCACCCCGGCGACCGTGGGACGACTGCTTCGTCGGCCCGCATCACCCGCTCCAACTCCGCTACGCGAGCGAACTCGGCAAGCCGGAACTGGTCATCACCGTGACGAGCGATTGCGACCACTGGGTGGTCTACGACCAGCCAGAGCACGCCACGTGCGTCGAGCCCCAGAGCGGCCCTCCCGACTCGTTCAACGTCGGCGGTGCCACCGTGCTCGCACCGGGTGAGATGCTGCAACGCACGATGACCATCTCCTGGGCCAGGCAATAGTCACCGTCCAGTTCGAACCGGTACTCTCCGTCTATGTCTTACGCGCTCGGCATCGACCTTGGCACTACCTTTTCTGCTGCTGCCGTCGCCACCGAGGGCCGCGTCGAGGTGATCAACCTCGGGACGAGATCGGCCCAGATTCCTTCGGTCGTTTTCATCGCACCCAACGGCGAAGCACTGGTGGGTGACACGGCCGAAGGCCGGGCGGCGACCGACCCCACTCGGGTCGCTCGCGAGTTCAAACGCCGCCTCGGCGATACCACCCCGCTGTTTCTCGGCGGTGCACCATTCAGTGCCGAGGTGTTGAGCGCCGAGTTGCTCGGCGCGATCTATCGCCGCGTGTGCGAACGCACGGGTGGAACGCCAACACACGTTGTGGTCACGCATCCCGCCGCGTACTCACAATACCGCCTCGACCTGCTTCGATCGGCGATCATCCAGGCCGGGATCGGCCCGGCCGATCTCGTCGCTGAACCCACCGCCGCAGCACTCCACTACGCGGCAACGGCCACCGTTGCCGTGGACGAAGTCGTGGCTGTCTACGATTTCGGAGGCGGCACGTTCGACACGACCCTGCTTCGGCGCACGGCGGGTGGATTCGACCTGATTGGGGAAGCGCAAGGACTAGAGCGGCTGGGAGGAGTCGACTTCGATGCTGCCGTGCTGCAGTACATCAATGACCAGCTCGGCGGAAAACTCAATGAACTGGACCCCAGCGATCCAACGGTCGCAGCGCAGTTGGCCCGGATCCGTAGCGATGCAAGATCGGCCAAAGAAGCACTCTCGGAAACCACGACCACCTCGGTGCCAATAGTACTCCCGGGACTTTCGCTCCAGGTTCAGATCACGCGCCATGACCTGGAGGCAATGGTTCGCCCGCGTCTCGCCGAAACCGTTCAGGCGCTCAACCGAGCGGCCGCCTCCGCCGGCATCACCATCGACCAGATCGGGCGCATCCTGCTCGTCGGTGGGTCATCGCGAATTCCTCTGATCCGCCAGCAAATCGCCATCACCACCGGGCGACCAGTCACCGCCGACATCGATCCAGAGTTCGCCGTGGCGCTCGGAGCGGCGCGCGAAGCAGCACGCCGTGCAGCGCGGCCTGTGGCTCCGCCGGCAGAACAGCCGCGTGCTTCCTCGTCGCCGCAAGCTGCGGTTGCCTCCATCGCCGCAAGCGCCTCAATCGCCATCACCTCAACACCAACGCCAACACCAACACCACCACCACCACCGGAGATCGCTGCACCGCCGAGCGCAACCAACGCTCACCAAGGATTCGTCGCAACGCTCCCGGTCGTGTCACCGGGTCGAGATCCTCGACGACTGCTACTGCTCGGAGCGGCAGCGCTGACGATCTTCAGCCTGATCATTGCCGGCGTCATTGTCCTCACCTCGCGTGGTGATGACAAGGCGGGCGTGGCAGAGACGGCCGACACTGGTCTGAGCGGCACAAGCGGTGTCGCCGCAACGCTCCCGAACACGTTGCCCGCTCGGGTCTTTTGGGCTGGGTTCGAGATCTCCAACGAATCACTGGTGTACGACCTTGCGACCACCAGCGCTACCTGGACGGCCCAGTGGCACAATCTCGGGCCTGGCCAGGCCGGGGTGTCTGGCACTGAACTCAACTTGCGGTTGGGCGATCAGACGTTCACCTCAAGGGTCCAAGACACTCACAATTTTCCGGTCGACGAGCCGCATTCGATCGACGTCATCTTCACCGATGTTCCGGCCACAGCGTCATTCACATCTCCGTCGGTGTTGATCGGCGCGGCCGATCAACACCAGAGCACGCTGGTACTCGACAAGCAAACGTCGTCGTCGGACTTCCTTGCCACCGTGAAGGTCGCCAAAACCCTCGACTTGGGTGACGGGGTCACCCTCACCATCGACAACGTGCTGCTAGCGCCGGCGAGCTGCAAATTCGAAGGCGACACCATCGCGTTTGGGCCGACGAGTGATCCTCGGACACTTGCACTACTCGTGGGGACGATCAAGGTGTCGAATGACAGCTCTGGACTTGGGTTCGGCGCACAGATCTTCGGAATCGTCGAGGAGAATTCGTTCGACGCCGTGAACCCGCTCGCCGACATTACGGTCGGCGATCGCGGTACATCACGACCGGTGACGCTGTGCTTCGACATGTTGCCGCCCAGCCAGTCGGTCTTTTCCTCCAATGACTACTTTCTCAAGATCGAGACAACCCGCCTCGTCGGTGATCCGGACGATCACGTGCTCGCTATCCGGGTCCCGTTCATCCCTGCCGATCCGTGCACGTTACTGACGAGCGATACCATCGGTTCGACATTAGGAGTGACCGTCACCAGTCCTCCCCTTGGCGTGACGAACGAGAATAGCGGATTGCTGCCGGGGCAGAGCCGGGTCTGCCGATGGGACGTCGATTCACCCGCGCATCTGCCAGCAACGCTGTTGCTCGCAGATGTTGTCGCCGATTTCGGGACTGATCCATCGGCCGCTTTCGCACAGGCGACTGCGGGTTCTGATCCGGTGTTCACCCCATTCAGCGGGCCCGGCGACGCTGCGGCCTTCGGCGTCGACAGTCTCGGTGTCAGCCAACTCGTCGTGCAAAACGGCGACCAGATCAGTCTACTTCAGGGGCCAACCGGTACCGTCACGAAAGAGCAGCTCATAGCGCTCATGTCCACCGTGATCAAGGCCAGCAAAGAGTGATCGGGCGAGCGGCCCCGAGCAACGGCAGCCACCTGGCTACCGGGCGGTAACCCTGGCCCGGTAGCCTTGTTCCATGTCGCCGAAGGCACCCGGGCTGTCCCCGGACGCCCCCATCCATCTTGCCTACCTCACCTACCGCGGCAAGCCGCATGTGGGTGGCCAAGGCGTCTACACCCGGCACCTCACCAAGGCCCTGGTCGATCTCGGTCATTCGGTCGAACTGTTCAGTGGACAGCCGTATCCGATCATCGACGAGCGGATCCCGATGCACAAGCTGCCCAGCCTCGACATCTGGAACGACTATTACCCAGGCCGCTTGCCGGGGTACTGGGAGATCAAGTCCAAGGGCGACCTGGTCGAAGCGCTCACCCATCTGAAGGGCACGTTCGGCGAACCTCACGCATTCAGTGTGCGCGTGTTGAAAGCGTTGAAGCAGCGCACGCGCGACTTCGATCTGGTCCACGACAACCAATGCCTTGGCTACGGGATCGTGGAAATCGAAAAGCGGATTCCGACCATCGTCACGCTGCACCACCCGATCACTCGTGACCGCGCACTCGAGATGGAACATGCCCCGAACCGCCGCAAGCGCCGCGGTATCGGACGGTGGTACAACTTCGTGAAGATGCAGGGCCGAGTGGCGAGTCAGATGCCGCGCGTCGTGGTGGTCAGCGAGAACAGCATCAAAGACATCCATAGCGACATGGGGGTTCCGCTCGACCGAATGCGGCTCGTACCGGTCGGTGTCGATCCGGAACTGTTCACCCCACTGCCGCACATTGCCCGCCTGCCCGGCCGGATGATCACCACCGCATCGGCCGATGTTGCGTTGAAAGGTCTGCCGTACCTGCTCGAGGCGATGGCCAAGCTGCGCACCGAACGTGACGTCACGCTCACCATCATCGGCAAGCCCCGCGAGGGCCACAGCAGCGGCCTCATCGACAAGCTCGGCCTACGACCGCACATCCAGTTCGTCTCGGGTGTGCCCGACGAGCGGATCGTCGAGTTGTACGCCGAAGCAGAGTTGGCCGTGGTGCCGAGCCTGTACGAAGGGTTCAGCCTGCCGGCGATCGAAGCGATGAGCACGGGCATCTGTCTGGTCGCCACCGATGGCGGCGCGCTGCCCGAAGTGACCGGGCGCGACGGCGACACCGTGCTGCAATGCAAGGCTGGCGACGTCGAGTCATTGGCCGCCGCGCTGCGACGCGGCCTCGACGACGAGAACCTGCGCGCCCGCGTGGGCGATGCCGGTCGCCGCCGCGTGGTCGACCGATGGACGTGGAAATACTGCGCGCAGCTCACGGTCGATCAGTACCGCGAGGTGCTGGCAATGCCGCAGAACATCGAAAAGCTCCGCAAGAACGGCAGGATCTGAGCACTTGCTGACCATCAGATTCGACCGTTTGGGCGTTCGCGCCGGAGACCTCGTACTCGACGCCGGAGCCGGGTTCGGACGCCACGCGTTCGAACTGGCCCGACGTGGCGCGAACGTCGTCGCGCTCGACTACGCCGCTGACGAAGTAGCCGGCACCCGCGCCACCTTTGGCGCGATGGTCGAAGCCGGCGAGATCCCCGTGCAGCGTTACGTCGCCGCGCTCCGCGGCGACGCCACAAACCTCTCGTTCGCTGACGACAGCTTCGACCGCGTGATCACGAGCGAGGTGCTCGAACACATCCAGTCCGATACCGACGCAATCGCCGAGTTCGCACGGGTGCTCAAGCCAGGCGGCACATTCGCTGCGACGGTACCCACCTGGCTGCCCGAGAAGATCAACTGGATGCTCAGCGATGAGTATCACGCCCCGAAGAGCGTGGGTGGCCACGTGCGCATTTACAGCGCCACCGAACTGAAGGCCAAGCTGCGCACAGCCGGCCTGCGCGTGACGGGCAGCCACCATGCTCACGCATTGCACTCGCCGTACTGGTGGCTGAAGTGTGCCGTTGGCCCGCGCCGTACCGACAGCAGCTCGGTCAATGCATACAAGAAGCTGTTGGAGTACGAGATCGTGCATCAGCCACGATCGATGCAACTGCTCGAGCGTGGCCTAGCCCCAGCGCTGGGCAAGAGTTTTATCGTCTACGCGCAGAAGCCGCGATGAGCACCACACCCAACCTTCCCGGTGTGCTCAGCGCCTGCGAGGTCGAGCTGAGCGCGCGTGCAATTGCCGACCTGCAGCTACCCACCGGAATGATCCCATGGTTCGTCGGCGGCCACTGCGATCCGTGGAATCACGTCGAGACCGCGATGGCGCTCGACGTTGCCGGACTGCACGATCATGCCGAACGTGCCTACGAATGGTTGGTCGACATCCAGCGCCCCGATGGCAGTTGGTGGAACTACTACCTGCCCGACGGCAGCGTCGAAGAGGCCAAGCTCGACACCAACGTCTGCGCGTACCTTGCTACCGGCGTGTGGCATCACTGGCTGAGCACGTGGGACCGCGGGTTCGTCGACCACCTGTGGCCGACCGTCGAGCGAGCGATCGACTGGGTGCTCGGGCTACGCCGCCACGACGGCACCGTGCTGTGGGCAATCACCGACGAGGGCCAACCGTGGGATTACGCGCTGCTCACTGGATCGGCCAGCATCGCGCACGCGCTGCACTGTGCGGTCAAGCTTGCCGCGCTGGTCCACGAACCTCGCCCCGAGTGGACCATTGCGGCCGACACGTTGGCCGATGTGGTTGCCACGCGGCCCGGCGCGTTCGAGCCGAAATCCCGCTGGGCGATGGACTGGTACTACCCGGTGCTCAGCGGAGCGATGGTCGGCGAACAGGCAAAGGCCCGCCTGGGAGACCGCTGGGATGAGTTCGCGATGGACGGGCTCGGTATTCGTTGTGTCAACGACGAGCCATGGATCACTGCGAGCGAAACCGCTGAATGCGCCATTGCGTACGCGGCGCTCGGCGATACCGCCACGGCCACCGACCTACTGGCTTGGACTCGTTCACATCGACTCGACAACGGTTCGTACTGGACCGGGATCGTGTATCCGAGCCTCGAACGGTTCCCGTTCGGCGAAACATCTGCATACACAGCGGCCGCAGTGATCTTGGCCGCCGATGCCATCAGCGGCGCTACGGCGGCAAGCGGCATCTTCGTGCCGCGACCCACCGACTGATCACGCGAGCGGGTTGACGACGACCTGGCAGGATGGGCGGGTGAGCCTTCCTACCGACGACACCCTCGCAGCCCTCGCCCTCGATGCACTCTTGGCGTGCGGCGTAGACCCACTTCCGGCAGGCGGCCAGCACACCGCCCGTACACCGATCACGGGAGGATCAATCGGCTGGGTTCCGCCCCATGGACCGGTTGGCGACGCCGTCGACAAGGCCACCGTTGCGTTTCGCACCTGGCGGACCACACCGGCACCGGTACGTGGTGAACTCGTCCGCCGACTCGGCGAAGAACTCCGCCGCCACCAGGCCGATCTGGGCCGTCTCGTGCAACTCGAGGCCGGCAAGATCGAAAGCGAAGCGCTCGGCGAAGTGCAAGAGATGATCGACGTCTGCGATTTCGCGGTCGGTCTGAGCCGTCAACTGCACGGACTGTCGATCGCCTCGGAACGTCCGGGCCACCGTTTGGCCGAGCAGTGGCACCCGCTCGGCCCGTGCGCGGTGATCACGGCGTTCAACTTTCCCGTCGCAGTATGGTCGTGGAACGCAGCATTGGCATTGGTCTGCGGCAATCCGGTGATCTGGAAGCCGAGCGAACTGACATCGCTCACCGCGCTGGCGACGCAAGCCCTGTTCGATCGGGCTGCGTACCTGGCAGGTGCACCGGCCGGGTTGAGCCAGGTCGTGCTCGGCGACGCGACCACCGGAGCGGCGCTCGTGAGCAGCGAGGGTGTCGCACTGGTGAGTGCCACGGGGTCCACCGCGATGGGCCGCCGCGTCGCTCCGGTGGTAGCCGCGCGCTTCGGTAGATCGATCCTCGAACTCGGTGGTAACAACGCTGCCATCGTCGCGCCGTCGGCCGACATCGAGCTGACCACGCGTGGCGTCACATTTTCCGCTGCTGGCACAGCCGGTCAACGGTGCACCACCCTGCGACGGTTGATCGTGCACCGCTCGCGGCTGGACGAGGTGCTCGGCCGGCTGGCGATCGCCTTCAATTCGCTGCCGATCGGCAGCCCGCTCGATGCCTCGACGCTCGTCGGACCATTAATCAACACTGCATCGTTCGACCGGATGCGCGCCGCGATCGCCGTCGCCGAGGGCGATGGCGGCATGCTTGCGGTCGGTGGTGAACGGCTGCTAGCGCACCACGCACCAAACGCTGCCTACACCCGCCCCGCAATCGTGGTGATGCCACAGCAGACCGAGATCGTGCGCACCGAAACCTTCGCCCCGCTGCTCTACGTGATGGCCTACGACGACTTCGACGAGGCGATCGCCATCCAGAACGATGTACCACAAGGCTTGGCGAGCAGCATTTTCACCACCGACGTCCGTGAGGCCGAGCGGTTCTGCGCGGTCGACGGTAGCGACTGCGGCATCTCCAACGTCAACATCGGACCAAGCGGCGCAGAGATCGGCGGAGCGTTCGGCGGCGAGAAGGCCACGGGCGGCGGGCGCGAGAGCGGCAGCGATTCATGGAAGGCCTACATGCGCCGGGCGACGAACACGATCAACTATTCGAACGCGCTGCCTCTCGCCCAAGGCGTCACGTTCGGCTAGGTTCGGCGGCCGACATGCGACCTTTGGCGTTGCGCTGTCGTCAATGACAGCCGAACGCCAAAAGTTAGGCGACGCAGCGAAGGATCCGGAGGCTGCCGAGGGCGCTCACCGGTGTAAACCGGCCGCTCTCGACCGCCGGGACGAAAATCTGCTCATAGGGCGGCCGCCCGCCATCTGCCGGATCGGGGAACACGTCGTGGATCGCCAGGGTGCCGCCGATCGCGACGTGCGGCGTCCACCCCTCGTAATCGAGTCGGGCGGGTTCTTCGCCGTGGCCGCCGTCAATGAAAAGCATCGACAGCGGCGTCTGCCATGCACGAGCCACGACCGGCGATTCACCGACCACGGCGACGACCTCGCGTTCGAGCCCGGCATCGTGGATGGTGCGGCGGAACGACGGCAACGTATCCATCTTGCCAGTACGCGGATCGACCACCAAGGTGTCGTGGTGCTCCCACCCGGCCTGGTTCTCTTCGCTCCCCCGGTGATGATCGACAGCGAAGACCACGGTGGACGCCACCCGTGCAGCACCGCCGAGCCAGACCGTGGACCGGCCGCAGTACGACCCAACCTCGAGGAACGCCAGCCCCGGCAGCATCGCGCCAGCGGCAACTGCGGCTTCGTACAACGCATCACCCTCATCCGGCGGCATGAAGCCGGTGGCAGCGAGCGCGTGCGCGCGCAGAACCTGATCGATCGTCATGTCGATGAGCGTACGGTCAGGACCGAACGCTCACCATTGGTCCCAGTGGATGATCGAGTCGGGAGCGGGGCGAACGGCGGGCTTGAAGTCGGTGCCCTTGGTGTAGGCGAGCGGGCTGAGGCAGACCTGTTGCACAATGTCGAACGGCACGCCGAGCACGTCGGCTGCCTGCTGCTCCATCATCAGGTGCACCGTGGTCCAGCACGTGCCGAGCCCGCGTGCGCGAGCCGCAAGCATGAAGCTCCACGTCGCCGGCAGCACATTGGCCATCGCCGATGCCGCAACGAGACCCGGCATGCCGTCGACGCGTCCACCGGCGGTACACGGAATCACCAGCGCCGGAGCGTCGCCCATCCGGTCACCGAGAAAGTCGGCCGAATCGGCAACACGAAGTTGCTGCGCGTTTGCCGATGCCTCGCCCTTGTCGATCGAGCGAACGTAGACGCCGTCCATCTGCTGATACATCGCATAGCACTGGCGATAGATCTCGCCGAGCGCCTGCTTCTTGTCGGGGTCGCGCACGACGATGAACTGCATCGTCATGTTGTTGCTGCCACTCGGGGCCTGCATCGCCGCGGCCACGCATTCGCGGATGAGATCATCCTCCACCGGTCGATCGAAGTCGAGCCGCTTTCGCACCGCGCGGGTGGTGGACAGGAGTTGATCGGGATCGAGTGCCAAGAGCGCCATACCCGCACCATAATCATGGCGATGATGAAGCGCTTCACCGTACCGCGTCGGACCGTGCTGGTCGTACTGCTGGTGCTGCTTCCCGTCGCAGTGTTGTCGGTGCTGCTGCACCGTCACGGCCAGCCGTGGGGCGACGACGACGCGTTGTACCTCCGCCAGGCGCGCAGCCTGGTCGACGGCAACATCGGCCAAGTGATCGCCGATAACCATGTGAACGTGGGTCTCGCTGCGAAGCCCGGCTTCAGTCCATACGTCTACCCGTGGACGTTCCCCGTGTTGCTCGCGCCGTTCGTGCGGTTGTGGGGTCTCGACTTCGACAAGCTGAAGCTCGTTGAAGTCGGGTGTTGGGTGGGCTTTCTGGCGTGCTGGTTCGGCCTGACGCGACGGCGGATGACCACGTGGCTGGCCCTGCTCACGACAGCGGCGGCCGGGTATTCGCTGGTGTACATGGCTCATACCGATTTGATCCTGTCGGAGTTGCCGTACATGGCAGCACTCGGCGCCACGTTGTGGTTCATCGACACAATCACCGGCACCGGGTCCGACAAGGCTGAGCGTTGGGATGCCATCGATCGCCGCCGACTCGTGGTACTCGGGCTGATGATGATGCTGCTGTTCAACGTGCGCCGAGAAGGGCTGGCGATCGTGCCGGCGGTGTTGGCGCTACAGGCAGTCAATGTGTGGCCGCGTCGCCACGAGGGGCCCGATTGGAAGGCGCTCGCCACCCCGCACGTCACGTTCCTCGGTTCGGTCCTGGCACTGCAGTTGCTGCTGCCCAGTGCGCTCGCTCCGAGTTACGACGGTGCCGGTCTCGGCCAGACCTGGCGCAAACTCCGCGGCCCATTCCAATCGTCGTTCGTGAACCAGCTCGGGTTCGATCATCTCGACGGGTGGCTACGCGCCGTGCTCGGACTCGTCATCGTGGTTGGGGTCGTCGTGAGAATCCGGCGCCACGCCCGAGCAGACATCGGCTTCGTCGTGTTCGCTGTCGTGTCGATGGTGATCGTCGGGATGATCCCTGCCGATTCCGGCCGGTACACGATGGCACTCACCCCGTTCCTCGCATACTTCGCGATCCAGGCCTGCGCCGCGATCCCGGGCTCGCGTGCTCTTGCCGGTGGCGCCGTTGCCGCCTCTCTACTCATTGCGAACGTGGTCGACATCCCAACGGCGGTACGCCAAGCCCGCCACTTCGACCGCAGCGGTTCGGTGCAGGTCGGTCCGGAGCAGGCAAGTTCACAAGAGATGTTCGCGGCAGTGCGGATGTACACCCACCGCGACGATCTCGTCGCGTTCTTCAAAGCCCGCGCCCTCACGCTGTTCACCGACCGGCGCTCCGTGCAGAGCAAAGACCTGGCGATCATCCTGCAGCGCGCCGATTGGTTCGTCATGGGCCGGTCGGCGCCGATCGGGATCCCCATCCTCACCGGGCCAGAGGTGAGGTCAGCCGGGCTGGTGAGCGTGTGGTCGAATTCCGAGTGGACCTTGTGGAGGGTTCCGGAGCGTTGACCTGCGACACTGGGAGAGTGACGACTGCGCTTGATGAACTGGTGAAGCTGCTCGATCTCGAGGCAATCGAGGTCAACCTGTTCCGAGGCCGCTCGCCCGATGAGAGCCGCCAGCGGGTCTTTGGCGGGCAGGTGGCTGGGCAGGCGCTGGTGGCGGCGACCCGCACGATCGACGAGCCGGACCGGTTCGTCCACTCGCTGCACGGCTACTTCCTGCGACCAGGCGACCCGACGGTGCCGATCCTGTATGAAGTCGATCGCATCCGTGATGGCAAGAGCTTCTCCACTCGTCGAGTGGTCGCAATCCAGCACGGCCGGGCGATCTTCAACTTGCAGGCCAGCTTTCATGTGCACGAGCCAGGCCCCGATCACCAGATCCCGATGCCGGCCGACGTGCCCGCGCCGGAGAGCCTGCCGGATTTCAAGGCCAGGATGGCACCATACAAGGAGCGAATGGGTGAGTGGTACGACCGGCCGCGCCCGATCGACATCCGCCACATCGACGGCGACCCGTTCACCCGCAAAGGCAATCCGGCTGTTGGTCAGCGTGTCTGGATGCGCGCCGACGGCGACCTGCCCGACGACCCCACCTTACACGCGTGCATTGTGACGTATGCGAGTGATATGACGCTGCTCGACACCACCGTGCTCCCGTTCGGGCTGTCGTGGGAGAGTCCTGGGATGCAGATGGCCAGCCTCGACCATGCGATGTGGTTCCACCGCCCGTTCCGGGCCGATGGGTGGCTGCTCTATGACCAGGCCGCCGTGTCCAGCGGTGCCGGCCGTGGGTTGGCGGGTGGAGCGATCTTCTCCGCTGATGGCACACTCGCCGTCACCGTTGTGCAGGAAGGTCTCGCCCGCGTCGGTACTGCCGTAGAGCGATGAACCGGCGGCATCACTCGCCGGTGACATGGTTTGCAGCGATCGGATCGGTACTGGCCATCACGATGGCGGCGTGTACGAGCGACAACAGCTCCAGTGGCCCCGCTGCCACGTTCGCCACCACACCGGCCACCACACTTGCATCGGCCGACACGACATCCAACACGACATCCAACACGACCACCGACACGACCACCGACACCGAGACTGCCTTTACGGTCACCAGTGACTCAGGGCCGGACCCTCTTATCGCGCTACAGGATCTGGGCACGTTCGATCAACCGGTCGATGTCGCATGGCGATCCGGCGACGAGGCGATGTACGTCGTACAACAAGATGGTCTCATCGTGCCCGTCCGCAATGGTGCCCCAGATTCAGCCGCACTCGACATCACCGCAGTCACGTCTGCCGATGGTGAGCGCGGACTGCTCGGCCTCACGTTCAGCCCGAACGGTTCGTTGGCGTACATCGACTACACCGACAATGATGGCAACACGGTCATCGCCGAGTACGGCGTCAACACAGATGGCAGCTTCGACGCAGGCACCCAGCGGGTGTTGCTCGCCATCGAACAGCCCTACGCAAACCACAACGGCGGCAACGTCACGATCGGTCCGGACGGCTACCTGTACATCGGGATGGGCGATGGTGGTGCGGCGAACGATCCCGAACGACGGGCCCTCGACGTGAGCAGCCTGCTCGGCAAGATACTCCGCATCGATCCTGCTCCTGGAGACGGGCGTGACTACTCCATCCCACCCGATAATCCGTTCGTCGATGTGCCGGGTGCCCGGCCCGAGATCTGGGCGGTAGGCGTTCGTAACCCGTGGCGGATGAGCTTCGATTCGGCCACGGGCGACTTGTGGTTTGGCGACGTCGGCCAGGACGTGTGGGAAGAAGTCGATGCTGCATGGGCCGACGAAGGGAGCGGGCGCGGCCTGAACTTCGGCTGGTCGGCATGGGAAGCAACGCACCGACTCAACGAAGATGTCGCGCCCGGTGGTGCCACACCGCCGATCTTCGAGTACCAGCACGGTGATCTCGGGTGCTCGATCAGCGGCGGCGTTGTCTACCGAGGGTCGGCAATCCCCGCGCTCACAGGGTGGTACGTGTTCAACGACTATTGCAGCGGGATCATCACCGGTGTGGAGGTGCGTGACAAGGCGTTCCAACGGTCGCTGCAGTTGGGCAACCATCCGAACGGTGCCGCTGTGCGCGCAGGCCCTGATGGCGAGTTGTACTCGGTGTCACTCGGTGGCCAAGTCGCGAAGGTCGTCCCCGCCTGAGCTACGACCCGTTGCGGTCGTTCACACGTGCCGCAGAGCGGAAGTTCGTTGAATGGGAATCGCGCGTGGCGGAAGTCTGCGTCAGCGACCGTCGCCCAGTGTTCCGGGCTGACTCTTGGCGTTGGGTTGTTGTCAATGAGCGGTCGCAAATTGCGGGTGGGGTTGGCGGCACCGGACCCTGACTCCGCCATCTCGTTCGTGTCGCGGCGTGAATGTTCGGTGCATGACAGGGGCGTGTGGTGGAAGTCTGGATCAGCGACCGCGGTGGCTGTGCGGGCAGGATCGCGTCGACTTTCATGTCGCTAGCCCCGATAACTCGACGCGACTCGGCATCGCAACAGCGGGTAGGCCCGGCGGGCGGGCTGTGAGTCGATGAGGTCGCGCCGGCCCGTGCGGCACAACCACGAGTTCAGCAACAACCATGACGTCTTTGCCGACAACACGCCCAGATGGCCAACGCCATCCCAACCCCACCGGCCGGCATTCTGCGACGGCCTGTTGACAACAACCCAGCGCCAACGGTTCGACGAATTTGCCTGTTCCCCGTCGGAACCTCACGGACGAAGATACGGTCGGCAGGGAGTCATGATCGAACCACGATCCTCGACAACGACAACGACAGCCTGACAATGACAGCCGAACACCAAAGGTCGGTCAACCTACGACAGGCCTGAGCTACGACCCAAAGCGGGTCGGGCACCAGTTCATGCGACGCGCTCGAAACTGACCGTACGGCGTAAGGCGTCGGCCCCGACGAGCTTCACTCTCAACTGATCACCGGGTTCGACGTTGACCGAAGGGACCCGTGCAACGACGGCAACATCGCACAATTGGATTCGAGCACCACGTTCGTCGGTGTCGGTGACGACCGCCCGAAACGTCGTTCCCTCTTGACCGTGCATCGCGACCGACTCGGCGAGATCGATGACCGCTCGTTCAATTCGGTTTCCCGTCGCATCGGCGCGGCCCATCACGTCTCCGAGTACCGCGAACGCTGACGTGATGTGCTCGGCTACCGGCTGCCCGTTCGCCACTGCGAGGGCGGCCGCCACCACGTACCGGTCTGCGAGCCTCCGCAGCGGCGCCGTGGCGTGGGCGTATGTGGCAGCCATGGCCGCATGCCAGGGGATGACACCGGCTTCGTATGGCACGTACTTGGCCCCGCCGCCGGCCCGGCGCACGGCGAGCATGAATGCCGCATCCTTGGCCCGGCGTGCGTCGAGTTGGCGCTCGAACTGATGCAGACCGACATCGGCTGCCCACGACATGCCGAGAGCGTTCGCAGTGTGCCGCAACCGTTGGACCGCCCGTTCGTCGGGTTCTGGCATCACCCGGAACAACCCGACTTTCGCGTCGAACAACGCCCGAGCCACGGCGAGGTTGGTCGCCAGCGACATCGCCGCGTTCATATCTTCCGAGGGCAGGCGAGGCCGGTAGGCAATGCGATACCCCCCGCTTTCATCCGGCTCGACCTCCTGCTCGGGTGGTTCGACCCTACTGGCCCCACGTGCCGCATCGGCGAGGGCCATCCGGCGCGCAAACTCGTCGAGTTCCGGCGGAAGTTGCGCGGGTGTGACCGAGTCGTATGCGAGTTTGGCGCGACTGTGGATGATCGCCGGCTCGGCGTGGTCGAGCCTGGCGTTGCCACCCGGATCAAGCCGAACAACGAACACGATGGCGGGACGAGGCCCATCTGGCAGCAGGCTTGCGGCGCGCTCGGAGAGGGCCGGCGGGTACAGTCCGGCGCGCCCGTCGGGCAGGTACACCGTTGCACCGCGACGCCATGCTTCGGCATCGATCACATCTCCCGGCTGCACGAACGACGCCACATCGGCAATCGCGTAGCGCAGGACGAGATCATTGCCCGCACGTTCCAGAGCAAAGGCCTGGTCCAGATCCGTCGAGGCCGCCGGATCGAGCGTGGCGAACGGTACATCGGTGCGGTCGACGTAGCCGTTGGCGGTCGATGTCGATGTCGATGTCGTTGTGGAGGTGGCTGTCGATGTGGACGCCCGCACTGCCCGCTCGGCGGCTTCGGTGACCTCGGGTGGGAAGCCGGCAGGTACCTCGAACTCGGCTCGGATCTGCGCGAGGCCACGGTGCATCGCCTGCGCCGCTTCCGGACGAGCGCGCATCAGTGGCCCGTGAAGTTGGCCGGCCGCTTCTCGAGGAACGCACGCACGCCCTCGCGGTGGTCGGACGTGGTGAAGAGCTCGGCGAGATTCGCGCTGACCCACGCTCCCAGGTCGCGCCAGTCGGGATCGAGCGCCCGCCGGAGCCCGGCCTTGATCCGTTGTACCGCCAGCGGCGGGTTGGCCGCGATCCGAGCGGCCAAAGCAAACACCGTCGGCAACAATTCGTCGTGGGTGACAACACGTGAGACGAGCCCAAGCTGGAGCGCCGTTGCCGCGTCGATCACGTCGCCGGTGAACAACAACTCGGCCGCGCGCTCACGCCCGATGAGCTGCGCGAGTCGTCCGAGGCCGGGTGCATCGCTGACCAACCCCCGCAGTACGAACAGCTCTCCGAAACGAGCGCGATCGCTGGCGACCCGGATGTCGGCCATCACCGCGAGTTCCATCCCCCATCCGACCGCGGCACCGTTGACAGCCGCAATGACCGGAAGGTCGGTATACAGCAATGCGTCGGCTGCGGGTGTCAACCGGGGGGATCGGGTTTCGTTGTCGGATAACAGCGGTGTTTGCCCTTCCTCGCCGCCGCCCATCACCTGACGCACGTCGTCGCCGCTACAAAACGCAGGGTCGGCACCTGTGATCACGAGACAGCGGGCACCTGCATCGCCAGCGAGACGAACCAGCCGTTCGAGTTCGGCGTACATCGACCAGGTGAGCGCATTGCGAGTTGCAGGCCGATTGAGCGTGACGACGCCGACGTGATCGTCGCCGAGCGCCCAGGTGACGTCAACCCCGGCGCCGCCGCCCACACCGGGCATCAGCGGCGGGCACCCATGAACATCGTCTTCAATGCGTCGTAGTGCTCGATGCAATGACCGGCGCCAAGCACCACTGCTTCGAGCGGCACGTTCGACATCTTCACCGGCACCTGTGTCTCGCGTGAGATGCGATCGGCAAGCCCGCGTAACAGGCCGCCGCCGCCGACCAGGAACATCCCCCGTACGAGGAAATCCTGAGCGAGTTCCGGCGGCGCTTTTGCGAGGCAGCGGATGACCGAAGCGATGATGCTGCTGACCACATCATCAATGGCCATCCGGATCTCCTCCGGTGTGAGTACCACTGTCTTCGGCAGACCGGTCATGAGGTCGCGGCCACGCACCTCCGCCTGATTCTCGTCCTCCATCGGCATGGCAGATCCGATGGCAACTTTCACTTCCTCTGCCGTTCGCTCGCCGATGGCAATGCCGTGCTCTCGACGAACATAACTCTGGATCGCCGCGTCGATATCGAAACTTCCGACCCTGACGGCCTCGAGCGCAACAATGCCACCCAGGCTGATGACAGCTGTTTCGCTGGTTCCGCCCCCGATGTCGATCACCATGTTGCCGACCGGTTCGTCGATGGGAAGGTCGGCGCCGATTGCGGCCGCCATCGGCTGCTCGATCAACTGAGCGTCGGCTGCACCGGCCCGGCGGGCGGCGTCGGTAACAGCCCGGCGCTCAACCTCGGTGATGGCTGAGGGCACACAGATGACGACTTTCGGACGAGTGAACCGGCTGACGCCGACACGCTGCAACAGCAGGCGGATCATCCGCTCGGTGATTTCGAAGTCGGTGATCGCGCCGCCACGTAACGGTCGCACTGCGACGATGTAGCCCGGCGTGCGGCCGATCATCTGCCATGCCTCGCGGCCCGTGGCGAGTACCTCACCGGTCTGGCGGTTGAGCGCGATGACGGAGGGCTCGTTCAAGACGATGCCCTTTCCCTTCATGTAGACGAGCGTGTTGGCAGTGCCCAGGTCGATGGCGAGGTCGCGGGCCAAGTCAGCCCTCGTCGTCTTCGTGCTTGCGGGAACGCTCGTGCACTTCACGTACTTCGCGTCGGGCCTCTGGTGACAATGCGTCGATGTGACGCCGGAAGCTGGACATGCCTTCATCCTGACGTGGTCGCGAGCGGACCGCCAAGAACACCACGGCACCGAGCAGCGCGACGACCAAGACGATGACGAGAACGGCAGTCACTCAGTTGCTCCGCACAGTGGGCACATGCGATGGCTGTACTACGTCGTGGGCGCCTGTTCCCCAATCGGCGGCCACCGAACCATTCGGTTCCTGCCACTGTTCGTGTTTCCAGATCGGGGCACTGGCTTTGACCGCGTCGATCGCGTAGCGCGCTGCTTCGAATGCCTGGGGACGATGCGGAGCGCTGACGACGGCGATGACCGAACTCTCGCCGAGCTCGAGGCGTCCGACACGGTGCAAGACCGCTACTCGCCCAGTCTCGGGCCACCGCGCACGGAGTTCATCGACGATGGCCGCGAAACTGCGCTCAACCTGTTCCTCATAGGCCTCGTACGTGAGGTGCTGCACACCCGCGCGTTCGCTGCCGGCATCGTCGGTGGCGTGGTCACGAACGACCCCGCTGAACAGCACGATTGCACCAGTGTGAGGCAGCACACACCACTGGTACGCATCGGCAACCGGTAACTCATCGACTGAGAGGCCGACCCACGTATCGCCAGTGGCTGGAGGTCGTAGCGTCGGCTGCACGGGCGCATGGTAGCCGTTCGCGGGGCACAGCCCCTCGGGGCGACGACACCTGACGCCAGATCCTTACTACGATCACCGATTCGTGGAGTGGAGCGATCGAAACGATGGGGCCGCGGAGAGCGGCGGCGAGGGCGACGGTGGCATCTATGTACCCGCGCCGGTACCGGCACACGAACGAGTGTGGCGTCACCCGTCGGAACTCGGCCAGCAGGCTTGGATCTCGAGCGAACCTCCGATTGTCATCGGTCGAGGCCTGGTCGTGGCGGCTGGCGTCATCGGATGCACCCTCGGTGTGGCGATGCTGTGGCTCATGTTGTCCGATGTCAGCAACCGCCCGTCGAGAGAACCGATCGCCATGCGGAGCACCAACACCGTGGTGCCGCCGCTCACCGCCAGTTTCGTGGCCGGGCCGAACGTAGCTGGCCCGGCAATTGCGAGGGGTACACCGAGTAACACTGCGCTGCTGCGCTCGCGGATTCAAGTGCCGGACTCGACCACGGCCAAGGCCATCGCCGTCGCCGTACTCGTCAACGGCTCTCCAATGTTGATCACCACGGCGAATGCAGTGTCGGGCAGGCTCGGCGCGTTCGATATCACACTCGATGCCGATGGCGCTGCTCGGGTGGTGGTCGACACCGTCGACCACTCCCTCGCCTACCTGCGCCCCACCGGCGGCACCGAAGATCTCTCGGCCATCGAACGACTGCAGGCCACCGGGTTCAAGACGGCCGCAATGGCAGCACCGGGCGACACGTTGTTCGTGCTCACCGACAAACCCGTCGCTGTCATCTTTGCTGACCGGCTCGATCTCTCCGACGTGCTCGACGGGGCTGTTGCAGAGGGAACGCCGGTGGTCGACGAATCAGGGGCGTTAGTGGCGCTGTGTACTAATCAAGACGGCGTCACCCAGATGCTGAGCGTGCTGCCCGAACCGACCGGATGATCCGCACCGCGCCAAGCAGCAGCGCCGAACCGCCAGCGACCATCACACCCAGGGCCAATTCTTGGCGCCGCTTCGGCGTCACCATCGTCCACCACGGTGCCTCAGTGCCCTCAACGTAGGCCTGCTCGTTGGTCACCGTTGGCAGCCACCCTTCGGCCTTCAGCCGGTCGTTGGCCACCAACCATGGCGAGCGGGTATAGCTGCGCAGGCCTGGTGGAATCGGCCCCCGCTGAAACCTCCACCGGATCGCGTTCTTGAGTTCGGCAAGCCGTTCAGGCATCGGGGTCCGCGGCCGGGCACCGGACAGCGCGCGCACCGAAGATGCTGGAATGAACCCGTCGGGTGCCACGTTGAAGACCCCGTCGAGGGACCGGTCGATAGCCAGCGAGACCGCGCTCGCAAGATCGTCGAGATGGAGGAACTGGGCTGGCGGATCGTCCACACCGAACCGTTGTCCCATCCCTGCGGCAAGCGCGATCGCCAGGCCCGTCGTTCCGTCGGCGGCCATCGACACCACGGGACGCAATACCGTGACACGCCGGCCCGGCCGTGATGAACGCCAGGCATCGGCAACCTGCTCGACGGCTGCCAACTGGCGGGCGTACGCAAAGTCCACGTCAGGCCGCAGAACTGCATCCTCGGTCAACGGGACCGGGTTGTTGGCCCATGCCCCGTAGACCATGGCCGATGAAACCAGCACGATGTGGCAAGCGGCCTCGATCTGATCGAGCATCGCCACGGCACCGGCGGTCACGCTCTCTCGCCGCCGCGAGCGGGTGTCAGGGTCGGAACCACCGAGGTAGACAGCGACATCACACTCGGCCACCGATGCACAATGAACCTCGGGCTGGACCGACAATCGGGCGAGCACACGAGTACCGAGCGCACTGTCGGCATCGCTCACCCAGACTCCGGTCACGGTCGGTCACACTACCCGGCCGCTAACTCCGTAGCGGGCCGTAAGCTCCTCCACATGGCCGGCGACGACGCCAGAGATGGCGAACCCCAAGACGACGGGCCAGGTAACGACGGTCCAGGTAACGACGGTCCAGGTAACGACGGCATGAACGCGCTGTTCGGGAACCTTCCCATGTTCGGTGACCTCGCCAAGGCACTGTCGGGGCAAGGTCCGCTGAACTGGGACGCCGCACGCCAGTTCGCCACGCTGTCGTCCACGGGGGGAACCCCGGAACCCAACGTCGACCCACGGGTGCGTATCGCCTATACCGACCTCGCACCCATCGCCGAGATGCACGTCCGCGACGTCACCGGCTTCGACACACCGTCGACCGCAATCGAACTCACCACGCAGGGTGCGTGGGCCCAGCGCACCCTCGAGGCATATCGGCCGTTGTTCATCGACCTCGCCGTGTCGCTCGGCCGCTCTCGTTCGGCTGATCCAGACGTTGGCGGCGAAGCCGACGATCCCGGCGATCCGATGATGGCGATGATGACCGGGCTCAGCCAGATGATGGCGCCATCGATGATGGGCATGGCCATCGGCTCCATGGTGGGGCGGTTGGCCACACATGCCTTCGGCCAGTACGACCTGCCGATTCCTCGCGACACCCGCCAACTGCTCATCATCCCGGCGTCGGTCGATGCCTTCGCTGAGCAATGGAGCCTTCCGGTCGACGAGATGCGACTGTGGGTCCTGGCGCAAGAGTTCATCGGCCATGCCGTCTTTTCTCATGCCGTGGTCCGAGACTCCATCACGTTGCTCGTCCAACGCCACGTCGGCGCGTTCCGCGCTGATCCCGCAAGCGTGGCCGAAAAGCTCAGCACACTCGACGTCGAAGGTGGTGATCCGATGCAGGCGATCCAACGCGCCTTGGTTGATCCCGAAGTGTTGCTCGGTGCGGTGCGTTCACCCGAGCAGATCGAGCTCGCACCGGTGCTCGACGCCGCCACCGCTGCTGTGGTCGGCTATGTGGACTACATGGTCGATGGCGTGGCCGCTCGGCTCATCGGCGGTGGGGCGTTCCCAATCGCCGAGGCGGTGCGCCGCCGACGGATCGAAGCCAGCGCCGAAGATGTATTCATCGAACGGCTCCTCGGGTTGCACATCACCCCGGCACAGGTACAGCGGGGCAAGTCGTTCGTGGCAGGTGTCGTCGACCGTGCAGGCGAAGCTGGGCTCGGCAGCATGTTCACGCGCCCGAACGCGCTCCCCACGCCGGCTGAGCTGCTTGCCCCCGGGCTCTGGCTGGCCCGGCTCGAAACGTGACCGAAGCCTTCAAGAACCAGAGCGCGGTGCTTGCCGAGGCGGGGGTGGCACCTTCCGTTTCGGCGGGCCGATCACCCACAGCCTGAGCGACTGTAGCGGCCGGGTTGGCGGGCGGCCTTGACGCATTACCCGCGCCCCGAGCGTGTACGACACCGTCGCAGCAAGGGCGAGCAGCCCGACCAAGAGGAAACCGACCGCTCCGGGGATGCGAATCAGTACCGGCACGGTGGCGGCCACGACCCACCCGAGTTGGAACCTTGTCTCGAACTTGGCGAACGCCCGGCCCTGATTTGCATCGGGGGCATCGCGTTGAACGATCGAGTCAAATGCGAGCCGGCCGATCGCCGCTGCGAAGTTGACCACGCCGGCAAGCACGACCCCGCTAGCCACCCCTCCGAAGATGGCGGTCAGCACGCCCGTCACAGCGATCAGGGCGAGCGCACCGACCAACATGGTCTCCTCGCGGAGGTGGTGCCGGACCCGCGGCGCGATGGCATTGCCGACCATCGTCATAATGCTTGACACGCCGATGGCCAGACCGAACCAGATGAACCCCTCGTCACGCCGGAACCAGAAGAACAGATGAAAGAACGTGAATCCGACCGAGGCACGAAGCAGCATCATCGCGTTCGACGCAAGCACCACCCCCGCAGAGTTGAGCTCAGCCTTTTCGGTTTGGTCGGCGCCGGTCGACGCCACCACCTCACGCGGGAGCCGCGTTGCGTTGACGAACGCAATCACGAACAACACTGCCCCGTAGAGCAGCGTCCCTGTGGCACCGACGGTCTTTTGCAGGATGCCGGCAGGGACGACGGCGATGACGCCAACCAGACCAGAGATCAGACCCAGCTTCGAGTTGGCCTCCACCAGTTCGACTTCGCTGCTGACCACGCTCGGTACGAGTGCGTTCTTCGAAATCGCATAGGTCTTCTGCAACACCATTGCCGCGAACGCGAGCGGGAACAGGAGGAGGTCATCGGTGTGCAATGCCATCAGTACCGACAGCAGCACACGCAAGACCGCGACGATCTGGATGACCAGCCGCCGGCCGCCACGCATCCGGTCGATCGCTGGGCCGATCAACGGGGCAACGAACAAGAACGGCACAAAGCTGATTCCAAGAAACAACAACACCTTGGTACGAGCAGCATCGGCGCTGAGGTTGAACAGCACTGAATCAGCAAGCGCAACGGCCATCGCCGCGTCGCCCGCTGCCATCGCCGCGTGGGTGCGCGCCAGGCGCGAGAACCGTGACTCCCTCGCCGGAATCGGCGCTTTTGGCGCGGCACTCCGGTGGGCTGGCGGTCGGTTCACATGGGCATCGTAGATGGGCGTTCTCGACCCCAGCAGCGATAGAGAGTCAACTGGGCTTGGTTCGTTCGTACTTGTAGCCGAGACCGCGGATTGTCACGATCCGCGTAGGGGCACCGGCACGTGATTCGATGCGGCCGCGCAGTCGCTTGATGTGCACATCGAGTGTCTTGGTGTCGCCCACGTAGTCGCTACCCCAGACCCTGTCGATGAGCATTTCGCGGGGCAAGACTCGCCCGGCGTTGGCAAGGAGGATGTGCAGCAACTCGAACTCTTTCAATGGCAGGTTCACTAGCTCACCAGCCACGGTCACGACATGCTCGTCGGGATCGAGGCAGACGTCGCCGACCACGATCGATGTCGACAATGATCCACTGTTCGACTCGGTGGGCGCGACCACCTCGTTCGGGGTGCGGCGCATCACGGCATGCATTCGGGCGACGAGTTCACGAATGCGATACGGCTTGGTTACGTAGTCGTCGGCGCCGACCTCGAGGCCGACGACGGTGTCGATCTCGGCACCTTTTGCGGTGACCATGATGATCGGCACCTGGCTGCGTTTACGGATTTGGCGGCAGACGTCGATCCCACCGATGCGCGGCAGCATCACATCGAGCAACACGATATCGGGATTCACATCGTCGAACCGGTCGAGTGCTTCGAACCCGTCTCGGGCAACTTCGACTTGAAACCCTTCGCGTTTGAGCCCGACGGTCATCGCGTCGATGAAGCTCTCCTCGTCTTCGACCACGAAAACAATCGGCATCGCGTTCATGTTGCAGCCGCCTTCATGCTGTAGCCGCCATGGCGCGCATCGTGAACGTGGACCCTTCCCCTTCGACCGACTGCACGCGTACGTCTCCCTCGTGGTTGCTCGCAACGTGACGGACGATGGCGAGGCCCAGTCCCGTTCCGCCCGTGCCCCGGCTGCGAGCACGGTCGACCCGGTAGAAGCGTTCGAAAATGCGGTCCAGATCGCGCGCCGGGATCCCGATGCCGTGGTCGCGGACCACAAAGGCAATCCGGTCGCCGTCAGCCGAGGCGCTCAGGTGCACTTCGCCGCCGGCGTCGCTGTACTTCACTGCATTGTCGACCAGATTGGCGAGGGCGGAGACGAGCTGTCGGCGATCTCCCATGGCGGTCAGCCGTTGAGCCACCGGCTCACGTTGAATCCGGATCTGGTGCTGTTCGGCGCTCTCGCTCAGACGTTCGGCGACGTCGTGCAACAGTTGGTCTACGTCGACCGGTTCGCTCAACGCGGCACCGCCGAGTTCGATCCGCGACAGTTCCAACAGATCGTCGATGGATGATGCCGCGCGCAGTGCTTCGTGCATTGCCTTGGTTGCCAGCCGGTGCACCACCTCGAGGTCTTCTTCGTCAATCATCGTTTCGGCGAGCACAGCGAGCGCACCAACGGGAGTCTTCAGCTCGTGGCTGATGTTTGCCACGAAATCGGTTCGAACTGCATCGACACGCACCCGTTCGCTGACATCTTCGATCGCCACGAGTGCGCCACCACCGCGCAACGGGATCGCACGCACATCAATCACCTTGAGAGGCGGGCCAAACAGTTCGACCGAAGACCCAGAGACACGGCCCTGTAGCGCGTGCTGCACATGCTGATCGACGGCCTCGAGTACGAGAATGTCACCGTGGCCGGCCCCACTGAACCCCTTGGCGGCTTCGTTGCGAGTGCGTACCAGGCCACCCTCTTCGACCAGAACGACGCCGATCGGCAGACTGTCGAGCGCACCTTGTAGACGCGACACCTCCGCACGGAGACGCAACAACTCTGCACGCGCCTCACGAACCTCGACCTCGATGAGGTCTGGAACGCGGTCAGTTCTTCGTTGCAGTAACCCCACCTCGAGATCACCGATCCGGTTCGTCGTCGGCGATGAAAGGTGCCAGGCGTGGCACGCTTGCGGTGTTGTCGGCGCCACCGCGATAGCTGTGCTCACCCTTGTGCTCCGGCTGTCGCCCGGTGACGATGAAGTAGACCCGCTCGCCGATCGTGACAGCATGGTCGCCGATGCGTTCGTAGAAACGAGCAACAACAGCCAGTTGGACAGCCACCTGCAGATCGATCCGTCCGGCGGCGTGGCTTTCGAAGATGGCTTGCACGAACTGCTTCTGGAGCCCGTCGAGGAAGCTGTCCATGTCGTCGATCGCCGCAGCCTTGGCAGCATCGTTTTCGACGAACGACGCGATCGCCGCGTTGTAGAGCTGTAACGCCTGCTCTCCCATTCGAGCGATGATGCCGCGCAACTTCGGATCGAGTTCGTGTCCGTAGATCCGCCGCGCCGCTTTGCAGATGTTGCACAGCAGGTCTGCGGAACGCTCGACCTCGGCCACCATTCTCAGCAGCGAGATCACTTGCCGCAGGTCGATCGCAACGGGTGCCTGTAACGCGAGGATGCGGTAGCAGTGCTCTTCGATCGCCATGGCCCGGGCATCGATCTCGTCGTCGCTGCGAATGAGGTAGTCGGCGCCCTCGAGGTCACCGTCGAGCAACACTGCGGTGGCCCGCGGGATGAGTTCAGTGACCGAGGCTGCCAACCTGACCAGCTCGCCCTTGGCCTCGTCGAGATCACTATGGAACGTCTTGCGCAGCTCGTCCATCAGCCGAACCTGCCCGTCACGTATTGCTCGGTTCGTTCGTCGTTCGGTTTGGAAAAGATGGTGGACGTGGGCCCGAACTCGACGAGGCAGCCGGTGCGCCGATCACTTTCGGTGTTCACTTCGGTCGTGAAGAAGGCGGTCTTGTCGCTCACCCTGGCCGCCTGCTGCATATTGTGGGTGACGATCACGATCGTGTACTTGGTCTTGATCTCTTGCATCAGATCCTCGATTCGAGCGGTCGCGATGGGGTCGAGTGCCGAACACGGCTCGTCCATCAGGATCACCTCTGGATCGACCGCAATCGCTCGAGCGATGCACAGACGCTGCTGTTGGCCGCCCGACAGACCGAGACCAGAGGCCTTGAGCCGAGACTTCACCTCGTCCCACAACGCGGCGCCTTTGAGCGCGCGCTCGACAATCTCGTCGAGCTCGGCCTTCTTCTTGACGCCACCCAGGCGTGGGCCGTAAGCGACGTTGTCGTAGATGCTCTTCGGGAACGGATTCGGTTTCTGGAAGACCATCCCGATTCGTCGACGGACCTCGGTGGAGTTGACCGCTGGATCATAGAGATCGACACCGTGGTAGAGTACCGAACCCTCGACCCGGACGGTCTCGATGAAGTCGTTCATCCGGTTGAAGCACCGCAACATCGTGGTCTTGCCGCAACCCGACGGCCCGATGAACGCGGTGATTTCGTGTTGCGCGATAGCAAGATTGGCGCCACGCACCGCGCAGAACGATCCGTAGTACACGCTCAGATCGACGGCTTGGAAGACCGCGTGGGGGTCCGGACCGGTCGGGGCGACATCTACCTCGGTCACGGCATTCCTCTCAGGGTCCGACGATGATCGCACTGCGGCCAACGTAGCGGCGTTGTGATCATTCACAGCCCGATCCTCTGCTTCTCGAATCGGTTACGGAAAATGACCGCGATGATGTTGAACACCAGGACGAGCAACAACAGCGCTACACCGGCGGCCGCCGCAACATTGTCGAAGCCCAGCACCGACTTCGGTGGGGTGGCCTTGGACGACCAACTGTAGATCGTCATCGGTAGCGCGGTGAATGGGCCGTCGAGCGATGTAGCAGGCAGCAGCCCGGTGATCGCACCGATCAGGATGAGCGGGGCGGCCTCTCCCAGCGCTCGAGCAAGAGAGAGCACGGTGCCGGTGAGGATGCCAGGTGCTGCGTATGGCAGAACGTGGTCGCGGGTGACCTCCCACTTCGAGGCGCCGACGCCATAGCCCGCATCGCGCAGTCCCTGTGGCACTGAGCGAATCGCCTCGGTAGCGGTGATGATGACGATCGGCAGTACGAGTACCGCAAGCGTGAGCGCGGCAGCGATGACGGTCTTGCCAGTGGTGAGGGGTTCGAGCCATCCGACAAAAATTGTGAGCCCCAAGATGCCGTAGATGACCGCAGGGATTCCAGCGAGGTTACGGATGTTGATCACGATGAGCCGGTTGTACCAACGATTCTGGGCGTAGTCCTCCAAGTAGATCGCGGCCGCCACACCGAGCGGAATCGATACGACAATGACACCGATCCCGATGATGAACGACCCGTACAGTCCGGGCCAGATACCGACTTTGTCGGGATTGGAACCGATCGTCCCGGTAAAGAAGCTGAGCCCGCGATCTCGGAACACGGGGAGCGCAGGAGCGAACAGGCGAGCGAGCAGGGTGAACAGCACCAGCAGCGTTGTGGCGACGGCAATCAACAACAGCACGTACAACACGAGACCACCGATATTGCGATCACGGCGGGTGATCGACGCGCGAACCTGCGCCTGAGTGGTCGCCTTGATCGATGGTGAGACGAGCGCCATCTCAGTACTTCTGCCGAACGCGACGAACGAACTTGTCGGCGATGAGGTTCAGACCCATGGTGACGACGAAGAGCAGCAAGCCGAGGAAGAACAGCACCTTCACCGGGGCACCGACCAACGCTTGGTCGGAGCCGCCTGCTGCGTTGGTGAGCGCTGCCGTGATCGACAGGCCCGGATCGAGCGGACTGCTGGTGCGGGCGCCACTGCCATCCAGGCCTCCGGCCATCGTGGCCACCATGGTCTCGCCGATCGCCCGCGACACTGCGATGATGAACGCCGCGACGATGCCGGACACCGCAGCCGGCAGAACGACACGAATGACCGTAGCCGACTTTCGGGCGCCCACGCCATAGCTCGCCTCACGCAACGCCCCCGGCACAGCCGACAGCGAATCCTCCGAGATCGACGCCATGATTGGCACGATCAGGATGCCGATGCCGATACCGGCTGCCGTCATGTTCTGAATCTTGTCCGGCTGGAACAGATTCGCCACCAGTTCGGGGGCGATGAACTTCAGTGCGAAGTACCCAACCACCACGCTCGGCATGCCGGCTAGCACCTCGATGATCGGCTTGATGATCCGCCGTGTGCGACTCGACGCATACTCTGCCAGAAAGATCGCTGTACCCAGTCCGAGTGGCACGGCCACGACCATCGCAATCGAACTCATGATCAGGGTGCCCAGCACTACGGTTGGGAGGTCGAATCGGTTGCGGCGAGGGAACCAGCCGGGTGTCTTCGCGTCGTCGATTAGACCGCTCAGTGGGACGAGTCGGAGGAACTCGATCGCCCCACGGACGAGGGTGAAGACGATGAGCGCGCTGATGACGACCGAGGTGAGTGCGGCGATCCGGAAGATCAGCGTCATCCGTGCCTCTTTGTTTCGACGCCGACTGTCACCACGCAGGTCTTCGACGGTGAGCATGTTGGGAACAGATGCCACGTTCGAACCTTCCGGCGGGCAAAGATGGCAGCGCCATCGGCGGATGAGAATCAGACTATGCAACCACTCCGGTCGATCACGCGAGAACGCAGGCGACCGACCGGAGTGTACGCATGGTTGGTCAGCTCAGATAGCGGACCATGCATCGCGTGACGTAGCGAGCTTCGCTGCGGCTTCTGCGACGTAGCCGGCATCGGTTACCTGAGCGATACCAGCATCGGAGAGGTACAGCTCGACGTAGGATGCAACCGCCGGATTCGCCTTGGCCTTGTCGACGTTGACGTAGATGAACAGCGGCCGAGAATACGGGTACGTTCCATCGGCGATCGTCTCATCGGTCGGGGCGACGCAGTTGCCCTCCTTGTCAGCGATGGCGATCGCCTTCATCCGCGCCTCTTCGGCCTTGTAGTAGGCGTAGCCCACCCAACCGAGCGAGGTATCGGCGCTCTCGATGCCCTCGACGATGAGGTTGTCATTCGCGCTCGACGCATAGTCGGCGCGGAACACCACGTCCTGACTGCGATCGGTGGCGATCTTCTTGGCGACGAATTCGACCAGGCTGTCGTACGTACCGCTTTCCTCACCTGGACCGCTGATCACCAACGGTGCGTCCGGCAGCGGAACAGACTTCGAGCCGAGCTCGGTGGCCAAGGCATTGGCGTCGCTCCAGTTGGCGAAGCCTTCGGACTCGGGTCCGAGTAACGCGTACAGTGCTGCTGTATCGAGGCACTCGACGGCGGTGTTCTTCGGACTCGTGGCAACGGTGAGCCCGTCGATGCCGACCTGCAGCTCGACGAAGTTGATGCCGGCATCTGCACACAGCGTCGCTTCTTCGTCCTTGACCTTGCGCGAGGCGCCGGTCACGTCGCCCTCGCCAGCGCAGAACTTCTTGAAGCCATCGCCTGTGCCTGGTCCTTCGACGGTCACAGCCAAGCTGCCACCCGACATCTCCTTGGCCAATTCGCCAACTCTGATCGAGATTGGCTCGACCGTGGACGAGCCGGTCACGAAGACCTCTCCGCTGGCCAGTTCCGGGCCACCGGCGGGTGCGGTGGTGTCAGCGGCTGCAGTGGTGTCGGCGGCTGCAGTGGTGTCGGCGGCTGCAGTGGTGTCGGCGGCTGCAGTGGTGTCGGCAGCTGCAGTGGTGTCGGCGGCTGCTGCAGTAGTAACAGCTGCTGCGGCCGTGGTGGCCGGTGCCGCTGTAGTGGTCGCGGTCTTGCTATCAGAGCCGCAGGCTGCTGCGAGCAAGGACAGGCTGATGACGCCAGTGATTGCCAGGCGACGCTTGGATGTGTTCACGATGGTGGTCTCCTCAAGTATGGGATTGGTGTTGCCAGCGGCGGGGGGCACCACTGACGACGACGATCACCGTAGACAAGCCAGGTGTCGTTCATCTCTCGTACACATGGACGGGAGATGAACGATCGATGAACGATCAACGATGACCGCCTCAGCGCTTCTGGCGTGCCGCGACCCAGTGGTAGAAACGTTCCTGGTAGTCGCCCGACGAGAAGTCCGCAGGGCCCATCCGGGTCCACTCGCCCTGCGGCCCCAGCTCCCACCGCACCACATCTGACGCGAGTGCAAACGCGAACACCTGGTCGAGCCAAGCCTTGTGCTTCGCGTGAGTGACTGGCACCATCGTCTCAACCCGCCGGTCGAGGTTGCGTGGCATCCAATCGGCCGAACCGATGAGATACAGCGCTTCGTCGACCGTCGCTGCCTCGTCGACCCGGTCGTGCGCATCGACGGTCTGCTGCCCATGGGCGAACCACACGATGCGACTGTGCTCGAGATAGCGCCCGAGAATCGACCTCACCTTGATGTTGTCGCTGAGACCCGTAACGCCAGGAACGAGGCAGCAAATACCCCGAATGATCAGCTCGATAGATACACCGGCCTGACTCGCGCTGTACAGCGCCTCGATCAGCTCGGGATCGGCGAGCGAGTTCAACTTGATGACGATGCGCCCGTCGGTGCCGAACGATGTCTCGTGCTCGATGAGATCGCACAGTTGCTGACGCATGTCTCGCGGTGCGACCAACAGCGTACGATATTCGTGTGAGCGGCTGTAGCCCGTGAGGTGGTTGAACAGCTGGGTGACGTCGGAGCCGACGTCGGGTTCGCACGAGATGAAGCCGACATCTTCGTACAGACGAGCTGTCTTGGAGTTGTAATTGCCGGTACCGATGTGACAGTAGCGACGCAACCCGTCTTCGTCGTTGCGTACCACCAGGACGCATTTCGCGTGCGTCTTCAAACCCACCAGGCCATACACCACGTGCACCCCGGCACGTTCAAGTGCCTTGGCCCAGCTCACGTTGGTCGCCTCATCGAAGCGTGCCTTCAATTCGACCAACACGGCCACTTGCACGCCGCGTTCGGCTGCGCGGATGAGGCTGCGGGCGATGGGGCTGTCGCCACCGGCGCGATACAACGTCATCTTGATCGACTGCACCCGGGGATCATCTGCGGCCTCGTCGATGAAACTTTCGACGCTGCTGGCAAAGCTCTCGTACGGATGGTGGACCACAAGCGGACGTTCACGGATGACCGAAAAAATGCTACGACCCGACTCTTCGGCAGCAGCCACCCGGCCGGCGGTGACCGGCGGCCATGGGGTGTCTTTCAGCTCCTCCCGGTTCAGCGACGCGATCTGCATGAGGCAGGTGAGATCGAGCAGGCTCCCATGGAACGACACGTCGGACTGATCGAGCTCGAGCTCTCGCTGAAGCAGTTCCACCATCTCAGAGCTGATCCCGGCCTGTACCTCGAGCCGCACAGCGCGGCCGAAACGGCGGCGGCGAAGCTCGAGTTCGACCGCAGCGAGCAGGTCGTCGGCTTCTTCATCTTCGACGGTGAGGTCGGCATTGCGGGTGACTCGAAACGCAGCGCACTGCTCGACCACCATGCCCGAGTACAGCGTGTGCATCTGTGCGGCTATGACCTGCTCGACCGGTACAAAACGCCGTCCGCCCGACAGCGCCATCAAACGCGGGAACACATTGGGCACCTTCACTCTGGCGAATCGCCGCTCCCCGGTATCGGGATCACTGACCATCGCAGCCAAGCTGAGCGCAAGGTTGGAGATGTACGGAAACGGATGGGCCGGATCGACGGCGAGCGGGGTAAGTACCGGAAAGATCCTCTGCTCGAACACTGCGATCAACTCATTGCGTTCGGACACAAGGAGCTCGGCCCAATCGACTACTTCGATGCCCTGCCGCCGAAGTTCCGGCAGCAGCGAGCCAAGTACTACCTGTTCCTGCAGTAACACGAACGAACTGACCACATCGCCGGTGGCCGAGAGCTGTTGACTGGGAGTGAGTCCGTCGGGCGCAGCGCCGGTGACACCAGCTGCTACCTGGTCTTTGAGCGCGGCGACGCGGACCTGAAAAAACTCGTCGAGATTGCTAGAACAAATCGCACAGAACTTGACCCGTTCGAGCAATGGGATGCCTGACTCGCCGGCCAGTGCGAGTACACGGTGATTGAATTGCAGCCAGCTCAGCTCACGGTTGAGGAGTTGGCTGCTCATCTATGGCGTGGCTCAGGAGTTGGACTCGGCATAGCCGAGATCCCACTCGATTGAAATGCCCTCACGCTCGGCGTCGCGAACGACCCGCTCACGGTTACGGCGAAACTGCGGGTCATCGCGGGGCAACAACACCAATCGGGCCAGTACACGGGCGCGAAACTCGTCGAGCAGGGTGCGGTCGCCATAGTCGGCGTACACCTCCCAGTGAGGTGAGACCGGGCCGAGAAAGACGATGCGGGCATGCGCCCGGGGCTGCTCGGTGGTGTTGTCGGTCATGATTCCCTCATTGGTCGACCAGGCGATACCCCTGGTCCAGATGGCGATGATTACCGGCGGAAGTGTATCCCTGATGAACGAATGCTGGCCTTGAGACGGCACCTGTGTTACTTTTGATCGAAATCGGGAACCGTCTTGGCTCGTTCAACGTCGTAGTAGTAGTTCGATGTTCGCAATGAGTTGCGGTTGCCGCTGGCCTCTTGGGGCTTCGTGCGGGCGCACAACCACCGTGATTCGTCGCGGTTCACAAGGAGATGACGCCAATGCAGTACCACGAGACCATTGAAGATGCGGCAACGATCTGGATGGCGGCGGGTAACTGCCGCAACTATCCGCCTGCCGTCTTTTTCCCCAGCGATGGCGTAGGTGTGGATCGCGCCCGCAAGATCTGCGTCAACTGCCCGGTCGCGGCCCAATGCTTGGAGTACGCGCTCGCCGAGCGAATCGAGCACGGGGTCTGGGGTGGCTGCAGCGAGCGCGAGCGCCGTCGCATCCAAAAGCGCCGCAGGGTCGAACTCGGCGTCCGCTGAGCGGACTACCCCTCAACCATCCAACCCGCTCACACTCACGCCGACGTTTGGCGTTGGGCTGCTGTGAGCAGTCTGTCGCAACGTGCGGGTGGGGGCGTGTCACCGCTGTCACCAATTCGAACTCGCCACGGCGGAGATCCGAACCCCAGCCGCCACATGCACTGTCGTCAGCTGCGAGTCACACCACCTGAGCCCGCCGACGATCACAACGCGGCGCGGTGAGCGAGCGCATCCGGCACTCCAACTCAACACGCGGGTTGAGCTTTGGCGTTGGGTTGCTGTCAATGACAGCCCAACGCCAACGGTCAGCCTTGGCGGATCTGGTGATCAGCTGTCGTTCTTGGAAGTGTCGTTGTTGGAGCTGTCGTTCTTGGAGCTGTCCGAGGTACCGCTATTGCCCTTGCTGTCGCTCTTCGATGAATCCTTCTGGCCTTCGGCGAGACCCGTCTTGAACTCCTGCTGCGCCTTGCCCAAGTTCTTGGCGAGCTTCGGAAGTTGTGCGCCACCAAACAGAACGAGCACGACTACGACGATCAGGATGATCTCCGGCGGATCAAGGAATGCGAACATGGCGTCAGGCTAGCACCCGCGGTACGGAAAGAAACGGCGGGGTCAGGCGGTGTCGCGACGGGCAGTCTGGGCCCGCTGGCGGCGCAGGCGGCGACGCTCACGCTCTGACAGCCCGCCCCAGATCCCGAACTTCTCGCCATTGGCAAGGGCGTATTCGAGACAGTCTTCGCGGACCACGCAGCCGTGGCAGACTTCTTTGGCCTCACGCGTCGACGCACCACGCTCGGGGAAAAACAGATCGGGATCGACACCGAGACAGTTCGCCTCATCCTGCCAAGTGCGCTCGTCTGAGTGGACTTCAATCTGCATGCTCTGCCCTCCCGTGTAATTACAACCGTGTCATTGTCCCCTATCACATCACCCCATTGCAAGGGGTGATTTCGGAAAGTTCTCAGCTCACCACTCACCGCGGTCAATATCCGGCTGAGCAGCACCGATGCAACCGCTCCCCGTGTCGGCAGGCCGCCAGCGCCGTGCACAACCACTAGTGGTGCCGCGCTGAAGTTGGTTGAATGCGACGGTTTTGTCTGCGTGGCGACGAACTCGTGGCCACGCAGATCAAATTCGTCGAACACCGCCACACCCATCACATGGACCGGCGCCGGTGCTTTCGGGCTGATCTTTGGCGTTGGGTTGTTATGGACAGGCTGTCGGAAAATGCGGGCGGGGGTGGCGATACCCGACCCCGACCCCGACCCCGGCCGTGCGGTCGCGCTGCAGCGTGAACGTCCGGTGCATGACAGGCGGGCGTCGTGGAAGTCTGCATCAGCGACCACGCCGGCTGTGCGGGCAGGATCGCGTCGACTTACATGTCGCCAGCCCCGATAACTCGACGCGACTTCTCCCGGAAAGGCGTCGCGGGTAGGATCGCGTCGACTTACCTGTCGCCAGCCCCGATAACTCGACGCGACTTGGCAGCGCAACAACGGGTAGGCCCGGCGGGCGGGCTGTCAGTCGCCGACGTTGAGTCGACTTGTGCGGCACGAGCGCGAGTTCAGCAACAACCACGACACCGTTGCCGACAACACGACCAGACGGCCAGACGGCCAAACGGCCAAACGGCCAACCTCACCCGCCACACCACCAAAAACAACATTGTGCGACAGCCTGCCAATGACAGCCAAACGCCAAACCCTACGAGAATCTGCCCGTAACCGATCGCAGAGCGTCCTGTGGAACCCAGTCGACCCCGACGTTGAGCCAACTTCTGCTCCTTGCACAATGCACTAGTCTGCAGGGGTGCCCGATAGTGACGCCGCCAATGTGTACGCCCGCCTCGCAGTCCTCGAACGCCAGATGGAACTGCTGTTACAACACACCGGCCTACAGTTGCCGCCCCCAATACAACTGTTGGCGAGCGGTGTTTCGCCCGATGTGGTGGCACTCATGCGGGCCGGCAACAAGATCGGTGCAGTGAAGCGCCAACGTGAACTCACCGGGTGCGACCTACGCGAGGCGCTCACGACGGTCGAGTCGCTCGGTCTTGGCTGAGGACGAAAACGAAGCCGAAGCCGAACCCGAGCGTCTGGAACTCAGCCGGCCCGGCGGCTACCCCGGCCGCGGGCGAGTTGCTTTTTGTGCTCGATGAAGTCGACGAGGACATAGTCGCCAAGCGTCTCGGGGGTGGTGAAGAACGCCCGTCCGCGATTGATCGATGTCAACTTCTCGATGAAGGCCCGCAGCGACCCCGTGGCATCGAGCACGAACGTATTGATCCGAATATTGTCGCGGGTACACCGCACCACCTCACGCAACGTCGCTTCGACCGTTTCGCGCACCGGCGGGTAGTTGAAGAAGACCTCACCGTTGGGCAGCACGTGCGCCGTCGGCTCGCCATCGGTGATCATTATGATCTGTTTCGTACCCGACTGCTTCGACAACAACTGTCGAGCAAGCATGAAGCCATGTTGCATGTTGGTGCCGTAGACAAAGTCCCAGCTCACTTCGGGCAGTTGCGCGGCGGTGAGGATGCGGGCGGTCTCACTGAACCCGACGATGCCCATGTAGTCGCGAGGGAACTGCGAGGTGATCAGCGAATGCAGGGCCATCGTGACCTTCTTCGCAGGCAGGAAGTTGTCACGCATGGGCATGCTGAGCGACAGATCGAGCATGAGTACGGTCGACGAGCGCGTGGTGTGCTCGGTACGTTCGATCTCGAAATCATCCGGTGAGAGTTGCACCGGTGTCCCAGCTCCGTTGCGGCGAATCGCGTTGCGAACCGTGCGCTGCAGATCGAGGTTGAACGGATCGCCGAACTCGTACTGCTTGGTTTCGTACGAACGCTCGTGGCCCTCGCCGAGGCGGTCGATCTGATGTTGGCCGAGCTTGTCCTTGGCCAGCCGGTCGAACAGGTCACGAAGCGCATTGGCTCCGATCTTGCGGAGTCCCTTGGGCGTGAGCTCGAGGCGGCCTTCTTTCTGCTCGATCAGGCCTGCATCTTTCAGCATCTGGGTGAGTTCGGCCAACCGTTCGAGTGAACGCGCCGCGTCGTCACCCATGAGGTCGCGGACACGGTCCATATCGGCCTCGGCCAGGGCACCGGGAGTCGTGGCGTTACGCAGCAGATTCTCGAGCTGATCGAGATCTCCGAGATCTTGCATGGTCTGCATCGCCTGGGCCATACCCATTGGGTCTTGGCCCTCGAACTCGTAGCTCTGGTTCCAGCCCATCTGCGGAAACATCGACCGAAGGTTCTGCCCGAGTTGGTCCATCTGCCACCGCAGATCCATGTCTTCGAGGAGCTGATCACTGAGCTGTTGCAACTGGGCGCGCTGCTCAGGCGACATGGAGTTCATCATCGCCTGCATCGCAGCCATCCGTTGGGCCATCTGCTCGAGCAGCTCATCGAGGTTCTGCGGGTTTTCGGGAAAGAAGTCGCCGAACTGCTCCATGAACTGTTCGAACCCCGGGTCTTCGCCCTCAGCGCGCTTTTCGAGCATTTCATTGAGCGCCGCAAGCATGTCTTTCGTACGCTGCATGTCTTCGGGGCTCATGTTCTGGACCGCACTGCTCATCTGGTCGACAGCCTGCTGCATCAACTGTTGACGCAGCTTGTCCATCAGTTGTTCGAACCGTTGGGCGGCCTCAGCCGACTCGAAGTCGTACGCCGACAGCTCGCGGACCTTACCGGCGAGGTCGTTTGGCAGCATGTCGAGACGGAAGTTGCGGTCGGTCGCGGTGTCGTGTGCGGCCTGGGCACGCCGGTCGTCGCCACTGCTATCGGCCTCGCGAGTGGCGTTTTCGATGGCGTGACGCTCTTCGTCGACGATGTCGTTCAATTCGTCGGCGATTTCTTGGTAGACGCCACCGAGGTCGAACTGGTCGAGTCGTTCCTGTCGTTGTTGCCGCAGCTTGTCCATCAGTTCGCGAAGGCCCTGCATCCGCTCGCCGTTGCGATCGTTCATGCCCTGCTGCATCAGCCTGCGCAAGGCGCTGTTGATGTCGCCGTGGTAGAGCAAATCGTCGTTCAACTCGTCGAACAGGGCATCGGCATCGAGATCGAAGCCCTTCTGCGTGCCATCCCAGCGTGAGTATGTGAACCGTGCTGCCATAGTCGAACACTACTTCGTGCTCAAGCCATCTTCCCTGTGGGTCGAAGTATCTTTGAGGCCGATAGCGCTGACACATCCGATCGGTTCTACCGAGATACTCTGAGGGCTACATGCGTGTTCCCCGAACCTTTGCGTTCGTCGACCTCTCCGGGTTCACGAACTACACCGCTGCCTTCGGCGATGATGCCGCCGGGCGGATCCTGAGTGCATTCCGGTCGCTCGTTCGCGAAATCGCGAGCGAGCGCGGCGTTCGCATCGCGAAGTGGCTCGGTGACGGCTGCATGATGGTGTCGGTCGATCAGAGCAACGCCATCTCGTTCGCGCTCGACCTCAAACACCGCTCAGCGGATATCTGCGCTCCCTTGTCGCTTCGAGTCGGCATTGCCACCGGATTTGCACTGCTGTTCGACGGTGACGACTACATCGGGTCGGCCGTCAACATGGCGTCGCGGCTGTGTGACGTCGCCGGCCCCTCCCACGTGTTGATCCCCACGATGCAACTCGAACGAATGCCAGAAGGGGTCAGCGCCAATCCGTACGGCGAAGTCGACCTGCGCGGCTTTCCGGGCAGCATCGACGTGCTCGAGTTGAGCGGCGCTCCGGCTGCCACCCCGAGCAGCGACACCAACGAGTTGTGGACACGGGCCCCTTATCTCTAACATCAACGGTCCTGTCAGGGCAGTAGTCGTGCCCGCCGCGCTGGTCGACCGTCACCGCTTCATCGAAGACCTCGACATGCTCCGGCAGTTCGGCGTTGGCCAGGTGCGGATCGGTGTCGACTGGGTGTGGATGCAACCAAAGCCGGGCGAGTTGCACGGCGAAGCCGTCGAGTTCTACCTCGGTGCCGCTTTAGCCGCCCGCGAGATGGGGGTGGTACTGCAGATGGCCTTGCTGCAACGCCACGTGCCCGCGTGGTTCGACAACGAAGGCGGCTTCACCGATGTGCGCTTTGCGCATCACTGGTGGCCGCGTTGGGTCGAAGCATGTGCCGAGGCGTTCGGTGACGTGATCGGCGGCTGGGTGCCGATCGACCATCCGCTGGGCGTGGCCAACGCCATACATCCGAACGACCCGCGTCGCCACGGTGAGGTGCTCGACACGCTCATCACCGCATGGCGAGATGCGTGGCGGATCCTGCGCGGCGGACCGCCCGTGATCACCGCATTCGGTGTCGAAGTAGTGCGGCCCGCCGACCAAACGGTGCAGGCCGCCGAGGCCTCCCGGCGATTCGACCAGATCCGCTGGCGGCTGTGGCTCGACGGGCTGCGTACCGGCAACATCAGCATCCCCGGACGAGCAGATCGCGAGTTGGACGATCTCGCCGGGGCGTGCGACGTCGTCGGCATCATCGTTCGTCACGAGCACGACGTTCTCGGTCTGTTGCATCGCACCGCCGAACAGGCGCCCGAGCGTCCACTGGCAGTGACGTTTCTGCTGCCCACAGGCGCCGACGCAGGGCGAGAGTCTGCCGTCGAACGGTACGTTGCCGGCACGATCGAGGCAGCGTCTGGCCTACCACTCTCGGCGATGTCGGTCAGCCCGGCATTCGACGCCAACGACCTCACCGAGCCGTCGCGAGCCCAAGGGATCATCACCCGGGATCGAGAATTGAAAGACAGTGGGCGACGATTTCTCGGCATCGAGACGTGACAGCCGTCGAGATGCATGGACCGGTCTGCGGTTGACGCAGCAACCCTTGTGAGTTTGGGTGCAAGCTGAGCTGCGGGAACCTCACAGACGGGTGGTGTCAGCTGCGGCTGCGGTACGTGGCACCCGCGCTGGATGCGTCTTTGTTGAGACGCTTCGACAGGTGTAGACCTTCGAGCACAAACTCGACCGCAGCAGCCACCGCTGCCGGTGATTCGTCGCCCTTGGTAAGGGCCGACACCGGGCCGGCGAGCGCTGGTACCTGCTCAACCAGGCGGGCCTCATCGAGCGAGGCAACGTCTTCGCCCGTGTGGGCAACGATTCCCTCCTCGAACGCGCCGATCACTTCGCGTACCTGATCGGGAGAGATCCGCTCCTTGTAGACCGCCAAGACCGCAGCTTTGACCAGATTTTCAAGGATCATTCCATCGCGGCCTTCATCGAGCGATTCGATCTCGATCTTGCCAGCCGACGATGCGGCGAGCGCTTCGAAGTCGCTGATTCGTGGAACCACCGACCGCTCACCGGCGCGCAGGCCGCGGCGCAACGCGTTGGCGCCAAGCACCTCGAGATTGCTGACCGATAGTCGAACGCTGACCCCGCTGCGCTGATTGACCTGGCTGCTCGCCCTGGCCAACTGGCTGAACGTGGCAACGACCTGCTCGATGTAGTCGGGGATGGTGACCTGCACATCGCCGACCGACGCCGGGCGAGCTTCTTGGCGCATGATGGCCACCTCGGTGGCAACCTCGAGCGGGTAGTGGGTACGAATCTGGCTACCGAACCGGTCTTTCAACGGGGTGATGATGCGACCGCGGTTGGTGTAATCCTCGGGATTGGCGCTCGCCACCAGCAAGAGATCGAGCGGCAACCGGATCTTGTAGCCGCGCACTTGCACATCGCGCTCTTCGAGCACGTTGAGCAGCCCAACCTGAATGCGCTCGGCGAGATCGGGAATCTCGTTGATAGCAAAGATGCCGCGGTTGGTACGCGGCACGAGACCGTAGTGCAGAGTGAGTTCATCGCTGAGATACCGACCCTCGGCGACCTTGATTGGGTCAACCTCGCCGATGAGATCGGCAATGGACGTATCGGGCGTGGCCAACTTCTCGCCATACCGTTCGGTGCGGTGTACCCAGGCGATATGGGTGGCTTCGCCATGCTCCGCGATGCGGTCTCGCGCATACCGGCTGACGGGCGAGTACGGGTCGTCGTTGATCTCGCTACCGGTGACGATCGGCATCCATTCGTCGAGCAGATGGATGAGTGAGCGGATCATCCGCGTCTTCGCCTGGCCCCGCTCGCCCAGGAAGATCACGTCGTGACCGGCGAGCAGTGCATTCTCGAGCTGCGGCATCACAGTGCGCTCGTACCCTTGCACACCATCGAACAACTGCTCTCCGGCAGCAATCTTGGCAACGGCGTTGCGGCGGATCTCTTCCTTCACCGGCACGCTGGCCCAACCAGACGCCCTCAGTTCGCCAAGCGTGCTTGCCAGATTGCCCGGTTGCGTCATCATTGACCTGACCCTACCGTGGCCATCGCGCCTGTGTCGCATGGGGCCGCACCGGTCCATCGCTACCCTGGGCGGATGGATCTGAGCGGCGCATGGCGGGTATCTCCTGCCGATGACGAACTGCGCCGAAGCGGTATCGGCATCGACGTCGACGAGGCCGGGTGGACCGAGATGCAGGTGCCGTCGCATTGGCGCAGCCATGCGGCATTCGCCGACTTCGACGGACCGCTGCTGTATCGACGCGCGTTCGATCACGTCGTGCCCGCCGAGGGTGAGCGACTGTTCGTAGTACTCAACGGCGTGTTCTCCCAGGCCGACGTGTGGCTAGACGGTGCCTACCTTGGTGACCCGGAGGGCTACTTCTCGACACACAGCTTCGATGTCACCAGCCTGATGCGTCTCGGTGCCGAGCACGTGCTCGCTGTCGAAGTGACCAGCCATCGCCAAAGTGGCACTGCAAAGCGATCCATCACCGGCGCCTTTGACGATCCGTCGAGCGCCGGAACCTGGAACCCCGGAGGGCTTTGGCGGCCTGTCCGAATCGAACGGACCGGACCGGTCCGCATCGACCGATGCCGTGTGCTGTGCCGCGACGCAAACGACAAACGCGCCCACCTGCGCATCACCGCCCGACTCGACAGCGACTCGTCACGCACTGCGCGGATCACGACGCTCGTCGATGGGGTTGCCTTGGCACAACACCAGCAGCCACTTGCCGGCGGCATCAACGAAGTCGCGTGGAATCTCGACGTGTCTGCGCCGGAACTGTGGTGGCCGTGGACGATGGGCGAGCAACCGCTGAGTGACGTCACCGTCGAGATATCGATCGACGGGGAGGTGAGCGATCGGCACAGTGTTCGCACGGGCCTGCGCGAAGTGACGCTGCAAGATTGGACGATCTCGGTCAACGGTGAACGCCTGTTCGCGAAGGGTGTGCTTGCCGGCCCCGCTCGCCTGGCACTCGCCGATGCCTCGCCAGCGGAACTGCGTGCCGACATGGAACTCGCGCGCGAGGCCGGACTCGATCTCGTCAGGATGTACCGCCACATCGGCCGGCCCGAGAGCTATGCGGCCGCCGACGAGCTCGGACTCCTCGTATGGCAGGACTTCCCGCTCTACGGCGGTTACGCGCGCAGCGTGCGTCGCCAGGCTGTCAGCCAGGTTCGTGACGCCGTTGACCTTCTCGGCCATCATCCGTCGATCGTGTTGTGGTGCGGCCACGATTCGCCCGAGCCGAGCATTCGCGGGCAGCAACTGCCCGGCTGGAACAAATCGATTCTCGACCACTGGGTCAAGCGTGCATTCGAACGCGCCGACGACAGCCGTCCGGTGGTCGCACACAGCGGCGTTGCGCCACATCTGCCGCAGCTTGACGGCACCGACAGCCATCTCAGCTTCGGATGGGGTCGAGGTGGCGAACGCGACCTTCCCGGCTTTGCGGCGACGCTTCCCCGAATGGTGCGCTGGGTCACCGGATTCGGCGCGCCGTCGCTACCCGACGAGGCGGTGTTCGCTTCCCCCCGCCAGTGGCCGTTACTCGACTGGGATCACCTCGCGATGGAACACGGCTTTCAACGCGAGCTGTTCGACCAGTATGTGCCTCCGGCCTCGTATGCCACGTTCGATGCATGGCGCCAGGCGTCGCAGTACTACCAGGCCACGTTGTTGCGACACCAGATCGAGACGTTGCGGAGACTGAAATATCGCCCTACTGGCGGGTTCTGCTTCGCTTCGTTGGCCGATGCCACACCGAGAATATCGTCCAGCGTGCTCGACCACGAGCGTCGACCCAAACCGGCGTTCCAGGCGGTCATCGATGCATGCCGCCCCGTGATCGTGGTGGCCGACCGGTTGCCCGATCAGGTACAGCCCGGTGACACCTTGGGTCTCGACGTACACATCATCAGCGACGTACACCGCATGCTGGAAGCCGTCGACTGTACGGCCACACTTCGCTGGCCGGGCGGCAGCCACATATGGCAGTGGCAAGGCGATACCCCGCCCGACAGCTGCGTCAGGGTCGGCACGATCCAGTTCGTCGTTCCCGATGCACCAGGCGACCTGTGGCTCGATCTCGCCATCGTGCACGGCGACGAAGTCGCCACCAACCGCTACGAGACGAGCATCTCCCGCGGAGCCTGACCGTGGTGACGTGAACAAGCCACCCGCTAGCAGCTTTGGTCGTGA
>JANYDH010000160.1 GCA_025359865.1 Actinomycetes bacterium | reverse complement strand
GTGAACGAAGCGGCCTTTCGACCATTCGCCGACGCGCCGCGCCAGGTGGCCGACCGGTACAGCTGCAGCGCGGCCCAGACCGTGAGGTTCTCGGTTGTGGGCGCGGCCATGACGTTGTCGTCGCTGGGTCGTCCGTCGTCGCCGAGGTGCCAACCGCTTGCCGGCAGGCCGACTGCGTTCAGCCGCCGGATGAGGCTGTCGGCATCAACTGAGCGGTCGAAGCGCGGACGGAACATGCGGGTCTCGCCGGAGCGGAGCTGCACTCGCCAGCGCACGTCGTAGCGCTCCGTCACACCGCCGCGGCGATCCTTTGTCGCCACCTTGCGCTTGCTGCCGCCCAGTACGGTCACCCGTGTCACGTCCAGCGCCATCGGTTCCTCCCACGGTCCTCGTCTCTTACAGAGGCAGCGGAACCGGAAGCGCAGCACAGAAATTGAGTGCCAACGGAGTGCCATCGAGACCGCTGCGGCCTCGAAACCCCAGGTCAGGTGCGATATGTCAGCGTCCTGAAGAAGGACCTGAGGGCACCGTATTGGGAGGGTCGTACACGGAACGTAAACTAGCAGCTTGCGGGCCTTGACACATCTGTTGAGCTGGGGCAACGTGTCGAAGTTGCGGGTTGGGCAACTGTCCGGCAGTCACCGGCATGAACCGCCGTTGACCGCCCGTTGCCACTGAATCGTGGCAACGGAGTGGCAGCGAGACTCTGTTGACACCGTTCCGCCATCGCGGTGACCACCTTGAGGTGATCACATCAGTGGTCGTCGAGTAGCTCGTGCGCCCAGGTCGTGAAGTAGCTGCGAGTGGTCGCTGCATCGGTGGCGCGCTCCGGGTATCGGTCGTCAGCGATGCGGTCGATTCGTTCGAAGGCCTCCGCAATGGCGCTGACGCTGAGGCCGGCGTCCATCGTGCATGCCGAGTCGATGCAGGTCTGTTGCCCGACGAGATGAGCGAGTGCATGCAGGTCGGTGTAGTCGCGGGCTTCGAGTCGATCGACGATCGCCAGCACCTTGCGTGCGGCGAGGTCGAGGGGTGCAAGTACTGGGATGCCGTCGATTGCGGTTGGGGGTTCGAGAAGGGGTGAGTCGACGGCGAGGTCGAGCTCGACGGTGTCGTCGTCGCGGTCGAGGATGAATCGACAGAATGTTGGATGGCGCCGGATTGTCTGGAGTGTCCAACCCGCTCGCTGTGCTGCTTCGGTGAATGCATCGGCGAGCAGGTCGACGGTGCCAGGTGTCGGTCCGGGTATGGCGGCGATGAACGCGTGGAGGTCCCGCGTGTCGTGGTCGACGATCTGCTGCACGACCAACGCAGCACCACCGGCGAGCGCGTAGCCAGATGCCTCAGGGAGCGAGAACAGCAGGCGTGCAAGGTCGCGCTGGACAAGTAGTAGATCGCTCATGATGCTTGGGTGAGTTTCGTGTGGGCACGGTCGATCAGGTGTTGCCATGCTTGACGCAGCTCCGCCGGCAAGATGAGGTCGGGCCACGCGTCGACCAGCAGGGCGCCGTCAACGACTGAGGCGATGTCATTCGGCGTGCCTTCGCGAAGGAAGAGTTCGTATGTGCGGCAACGTTCGCTGCGGTCGGCGAGGTCGAATTGCGGAGAGGGGCCGCTCCACCACAGATGAAACCCCGGTGTCAATACTTGGAAGGCATCGACGATCGGTAGCCGCCACAATCCGGAGGGGATGGCGTACGGGCGTCGCCCGTTCGTCCACGACCAGGTGACGGGCAGCTCGATGTCGATCGTGGCGCCGGTCGCCCCGAGGGTGAGTACCGCCGTGTGCCAGCGTGGTTCTCGTCGGCCGGACTCGAACGCGGCGATGTTCGGGCGCGCTACACCACTCAGCGCCGACACCTCGGCCTGTGTCAGACCCGCAGCGCTACGAGCCTGAGAGAGCACCTTGGCGAACATCATGCAATGTATCGTATCCGATACATCGCTCGATGCGCGGCGTCCCTGGCCCGCACGGTGAGATCGATCGATTCACGGTTTCCTAATCGCAGGTCGGAGGTTCGAATCCTCCCGGGGGCGCCAAGAAAGTGGTCTTGGCCAGGGTGCATAGAGAATTGAAGATAGATCATCGGACGGACCGTGGTGGTGAGACGGTGGCCGTTTCTGGTGCTGTTTGGGAAGGGTCGGGCAAGAGAGTCGAAATCGATGACGGTCGCGTCAGCCAGTTCGAGGCACTGAGGTCCTCAACTGGAGACGGCGGTCCGACGCGCTGCCGGTGGCACCAAAGGAGCGATCAGGCGAGTTGCCGGAGCACTTGGTCGACGACGAGTTCGGCTGCCGCGTCGATGTCGTAGCCGAGTCGTCGTGTGCTGACGAGCTGGTCAAGGTCGTGGCGGAAGCTGAGGTCGGTGAGTTTGGCTCGAAGGTTCTGTTCGCCGTTCACCGCCGTGTACTTGTCGGGTCGGTACGGGGCGAAGCACTCGATGATGTCGGCCGGTGGAACCGCGAGCTCGGTCAGCGCTAGCCAAAGGTCGAAGAGGTCGCGGCCTTTCGAGCGTTGGAACAGCGCACGGATCTTGGTCGCGACGAGTTCGGCGATGGCAAAGGTCTGCACATCGGCGCTTCCTTGGTACCACTGGCTGTTCACCGTGTACGGCACCCGAACGAGTTCCCGTGCCGGCGAGCGTTCGTAGGTGTTCACCTCGATCTTCACGCTCATCGTCCCGTTGCCTGATGTGAACGGGCCTCGCAGTCGGAGCTTGGGGAACGACGTGATGTTCGTCGTGACGCTCATGCCGAGCCGGTCGGCGATCGCTCGAACTGCATCGAGGAGCACGCCGATGCCGCCGCCGCTGCGGCGGACGTAGTCGAGGTCCTCGCTGTAGCGCAGCGCCGGACGGAGATGCAGCTTGTGAAGGCATGTGCCGCCTCTGAACATCAACTCGTTGCCGAGGTAGGCGTCGTTGGCGATCTCGATGATCAGCCGCGAGAGCACCAGGTCTTGCTCGACCTGATCGACCGTCGGCCAACCGACCGTGTTGCCCCACTCGGTGATGTAGGCGGCGGGGATCACAGGTCGGGCGCGACGTCGGTGTTGACGAGTACGTTCCAGCGTTCGTTGAACGGACCGGCCTGTGGGCCAGATGCTGCCAGCGGTGTCGGCTTGGAACGGGCATGTGCCACTTCGGCGAGCCGGGCAAGGTCGAGCTCGGTTCCGATCTCGCCGGCGACTTGCTCGAGCAGCCATCCCGCGCGTTGTGACACGGCTGCCGGGTAGTCCTTGGCGAGTTCGGCAAGGCGTGGAACGTCGAGCAGTCCATCGCCGAGCAGACCACCCAGAACTGTCGCGATGTTGGACAGGCCACCGCCGTGCGCGGGGCTAGCGACGAGGTCGAGCACGGTGATTTCTGGGACAGAAACCTTCATGGTGCCGGTCGGGGTGTTGACCGCTTTGGTCGGGCGTCTCGCAGTCTTTGCCGAGGTCGTGAACTCGATGCGAACCCTGTCGAAGGTGCGGTCGTTCAGACGGGCGTCGGTGATCACCTGGAAGACCTGCGGTCGTTGGTGAGCTGCGCCGTGGACCTCGGCAGCGGACAGGAACCCCACGTAGTACTCGTGGCCGAGGTATCGCATCATCGGATCGATGAAATGGCTCGCCGGTACCGCCCGCCACGACCGGTATTCGGCCGGAATCGGTACATACCCGCCACGCGTAGGAGAGAACATCCGGCCCGCTCGCCGTAGCCGCGCGACGATCGGTGGAACCTGTTCCACCGGGATCGCAAGGGTCGCCGCGATCTCATCGGTCGTGATCCAGTGCCGGCCTTGCGAGATCAACCAGTCCGGCAGGTCCCGCGGAACGGTCGATCTGCTCGTGTCGATTTTGCGAGCCGTCCCTGCCATGCGCCCAGGATAGCCCGTTTCGCTATGTTGGATGCGTAACAGGTTCGCTCTCGGGGTCTGGGATGTTGGTCCGCAGCCCGGGTCTCCGGAACCGCGGCGACGTGACCGGCGAAGAGTGGTTGTCGCTCCAGTGGACGAGGCACGCGCAGACAGTTGTCGCGGACGAGTCTCAGGCACACTGTGATGAGGTCACTCGGGGCCAGCGGTGAGCGGTCCGAACACCTCTGCGATCTGATGGCCGGCTTCGAGCGGGTGGCGTAGCGGGCGGTCGAGTTGGACTTCGTAGACGTTGTGTCGGCCACTTCGTGAACGCAGCACGTAGCCGGCCTCGACGAGGTCTTGGACGATGGCATGCACGGCCCGCTCGCCGATACCGACGAGCCGGGCGATCTCGGCCAGACGAACCTCCGGGTTCTGCGCGATGCACACCAAGACATGCGCATGGTTCGTCAGGAACGTCCACGACGGCACGGTCGTCGGGGTCGAGACAAGCTGCTTCACCACACGCCTGACGTTACAACCGAAGGCTGCCACGACTTGACATGGCTCATAAACCATGGTCTACTAAGCATGCTTTAAGCCCAAGGGAGTTGGCCATGTTCGTGCACGGGGTGTCAATCGATCTCGACTCAGTCGCCGACGCAGACGATGTCGCGTCGGTGTTACGAGAGCTGACTGCGGACGGCCCGTTCTCCATTGCCTGCGTCGAACGCGAGGGTGATCGTCATCGCTGCGTGTTTCACCTGAAGCGTGCCGATCTGGTGGTCGGCTATCGCAGCGTGATCGAACTGCAGCTGCGCATCGACCGTGAGTTCGACATTCTCGGCGTCGAGCGCCACCCGCTCGTCCTCTCCTCACTCCAAGACAGGATCTCGTGATGTCAACTTCTCCATCTCGCCCGACCGTGACGCTGATCCCCGGTGACGGGATCGGTCCCGAATGTGTCAACGCCGCGGTCGACATCATCGCCGCAGTCGGCGTCGACATCGACTGGGACGAACGCCATGCCGGCGAACGGGTCTTCGAGGCCGGCATCGCCTCCGGCGTCCCTGATGACACGATCGACTCGATCAACCGCACCCGGGTCGTGCTGAAAGGACCACTGGGGACGCCGGTCGGCTACGGCGAGAAGTCCGCCAACGTCACGTTGCGTAAGCTATTCGAAACGTACGCAAACATCCGGCCCGTACGCGAACTGCCCGGCGTGACCACTCGCTACTCGGGTTCGGGGATCGATCTCGTGGTCGTGCGTGAGAACGTCGAAGACCTCTACGCAGGCATCGAACACATGCAGACCCCCGGCGTCGCGCAGTGTCTGAAGCTGATCTCCCGTAAGGGCTGCGACAAGATCGTCCGCCTTGCGTTCGAGTTCGCCCGTTCCGAGGGTCGCCGGTCGGTGGCGTGCGCGACGAAGGCGAACATCATGAAGCTGACCGAAGGCGAGATGAAGCGGACCTTCGAGCGGATCGCTCCGGAGTACCCCGAGATCGAGGCGTGGCATGTGATCATCGACAACTGCGCGCATCAGCTCGTCAAGAAGCCGGAGCAGTTCGACGTCATCGTCACCACGAACATGAATGGTGACATCATCTCCGACCTCACCTCGGCACTGGTCGGCGGACTCGGCTTTGCGCCGTCGGCGAATCTTGGTAGCGATGTAGCGATCTTCGAAGCCGTCCACGGTTCCGCGCCGAAATACGCAGGCCGGAACGTGATCAACCCGACAGCGGTGGTCCTGTCGGCGGTGATGATGCTCAAGCACCTCGGCGAGTTCGAGGCTGCCGAGACTGTCGAGCACGCCGTGTTGTCGACGTTGCAGCAGGGCCACCTTACCGGCGACGTCGTTGGCTACGACCGTGGCGTGTCGACCAGTGAGTACACCAAGGCGATCATCGCCAACCTGGGCAATCGGGTCGATGGGTACACCGTTCGCCGGGTCAACCCGATCCAGATCCCGCCCGCACCGAAGGACCCCGTCACCGTTCGTCCGACCAGCCGCGAGATCGTCGGGACGGACATCTTCGTCGAAACCGGTCACTTCCCCGAACAACTTGGGCCGGTGCTCGAACGTCTCGCCGATGGCACCCCCTTGCGGTTGAAGATGATCTCCAACCGGGGCACCAAGGTCTACCCCGACGGCAACCGCAACATCGATGTCGTCGACCAGTACCGGTGCCGGTTCGTCCGCCGCGACGACGCCACCCCACTCGAACTCAACATGATCCGCGACCTCCTCGCGCTCATCGAGGCCGAATACCCGTGGTGTCACATCGAACTGCTCCAACTCTTCGACGGGCAACCCAGTTACACCAAAGCCCAAGGCGAAGACTGAGCCAGGATCCGGGTCCGGACAGATGAGCACCTCTCCGGCCAACGCTGGGCCGGCGCCCGGGCCCCGGTCACCCCGCGATAGGCACCCCTACGTCGCCAGCACCGCAGTGCTGGCGACGATGCACGACAAGCTCCCCCTCATCGCCCCTGCCATGGCGGCCGCGGTCGGCCTTGACGTGCGCGATGTTCACGTCGACACCGACCAACTCGGCACCTTCACCGGCGACGTTGCCCGACGCGGAACACCATGGGAGACGGCGGTCGCCAAAGCCCGCATGGGTATGAACGCTGCCGGCATAAGTCTCGGGTTGGCCTCCGAGGGCAGCATCGGACCGCCACCCGGTCTCGCGTTCGTCATCGCCGCCCGCGAGCTCGTCGTTCTCGTCGACAACGAACGCGGCATCATCGTCGGCGAAACCGCCATTGGCTACGACATCATCACCATCGCATCCGACATCACGCCCGATGACGACATCGAGAGTCTGTTGCAGCGGGGTGGGTTCCCCGAACACGGCATGATCGTGCGTCCCGCTGCAGGACCGCTTGCGCCGATGCACAAGGGCATCCATGACCGATCGAGCCTGGACGAGGCGATTCGCACATGTGCTGTCGTGTCGCCCAACGGGCGTGCCCACGTCGAAACCGACCTGCGTGCTCATCACTGCCCGTCTCGTCGCCCGATCATCGCTGCCGCCGCTGATCGCCTTGCCCAACGATTGGCAGCCTGCTGCCCAACCTGCGCGAGCCCCGGATGGGGCATCGTCCGGGTCGAGCTCGGAGTCCCTTGTCAGCACTGTCGTCGGCCAGTGCAACTACCCAACGCCGACGTGTACGGCTGCGCGGCCTGCACCTTCGAACAGACCCTGAGCCGGCCCGAATCGGACGGAGCCGACCCGGGCCGCTGCGAGTGGTGCAACCCATGATCGCATCGGCCGGAGGGCTCCGCGCGACTGTCGGACTGATCGCCCGCGACAGGCAGCTGATCGAGAGGACTCGACAGGTTGCGCTCGAGCTCGGCGTCGATCTCTACGTGTTGGCCGTTCCCAACAGCGTGGTCACTTCGAGCGCAGCCAACCACCGGCCGGATTGCCACCAAAGCCTCGATGACCTGATCGCGTCCGCCGCACGGTGCGACGTGGTCACCTTCGAATCCTCTGCGCTCTCAGCAGCGCAGCGAGACATCCTGCATTCCGCCGGCATCACCCTCCGACCTGGTCCGCGAACGGCAGCACTCGCCGACGACCCGACGCGAGCACGTGATGTCCTGCGGGAGTGCGGCTTCGATGTCGTCCCGATCCCCGGCTGCGGCTCCAGCGATGCTCCCATCCAGCAACACGGCAACACAGCGACCGTCCGCAGCTCGCCGCCCGCTGCGACCTGGGTCGCCAAGTTGAACGTCGTCATCGCCCGGCGCCCCTCCGGCTTTCGCGTGGTCTACCCCGTCGTCGCTACCGGCGGCGGTCGCCTCCACCCGGCACCACTGGCCGCAACAGGTGCCTCCACCATCGAACGCGCCGTCAACGCGGCCATCTCCATCGCCGACGGGATCGACGCCACCGGGATCATCACCGTCGAGTTTCTCCTCGACCACGACGACCGACCATTGGTGAACAGTGTCCAGCTCGGCCCGCACCCCAGGCCACAGCCGAACAGCGAACCTGCGAACACCTCCCCGTTCGAAGACCACCTCCGCGCCATTCTCGACTGGCCACTCCGCCCGGCAACTCCTGAGAGGCCTCTGACATGACTGATTCGCCCAGTGTTCCACCTCGGGACAAGTCTCGGCTGCCCAGTCGTCACAGCACCGTCGGCCCGGAGCGGGCACCTCATCGATCGTTCCTCTACGCGATGGGCCTCACTGCTCGGGAGATCGCTCAGCCCTTCGTCGGGGTCGTGAGCACCTGGAACGAGGCGGCACCCTGCAACATCGCGCTGTCCCGTCAAGCACAAGCAGCCAAGCGTGGCGTCACTGCCGCCGGCGGCACGCCACGGGAGTTCACCACGATCACGGTCACCGACGGAATCGCTATGGGCCACGAAGGGATGAAAGCCTCCTTGGTCAGCCGCGAAGTCATCGCCGATTCGGTCGAGCTGAGTGTGCGGGGTCACTGCTACGACGCGCTCGTGGGCATCGCCGGTTGCGACAAGACGCTGCCAGGTCTGATGATGGCGATGCTGCGGCTCAACGTGCCATCGGTGTTCCTCTACGGAGGATCGATTCTTCCTGGCAGGTACAGGGGCGCCGACGTCACGGTGCTCGACGTGTTCGAAGCCGTCGGTTCCCACGCCGCTGGGAAGATGACCGACGCCGAACTGACCGAACTCGAGCAGGTCGCCTGTCCGTCGGCGGGATCCTGTGGTGGCCAGTACACCGCGAACAGCATGGCGTACGTGTCCGAAGCGATCGGCCTCGCCCTTCCGGGTTCCGCCGGCACGCCAGCGTCGTTCGAGTCGAGAGACCGATACGCCGAAGCGTCCGGGCGGACCGTTATGGAGATGATCGACCGAGGGCTACGGCCACGCGACATCGTCACTCGCCAAGCGCTCGAAAACGCGGCGGCCGTGGTGGCCGCCACTGGCGGCTCCACCAATGCGGCGTTGCACCTACCAGCGATGGCCAACGAGGCGGGCATCTCCTTCGACCTGTTCGACGTGGCTGCCGTGTTCAAGCGCACACCGCTCCTCGCCGACTTGAAGCCCGGCGGCCGCTACCTCGCAAAGGACGTCTTCGATATCGGCGGTGTTCCCGTGGTCCTGAAAGCCCTGCTCGACGGTGGGTTCCTCCACGGCGACTGCCTCACCGTCACGGGTCACACTTTGGCCGAGAATCTTGCTCAGGTGCAGATCCCTTCAGATCAAGACGTGGTGCACATCGCGACCAGCCCGCTGTCGCCCACCGGTGGACTCGCTGGGATGCGCGGCAACCTGGCTCCCGATGGCGCGATCGTCAAGATCGCCGGTCTGAAACGACTCCAATTCGTCGGACGTGCCCGAGTGTTCGACCGTGAGGAGGATGCGTTCGCGGCGGTGATGGCTGGCAAGTACGAATCCGGCGACGTGCTCGTCATCCGCTACGAAGGGCCGCGAGGGGGACCTGGGATGCGCGAAATGCTCGCCACCACCTCCGCCATCTACGGCCAGGGAATGGGAGAAGACGTCGCGCTCATCACCGATGGCCGCTTCTCCGGCGCCACCAGGGGACTGTGCATCGGCCACGTCGGACCTGAGGCAGCAGTCGGAGGGCCTATCGCAGTCGTCGAGAACGGCGACGTCATCCGCATCGACGCAGACAACGGTCTGCTCGAGCTCGATATGGATCCGACGACGCTGGCCGAGCGCCTGGCCCGGTGGCAACCACGAACGCACGACGTCCGATCCGGGGCGATCTGGCGCTATGGCGAGACGGTGGGCCCGGCGCGCTATGGAGCCGTCACCCACCCGGGCGCTCGGGCCGAAGTGCGCGCCTACGCCGACATTTGATGACATCGATGCCGACACCGGTCGAAGCGATTCGCACCTTCGTCGATGCCCACCGAGATCAGCCGATGACGTTGCTGGGCATCGGTGGCTTCGGCGGAGCGGGTAAGCCACGCTCGCCAGGCAGGTCGCAGAACGGATCGCTGACACCCAGATCGTGGCGACCGACGCATTCTGGACGGGATCGTCGTTCGATCTCGCACGCCTGCGCACCGAAGTGCTGGATCAACTCCTCGCCGGATCGATCGCACAGTTCGATGCATGGGACTGGGCGACCAAGACCACCATTCGAGCCCGCCGGATGCGCCCTGAGGGGCTGATCATCGTCGAGGGAGTCTGCGCACTCCACCGAATGTTCCGCGACGATCTCAGATGCCGAGTGTGGGTCGACGCACCGCGCAACACGAGGCTGGAGCGAGCACTGTCACGCGATGGCGAGCAGGCGCGATCCATTTGGGAGACCGTCTGGATACCCAACGAGATGGCATACGTCGACCACGACGACCCCATCGCATGTGCGCACATAGTCGTTAATGGGACCCGGCCGTTCCACTGATGGCTGTGTCCCGTTTATCGCCACCGCAACACCAAGCCCATTGGTCTGTCCCGGTTGACGATCGTTGAGCGCCATGTTGATGGAGTCGCTTGCTACCCGAGGATGAAGACGATTCGCTGGTTGCCGATGTGTTCTTCGTCGTCGGGGGCGCCGACGTCGGTGGACACGAGTGTGTCGACGCTGTGCCCGAGGCGTCGGGCGGTCTTTGCGAGGGGCATCCCGGCGCGCAGCCATGTTGTCGCGGCGGCGTGGCGGCAGTCGTATATCCGCATCGGTTTCTGGCCGACCGATTCGAGCGCTCGGTGCCGCGCCCTCGCCCAGTTCGATCCGCTGGGCATGGTGTCGTTACGGGTTCGGGACAGCAGACGCTCGGGTGACGCGAGGTCGTTCTCCTCGATCCAATCGCGCAGCATCGACACGAGCACCGGTGGGATCGGGACACTGCGGGGCCCGGTCTTGGGTTCGCCAGGTTCATCGAAGGAGATCTCGGCTTCGGTGACCTCCAACCGTGCCCACCCGTCGCCGGGCAGGACGGCTGACCGGACGCAGAGCACGACTACCTCCGATGGTCGCAGACCGGCGTAGTAGGCGACGGCGGTCATCACCCGGTAGGTCTTGCTGCCGGGTTGTTGGGTGACGATCGCGTCGATCGCTTCGGCCATCGCCGCCGGGCCGGGCAGGGCGCGGACATCGACGCTGCGTCGGGTGCGGGCGACCTTTCGTCGCGCTCGGGTCTTGGACCGCTGCGGCCACACATCGGCGGCGACCGCACCGGCCTCGACCGCTGATTGGACCAAGGCGCGCGCCACGATCCGGATCCCGTTCGCGGTGTTCGCCGCCATCGGCGAACCATCGAGCTTGAGGCCGAGCCGCCGGTCGATGTCGGCGACGCGTTCCCGGTCGAGATCGCCGAGCGTCAGGCAGTTCCTGGACATCCACTTCTCGAGCCGGACGTCGTGGCCGGCTTCGGAGTGCGGTGACAGCGCCGTGTAGAGGTAGACGCGCAGGCCCTCCGGTGTCTTCGCGCCGCGTTCGATTGCGAGCGTGACGAACCGGGCGAGTGCCTCGGTTGCCGATGCCCGAGTTCGCGGTTGCCACTCCTGCCGCTGCTCGGCGAGCCAACGTCGGAACCACTCATGGGCGCGGACATCGGCCAACGGGGACTGCCAGGACTCGGGCTCTCCGGTCGTCTCGTCGAATCTCCCGCCGTCCTGGACGGCCTGCAACAGGAGGCCTCGGTAGCGGTCGGCCTCGATCCGCGTACGGAACGACTTGCTGCGATGCCGACCATCGATCGTGAACCGTACCACCCACGGCAGCTTTGCCTGCACGGTGGACCGGCGGTCCTGAACCCCGTACACCTTGACCGTTTGCATCGGTCGAGCCATCACCGATCATCTCCAGCCATCTGACCGTCCCGCACCGGCAGTGACCGGCAGTTGTGGGAAGGCTTTGGGAAGACGTTAACCGACCGGGCATTCGCAGTGGGCCTGACCTGGTCGAACAGTCGTCCTGAGCGGAGGGTTCCTAAACCGCAGGTCGCAGGTTCAAATCCTGCCGGGGGCGCTAAAAAAAATGCTGTTAGCTGGCAATTCGTGATTCGCTACAGAGAGTCGAGAGTGAACCGTTGATCCGATCCGTGCCCAATTCTCGGCATGATTGGGAAGGCTGTGGGAAGGGTTTGTCTGCCGAAAGGGCGCTGGCCGATGGGCGACCTTAGCCTCGATCCACCGACCGGGCCTTTTGGCGACCGGCGGGGTGTTGGCTTGCTGTTGTG
>JANYDH010000157.1 GCA_025359865.1 Actinomycetes bacterium | reverse complement strand
ACCAAAGTTCGCGTTTTGGCCGGATGTCGCGCCGAGTGGACGACACCGGGTCACTCGCTACTCACCCGGGGGTAGGTTCGGTTTCCCTCCCCGATCGCCCGGTTTCTGACGGGCGCATTTCGGGGCCCGGCCGACGATCAGATGCGGAACCACACGGATTGTGGCTCCGATTCATCATCACGGAGGAACCAATGTCGACTCGTTCGATCACTCGACTGACTACAGCACCCTTGCGCGCCGTCCCAGCGCCGGCGGTGCCTGCTGCAGCGCCCGCACGGCGTCAGCTTGTCGAACTGTGGCATCCATGGGTGAGCCGCCATTGGCCCTGTACCGCTGCTGAAGAAACCGTATTCGTCGCCGATCTCGCTGAACTTGCCGGCGATGCAGTGACAGCCGACGACGAGTTCGATCGTCCCGATGTCACCACGATCGTCACGGCATTGCGTTGCGGACTCACCGTGGCCGAACTACTCGACAAGGCTCGCGGGCTACGCCCACGCCGCCTGGCCGCCGCTCACGCCTATCTCGACCGTGGACGCCGTGAGGCTGAGCAGGCATGGGGCTCGATCGTGGCCGACCCGACCTCGGGATCGCTGCGCCACCATGGTCGGGTGGCCGCCACACTGCTGCCGGTGATCATCAGCCATCTCGACTCGATCGAGCGCAGCTCGCGCCGAGACCTCGAGAGCTCGGTGCGGGCCGCCGACTCCGAGATCGTGCACACCACGCAGAGCGTGGTGATGCTCGAGCAACGCCTCGAACAGTGTGTTGCCCCATCCGAGCATGGCCGGGCCATCGGCGGATTGCTGTATGACGCATACGGTGACGGCGCGTGGGCGTTGGGCACGTTTCTGGCCCCTCGGGTCGGAACACTGGTGCCGCTGCGAGTCGCGTCGCTGCTCGGCGAGGAACTTCCCGGCCAGTTGCGTCAAGCGAGCTGACATTCAGCCAGCGACCCGCACCGGAGGCAAGCTCGCGACGGCACCGGCGACGGGACGCGGAGAACGGTTCGTGCATCTGCGGCTAACGTCGGACGATCACACCAAGTCGTCCCACTCCCGGGACGTGACGGAAGACGAGGGCCGGGTGAGCGGCGACACCGAGCATCCCACCCCGGCATGGGCACTGTTCCCGCCGGCCGAAATCGTCGCTACGGTCGGCCTGGCACCGGTACCGCAGATTCCGTTCGCCTCGCTACGTGGTTCGCTCGTTGCGTCGTACGACGCTGACGGAGTACTCGTCGACTGGTCGGTCGCTGCCTCGGCGCTCGATGATCCTGAGCTGGTCGCCGAGTACTGGCGGTGGCGGAGACGCTGGCAGTCGAGCTGGTCGGTCGGGCCGATCAGTAATCTGGCGGCGCTGCTGCGAACCGTCGACGAAATCGAACACGATCTCGGTCCTCAACTCGCCCAACTGCTGCGGCAGCTGATCGCGGCACAGGGCGAGGTCGTCGACTGGCCGGTCGATGATGCACCCGGCCTACTGCACCAGATCGACGCGTTGCGAGATGCGTTGCGTGACACGATCGAAGCCGGTCCTGGCGCCGGCATTGTGGACGACACACCCGGCCCCGGCAGATCCGTCGGGCTGTCGCGTACCTGGGCGCCGGACGACATCGAACTCGTGCTCTCGGCCACCTCCACTACTGCGGTGATCGTACGACCCGGCGATGGGCTCGTCGTGCTGTACGACGGCCCACAGTTTCGGAGCCTCACCTGGGTGGTCGAGGTCGATCTTCTCGGCGACCAGGTGGTCGTCACCAATGACGAGGGCGACCGGCTCGAGTTGACACCGGAACTCGCCCGTCCGCTCGCGTGGCTGGTACCACGGTCGTTGCGCTGGCACGTCCAGACGGTGCCATTGGTAGCGGTCTGGACGCCACTTCTCACCGGACTGCCGGACGCAATCCGGGCAGCCGAACTGGTGCACGCCGACATCCGGTTCAGCGCACAGTTGGCAGTGCACTGAATCAGACGTCGCCGCCGCGAGAAGCGCTCGATCACCCTGGGGGATTCGCCCGACGCGTGTGGCACCGTGGCGCTGTCGGGCGGACAGTCGTACAGGTGCATGATGACGAGATCGTTCGGGTTCGCGGCGCGCTGGTATGCCTGTACGGAGCTGTGGCAGCGATGGTGCGCAGTGACGTACGAGGTACGGATCTATTGCTGCGTGACCTGAAGTACTCGTTCGAGGATCTGGGCGAAGTGCTGGTTGCCATCTCGATCGCGACGCTGGAACGGCTCGAGGCCGCCGTGGCTGCCGGCCCGTCGTTCCAGCCACGCGACGGCCGTCCGGTTGCCCAAGAGTTGCTCTCCCTCGCCCAACAATTCGGCCACTGTGACCATGAGACGGTGCATTCCGCCGCTTGGCGTCTCGACGCCGTGCGCCAAGGCGACCGGCACCAGGCCTCACTCGATATCGAACAGGCCCGCTCGACTGCATCCGAAGACGAACTCCTCGGCGGCGCAACCGCGCTGCTCGCCGCAACCGTGGTGCTGTGGGCGCGCCGGACCGGCCAATCAACGACCGCGGCGGCCTCGGAGTTGTGCCTCGCTGCCTCGCTCGACTCGGCCGCCTAGGAGCGCAGGTCAGTCGGTAATGCAGCGAGCGTTGTGAGATTCGGTCATGGCTGGACCGCCGGAACCTCACGGACGGCGAGCTGAAGCGTTGTGCGATTAGGTGCAGGCCTGGGTTGGATTCGATTGTTTGAAGACGTAGCCAGCCCCGACGCGCGCAGTTCACGAAAGTTTTTGTTGCACGGTCGCGTCAACCCCGGACAGTCCACCTCAGTAGCAAGTTCAGCAGCACGCGCCGCCCAATTGGGTGGCCATGAGGAGGACACCATGGGCATCAGCAATTCACTCGACGAACTCATCGAACGCAGCCCCGATCTGCCCTGGTTGGACCGGGCAAGCTGCGGCGAGCTCGAACTGCACCAGCTGGATCTGTTCTTCGTGGAGGCCGGGCGCACGATCGCGTCGAGCACCGTCTCGCTGTGCAAGAAGTGTCCGGTGCGTCGGGAATGCCTTGATCATGCATACCAGCACGACATCGTCAGCGGCTACTTCGGGGGGATCTCCCCGGGCCGCCGGCGGGTGCTCAGCCATGCCCAGGCGCTGGCCGAGCTACTCGGTGACTCGCCCGCCTGACAGGCACCGAACCGTCAGTCGAACAGACCGAGACGCAATGCTCGGCTGACCGCATGGGCCCGGTCTTCTGCCTGCAGCTTGCGCAAGATGTGTGCCACATGAGTCTTGACCGTCGCCGTCGAGATGCTCAGGTCAATGGCGATCAGCACGTTGCTGCGGCCTTCGGCCACGAGCTGCAGCACGGCCAGCTCGCGACCGCTCAGCGCGCGCATCGAACGCACTGTGTCGGCGGCATGCCGACGCTGCAGCAGCGCCGCAAGCGCGCGAGGGTGGAGATGTCGATTTCCTGCCGCCACCTGTCGGACCGCCTCGACAAGTGCCTCGATCGACGCAGTTTTCGGCACTACGCCAATGCAGCCTGCGTCGAGTACCGCCTCTACTGCGGTTGGACTGACGTCGCTCATGAAGGCGAGCACGTTCGCTGTGGCGTGGTGGTGGGTGAAGGCGGCGATGGCGAGCAGTGTCGAGCCGCGGTCGCCCGTGGTCGGTTCGATCACCACGACGTCCGGCACCGCCTGCGCGAATGCCTGCTCCAGATCGCGCAGCGTAGCCACCGGCGGACACACCTCGAATCCGTGCTCGAGCAAGTATGTAGCAGTGCCGCGCCGCGCGGCAGGCTGATCATCGACAACCAGGACACGGATGGGGACTCCTTGCGATGCTGAGTCCCGGGGCACCTTGGTGAGACTACGCGTCGACCGCCTCCCGGGTGTGGAGCGTCAGCGAACGGTGCCGAGCTAGTGCAATTGAATCAGCAAGAACCTCCCTTTGAATGACGGCATCACCCAACATCCCCCGGACCTTTACGAAGGCTTGCAGTTCTCCCGAGCTGCGCCGAGGTTCACACCAGGGGGTGTCACCGATGCAGGACGAAGAAATGGATGAAGTGGTGAATGAGTTCATCACCGAGAGCCATGAGAACCTCGATCAGCTCGACCAAGAGTTGGTCGCACTCGAACAGAACCCCGACAAGAACGTACTTGCTCGGGTGTTCCGCACGATCCACACGATCAAAGGCACGTCGGGATTCCTTGGTTTCGGCACGCTCGAGTCGGTCACCCATGTTGGCGAGAACCTGTTGTCGAAGTTGCGCGACGGTGACCTGCAGGTGACCTCCGAGATCACCTCGGGACTCCTCGCGATGCTCGACGCAGTACGAGTGATCCTCGACTCGGTAGTCGCCACCGGCGGCGAAGGTGGCCTGAGTTTCCCAGATCTCGTCGACCGGTTAAGCCGCCTCAACAACGGCGAGCACGTCGGGACCGTAGCGACTCACAATGCGATCGAGGCCAAAGTTGCGATCGAGGCCAACAACGTGGAGAAGGAAGCCATAGCCGAACCGGCCGCTGCAACGGTCGAACTTGAAGAGGAGCCTGCCATGTCGGAACCACCGACCCCGTTACGCGCCGTTCGCGGCGGGAAGGCAAAGACGACCACCGGCATCAGTGCCGCCGCAGTGAAGAAGCCGCGCAAGTCTGCCGGGCGCACGATTTCGGTGGTGACGGTCACGAGCGAGAAGAGCTTTGACGGCGTACTCGTCGAGACAGAATCGATCGAAGACCACGCGGTCGACGTCGACGGAATGTTCGGCGTGCAACTGCTCGAGAGCGGAAAGATCACTGAAGCACAGCTCGCCGATGCGCTTCAGCAGCAAGACCAGGGCGACACGCGCCGTGTTGGTGAGATTCTGGTCGAGCAATCCGCAATCTCGTCGAAAGAGGTGACGCAGACCCTGAAGGCTCAGTCCGAGGACCGTACTGCCGTCACAGAGTCGATCCGGGTAGATGTCGGTCTCCTCGATGATCTGATGAACCTGGTCGGCGAGCTCGTACTCGCCCGCAACCAGATCCTCCAGTTCACCCAGGATCAGAGTGACCCGTCGTTCAACGCCACGTCGCAACGGTTGAACCTGATCACGACCGAACTGCAAGCCGGCGTGATGAAGACCCGGATGCAGCCGATCGAAAACGTCTGGAACAAGTTCCCCCGCGTGGTGCGTGACCTCACGATCGGTTGCGGCAAGCAAGCCCGCCTCGAGATGGAGGGCAAGCACACCGAACTCGACAAGACGCTGCTCGAGGCGATCAAGGATCCACTCACCCACCTGGTCAGGAACTCCGTCGATCACGGGCTCGAAAGCCCCGCCGACCGCCTTGCGGCAGGCAAGCCTGCCGAAGGGGTCGTACGGCTGGCTGCGTACCACGAGGGTGGCCAAGTGATCATCGAGATCTCTGACGACGGCGCCGGTATCGATGCCGCCAAGGTTCGCCGCAAGGCGGTTCAAAAGGGAATGTTGACAGCCGATGAGGCCGCCGGGCGAACCGACCGCGAGATCCTCAACGTGATCTTCCTCCCGGGGTTCTCGACCGCAGAGTCCGTCAGCAACATCTCCGGGCGCGGCGTCGGCATGGACGTGGTGAAGACAAACATCGAAGGCATCGGCGGTTCGGTCGACGTGCAAACGGTGCTCGGCAAGGGCACGACGTTCAAGGTGAAGATCCCGCTCACACTCGCGATCATCCCGGCACTTGTGGTCACCGTCGGAGATGGCCGTTACGCCATCCCTCAGGTGAGCCTGCTCGAACTGGTGCGCCTGGATGGCCACCACGGCGAGAACGGGATCGAATGGATCCAAGGCGTGCCGGTTCATCGCCTACGCGGACGGCTCCTGCCGCTCGTGTTCCTCAACGCGGTGTTCGACGCCGGTTCCAGCACGGACGACCGTGAGGCATTCAACATCGTGGTCGTGCAGGCCGACGACCATCAGTTCGGCCTCGTCGTCGACGAGATCAGCGACACCGCCGAAATCGTGGTCAAGCCGCTCGGCCGCCTCCTGAAGCACGTCGAGGCATTCGCTGGAGCGACGATCATGGGCGATGGCCGGGTCGCTCTCATTCTCGACGTGATGGGAATCGCCAACCATGTCGGCATCACCGCCGGTCAACGCAGTACATCGCGTTCGAACGCGTCGGCCGAGGAGTTGAGCGAAGCCATGGCTGATCGTCGACGACTGTTGTTGTTCAGCCTTGGAGAACGTCGCCTCGGCCTTCCACTCGAAGCCGTGGCCAGGCTGGAGGAGTTCCGTCCGGAAGATGTCGAGATTTCGAGCCATCGTCCCGTGGTGCAATATCGCGGCGAGATCATGCCGCTCGTGCACCTCAGCGACGAGCTCAACATCCCCGTCAAGCGCACCGCCGACCAGCCGATGCAGGTGGTGGTGTACAACGAGAACAACGTCTCGGTCGGGCTCGTGGTCGACGAAATCTTCGACATCGTCGAGGAGGCCTTCCAGATCACCGACCGAACCTCGGCCAGAGGAATCCAAGGAACCGCAGTCATCCAAGGATTGGTGACCGATGTGATCGACGTTCGAGAGGTGCTGAACGGGGCCTTGCCAGGCCTCCTGACACGAGCAGTAGGGGCAGCGGCATGAGCATGACCAGTACCACGAGTAACCCGACCAGTATCGGCAACGTGATCGGCGACCGCCGGTTCTGCACGTTCTACCTCGGCGACCTGTACCTCGGGGTGCCTGTGACCAAGGTGCAGGAAGTGATCCGGGCCCAAGAACGCACCCGGGTCCCCCTGGTCTCGGCCGTTGTCAACGGGCTGATGAACCTCCGAGGGGAGATCGTGACCACGATCGATCTGCGTCGCCGGCTGGAACTCCCCCCGCTTGCCGAGGGTGTCGAGTCGATGAACGTGGTGATCCGCACCGACGAGGGTGTGGTGAGCATTCTGGTCGACGAGATCCGCGACGTACTCGAGGTCGGAAACGCCGACTTCGAGTCGGTGCCCGCCACCCTGCTCGGTCCATGCCGAGAGCTCGTGGCTGGCATCTACAAGCTCGAGAACTCCCTGCTGCTGATCCTCGACACCGACCGATTGCTCGACATTCCGACACCGAACGCCTCTGTCCATGAACTCGAAACCGGGCCTTCGTGACACTCACCACCACGTCAACAGAGCCCGACGAGAGTGCCCTAGCCGACGATTCAGCGTCAACCAGCGAAACCAGCGAAACCGTCGAAATGACAGCCACAGCAACCACACCTCGTCCGGCAGGCAGCCGGACAAAATCAACGAAACAAGGAGCCACCATGACTGCAAACACTGGCGGGACTGCGGTCCTGGCACACTCGGAATTACTCGACGAGGCCAAGCCTCTAGCGGCGATACTCGACTCGATGCAGGCGAGAATTCTCGTTGCCGACACCAAGTTCAACATCGTGTATGCGAACCCGTTCGCACTCGAAACCCTCTACTTGCTGGAGGAGGAGCTGTACAAGGCGTTCGGCGTGAAGGTTGCTGACATTCTCAACGGTTCCATCCACCGCTTCCACAAAGATCCGGGCAAGGTCGAGCGTACGCTCGGCAACCTGAGCGGGCTGCCACGCGACGTCACGTTCTCGTTCGGACCGGTCACCATCGCCACCCAGATCAGTGCGGTGCAGCGCAACGGCGATCTGCTCGGCTACGCCGTGATCTTCGAAGACGTCACTGCCAAGCTCGTTATGGAAGTAGACATCGCCCGCATCACATCGATGATGGAGAACTCGCCGACGAACATGATGTACGCCGACAAAGACCTGTTCATCCGGTACATGAACCCGGCTTCGCTGAACACGCTGCGGGGCCTGCAACAGTTCCTCCCGGTCCCCGTCGACCAGCTCGTCGGCAGCAACATCGACATCTTCCACAAGAACCCCGCGCATCAGCGTAACGTGCTCGGCAACCCTGCCCAGTACCTGCCGATGCGGTCCAACATTCAAGTCGGCCCCGAGACCCTCGACCTCAACGTCAGCGCGATCAAAGACGCCCAGGGCAACTACAACGGCGCGATGGCCACCTGGTCGGTCGTCACCAACCAGCTGCGCACCGAACGCGAAGCTGTCGAAGGGGCGACCGACAACGCTGCGATCAACGCTGTCATGGGCGCGCTGGTCAACGCCTCCACCGCGGAGGATGCAGCGCGGATGACGCTTGATGCCGCCCGCGCGGCGTTCGGGTGGGCCTACGGCTCGTACTGGAAGGTCGATCCGCGCGACAAGGCACTGCACTTCGCCGTCGACTCCGGCGATGCAGGTGCCGAGTTCCGCCGCGTGACCATGGAGGCCTCGTTCCAGGAGGGCGTCGGCCTGTCGGGCCGCGCCTGGCGCAACCGTGACCTGTTCTTCAGCAAGGACATCGGCGAGATGACCGATTGCGTTCGAGCCCCAGTCGCACAGCGCGCTGGCGTGAAGAGCGGAGTGTGCTTCCCGATCCTGCTGAACGGCGAGGTCATCGGAACGATGGACTTCTTCGCCACCGAGACGCTCGACCCCAGCCCGGGTCGCCTGAATGCGCTACGCAGCGTCGGAACGCTGGTATCGCAGTCGATGCAGAGGCTCGACACGCAGGAAAAGGAGCGGCTGGCCGCCGCCGAACTGCGGGCCAAGGTGGACAGCATGCTGACGTCGCTCGAGGGTGCGGCCCGCGGTGACCTCACCGTGGCGGTGACGGTAGAGGGCGATGACGCTGTCGGTCAGATGGGCGAAGCCCTAAAGAAACTGCTCGGCGACCTGCGTGGCAGCGTGTCGTCGATCGCTGCCAACTCCGAGGCTCTCGCCGCAGCGGCAGAGGAGCTGCAGGTGGTCTCCGAGCAGATGGGTGCCAACTCCGCAGAGACATCGAACCAGGTCAACCTGGTCACCGAGGCGTCGGTCGAAGTGAGCCGAAACGTCGAGACGGTCTCGACCGGTGCCGAGGAGATGAGCGCCTCCATCAAGGAGATCGCGAAGAACGCCAGCGATGCCGCCAAGGTGGCCAGCCAGGCGGTCGAGGCGGCCCAGGCGACGAACGAGACAGTGGCCAAACTGGGCGAAAGCTCAGCCGAGATCGGCCAGATCGTCAAGGTCATCACCGGCATTGCCCAGCAGACCAACCTGCTCGCCCTCAACGCGACCATCGAGGCCGCCCGTGCGGGAGAAGCCGGAAAGGGATTCGCCGTGGTGGCCAACGAGGTCAAGGAACTGGCCAAGGAGACCGCCAAGGCGACCGAGGACATCAGCCAGAAGATCACTGCCATCCAGCAGGACACGCAGCGGTCGGTCGAGTCCATCGCCGGGATCCTCACGATCATCAACCAGATCGCGGAGTACCAGGACACCATCGCCAGCGCCGTCGAGGAGCAGGCTGCAACCACCAGTGAAATGGCCCGCAGCGTCAACGACGCGAGCCGTGGTTCGACGGAGATCACGGCCAACATGCAGGCCGTTGCCAACGCCGCCGACAGCACCGCCTCCGGTGCGTCGGACAGCCAGCGTGCAGCCACCGAGCTGGCCCGCATGTCAGCTGACCTGCAGGCCCTGGTCAGTCAGTTCACCTACTGACCGAGGCTGAGTCAAGGTTCCGATACCGTCGCCCCCTGTCCTCGGAGCACACCCCCACGCTCCTGGAGGACGGGGCGGCGACGGTTCGTTCGTTACCGCTCAGATCCGTGCCCCACCACCCGTACACGGGACCGTCAACCTTGGAACATCGACGCCGAAACCGGGCCGAGGTCACCCACAGCAAGCAAGGACTCTGGACCATCTGGTCCTCGAACGAAGGAAGTGACGTGCGAATCCTGATTGTCGACGACTCCAGATCGATGCGGATGATCCTCAAGCGGATGCTTGCCGACATGGGCCACACCGACGTGGTCGAAGCCGAACATGGCGCAGATGCCCTGGACCGGATGCTCGAGTCCACGCCCGAACTGGCGCTGGTGGACTGGAACATGCCCGTGATGAACGGGCTCGAGTTCGTCACCGAGCTGCGCACCAAGCGCGAATACGACAAAGTCAAGGTGATGATGGTGACCTCCGAGTCAAGCCCGCGCCTCGTCTACGAGGCACTGAAGGCGGGTGCCGACGAGTACGCGATGAAACCGGTTACTCGTGAGGTGATCGAGGACAAGCTGCAGCTGCTGGGTCTCGGATGAAGCCGATCCGCGTCTTGATCGCCGACGACGCCGTCGTTGTGCGACGCCTGCTGACGATGGTGATCAACGAAGATCCCGAACTCGAGCTCGTCGGCGTCGCCCAGAACGGCGCAATCGCCGTCACCAAGCACGATCTACTGCAGCCCGATGTCATCACCCTCGACATCGAAATGCCCGAGATGGACGGTTTGCAGGCCCTCGCCGCGATCCGCAAGAAGAACCGCACCATCCCGATCATCATGTTCAGCACGCTCACCGAGCGCGGCGCGGCATCCACGCTGGAAGCACTCAGCCTTGGCGCGTCGGACTACGTGACCAAGCCCGCCAACGTCGGTAGCGTCGGCGCGGCGATGGACAAGGTCCGCGAAGACCTGATCCCCAAGATCAAGGCATTGTGCAACCGCGCCAGCGGCTCGGCACCATCGACGCTCGCCTCGCGGCGTGCCGTGGGCGGGGCACCTACCGTGGCATCGATGGCGTTCCCGCCACTCACTCGCAAGGTAGTTGCGGCCCCCTTGACCGGCAAGTTCGATGTCGTCGCGATCGGTTCGTCCACCGGCGGACCCGTTGCGTTGTCGACGGTACTCGAGGCGCTACCGGCCAACCTGAGGGTACCGGTTGTCATCACCCAGCACATGCCTCCGGTGTTCACCCGCCTACTCGGCCAGCGCCTTGATTCGTCGATCCCGATGCGGGTTCGTGAGGCCGTCGACGGCGACGTTCTGGAACCGGGGCTGGTGTTGATCGCCCCCGGTGACTACCACATGACCTTCGTTCGAGGCGCGGCCTCGGTAAGCGTGCGGCTCAACCAAGGCGTTCCGATCAACTTCTGCCGTCCCTCGGTCGACGTGATGTTCAACTCGATTGCCGAGGTGTACCGCGGCAACGTGCTCGGGGTGATCCTCACCGGGATGGGCCACGACGGGCGTGACGGTTGCGCCACACTGAAAGAACGCGGTGCGCGAGTGATCGTTCAAGACGAGTCGACGAGTGTGGTCTGGGGCATGCCCGGTGCCGTTGCTCAGGCCGGCCTTGCCGACGCGCAGTACCCGCTCGACGAAGTCGGCAAAGCCATCGTCGACACGCTCGAGGGCATGCCGAGAAGGGTTCGAGTGGCGTCATGACCACGATGACCAACATGCAGTTCGACTTCCTGTGCGATCTCGTTCGCAAAGAGTCGGCGATCGTGATCGAACGCGGCAAGGAATACCTGGTCGAAAGCCGGCTCGCGCCGATCGCACGACGAGAAGGATTGGCCAACGTCGGCGAACTCGTGCAACGACTGGTGTCGTCACCCAACCTGCCATTGCGCGGCGTCATCGTCGATGCGATGACCACCAACGAGACCTCGTTCTTCCGTGACATCCATCCGTGGCAGGCACTGCGCGAAGAGATCCTGCCCACCCTGTTCAAGGCTCGCGCGGCTACACGACGACTCAATGTCTGGTGCGCGGCCTGCTCCAGCGGGCAAGAGCCCTATTCGCTGGCGATGCTGCTACGCGAGGACTTCCCCAAGGAGTCGAATTCGTGGGACATCAAGATCGCCGCGACCGATCTGAGCGACACGATGGTCAACCGTTGCCGCGAGGGCAAGTTCAGCCAACTCGAGGTGAATCGTGGGTTGCCGGCGGCGATGTTGATGCGCTACTTCCAGCACGAAGGCATGGACTGGCGGATGGACGACAGCCTCCGCAAGATCCTCGACGTGCGTATCGCCAACCTGGTGGTGCCCTCGTCGCTACCGCAGATGGGCGGGATCGACCTGGTGATGATCCGCAACGTGCTGATCTACTTCGACGATGCCACCAAAGCCAAGATCCTCACCGACATCCGCGGCCGGATGCGCAACGACGCCTATCTGATGCTCGGATCGTCCGAGGTCACCACCGGGGCCACCAGTGGGTTCGCCCGTCACCAGACCGGCAAGACGATCTACTTCCGCCCCGGCCCCTGACCGCCCTGCCCCCGGCCGGGCGGTCGCGCTGTGGATTGCCCTGACGTTTCCGGACAGGTGGCCTCGTAGCCTCGAGATCCAGAGGAAGTGGTCATGCAACGTCAAAAGTATTCACAGGAATTCAAGGATCAAGCTGTGCGTCGGGTGATCGAGACGTCTCGTCCGATTGT
>JANYDH010000151.1 GCA_025359865.1 Actinomycetes bacterium | reverse complement strand
CGATGGTCTTCGACACGAAGAACCTCATGCGGGGACACGAGTTCGCTGGCGAGGTTCTGTAGCCGCCTGGGCATAACACCCACGCCTTGAAGCGCAAAATCCCCTTGTCCCCGGCGCGGTCCGCGCCGATGAATGCTCTTGGCGGAATGCACTCGCTACGCTTCGATCGCTTGGACACACCGACATGAACAACTTCTCCGCCTTAGGGGCCTTGAAACGACGCTGGTGGGTGATCGTGCTGCTGATGCTGATCGGCGGCGCGCTCGGTGCGGTGCCCAAGCCGGCCGAGGTCAACAAGCAATCGCAGCTCACGTCGTTCACCGCGACGGAAACGTTATTGGCGAACGACACCGAGACTGCCCAGAGCGGGACGACTGCGATCTCCCCCAACCAAGTGCCTCTGTTCGCCACCGTGGGCGAAGTCCCGAAGCGTGTGAAGGCGAAGCTCAACTACGCCGGGGCCGAAGCTGCGCTAGCCAGCCAGGTAACGGTGACCTTCGATGTCGTCACCGGAGCCTTGCGGGTGACGACCACCCAGCCAACCGCCGCTGACGCCGAGTTGATCGCCAACACATTCGGCGATGAGCTCAACGGCTACCTAGCCGAGCGCCAGGACGAAATCTACCAGCAGCGGCTGGCGGCTTCCCTGGCGCGCTTGTCGGCATTGGAGACTCAGGTCAAGGACCTCACCAACAAGCTCGCGGTCAGCCCCGACGATCCAATCCTGGCGGCCCAACGGGACGCTGTCTCGCGCCAGTACAGCGTCGCCTTCGAGCAGAACCAATCGTTGGCGGAGGCACCCCCGTTGCTGACGTTCACTACCCTGCAGAGGGCCCAGGCCATCGAGGACTCGTCGAGCGGCGGTGGCCTGAGCGCCCCCACATCGCGGCTCACCCGTGGTGTGCTGGGTGGAGTTGCGGGTCTCGCCCTGGGCTTCGGTGTGGTCATGCTCCTCGGGGTGTTGGACCGTCGCATCCGCACGCGTGAGCAGGCCGAGGAGATCATGAATCTCCGTGCCCGCGTCGTGATCCCCAAGGTCAAGAGCACCCGCCGCGGGCTCGTGGTCAGCAGGGACCGCCACGACCCGCTGTCCGACTCCTACCGCACATTGCGCAACGTCATCGGCTTTGTACAGAGCACGCTCGAGCCCGTCGACCGCCCGCGCATCACGCTGGTGGTCTCGCCGGGGCCGGGCGAGGGCAAGACGTCGCTTGCAGCCAACCTCGCCGCTGCGTTCGTGGAGACCGGCCAACGAACCGTGGTGGTGAACACCGACTTCCGTCGGCCCCGCTTGGCCGAGGTGGTCACCGACAGCCTGCCACCTGACCTTCCGTTCGAGTTCGACGACCTCGCGACCATCGATCCGCAGTGGCTGCTGCAAGACACGGTGGACCCGCACATGTCGTTGCTCGACCTCAGCACGATCGAGGGCTCTGCCGGCGACCTCGCCCGAGCGACCGCACACCTGCTGCCACACCTCGGCAGCGCGGACGACACCGTCGTGGTGGACACCTCGCCAGTGGGGGCAACGGCCGAGGTGCTGGAACTGGTGCCGCTGGCGGATGTGATCGTCATCCTCACCAAGGTGGGCCACACGCCGATCGAGACGGCGGAGCGCACCATCGCGATCCTGCGTGACATCAGCACTGCACCGATCGTGCTGGTGCTGACAGGCCTGAAGCCCGAGCGCGCCCCGTACTACGAGTACGCCGATCGCGAGCCCCCCACGCGACTCCGATCGACGCGCGCTGACTTAAAGGCGAGCAAGGCAGCGGCCAAGGCCGCGAAAGCCGCCAAGTCCGCCAAGTCCGCCAAGCCTGCCAAGCCTGCCGACAAGAAGGCGCCAGCCCTCGTGTCCGGTTTGAAGTCCGACCCGAAGCCCGTCATCGTGGCCACCGAGTTGCAGGCAGCAGCGAAGGGGTTCGACGACGATGACGACACGTCACCGACGCGACTCCCGGACGGTGCCGATGACAACGACGAGTTCGGCACCGATGCCGAGGAAACGCACGACGAAAAGGTGACATGAAGTCGCGGCTCGGCGAGCAGGCGGTCATCGGGCTGGCGATCGGCTACCTCGTTGCGCTGAGCTTGGCGATGACGCACCTCTCGTACGACATCTGGGGCGCTTTCGTGGTCCTGCCACCGCTCACGCTGATCGGCGCCTTCGGCGTGCGCAGAATGTTCTCCGGCCCGTTGCGACCGATCGCGGGCGTGATGTACCTGGCGCTGCTGTTGAAGTTCGTGGGCGCCGCAGCGAAGTACTTCATCTCGTTCGGCGCGTACGGCGGCTCGACCGACGCCGAGGCGTACCACCAGTACGCATTTGCGGCTGCCAACCGCGTGTCGTCCGGCAAGCAGAACATCGGCGCTGTGCTGCCGAGTGGGACCGGCACCATGTTCATTCAGCGTTTCACCTCGTTCGTCTACACGCTCACCGGCAGCAGCAAGATGGGCGGCTACCTGATCTTCTCCTGGATGGCGTTCTGGGGCATCTGCATGTTCGTGAAGGGTGCATGCATCGCCATCCCGGAGTTACACAAGCGCCGCTATGCACTCTGGTGCGCGTTCGGACCGAGCATCGTCTACTGGCCGTCGTCGATCGGCAAGGAGGCCGTGATGATGCTGGCGCTAGGTGCCGCCACGTACGGCTTTGCCCGCGTGCTGTCGCGGCGGCGCGTCATCGTGCCAGTCATCGTCGCCGTGCTGGGACTCGGGCTCGCGGCCGCCGTGCGTCCACACATGGCGGCACTCTGGATCGGAGGTCTGTTCCCGGCGCTCATCGCGGCATTGTTCCGCGGACGAGGCCAGAAGGGCAGCCGTCGTGGGGCGGGCGTCTTCGATCGGCTACTGCTGCTCGTGATCATCGGCATCGCCGGCGCGGCGCTGGTTGCAGTCGGCTCGGCGACGTTGAAGTTCCTCAATCCGTCCAAGGGTGAGGCGGCACAGAGCACCTCCGCGGACATCACGTCTATCCTCGCCGAGACGTCGCGTCGCACCGCCCAGGCGGGCTCGGCGTTCAAGCCGCCGTCAATCTCCAGCCCGGCCGACTGGCCATATGCCTCCATCCGGACGCTGCTCCGCCCGTTGCTCTTCGAGGCCCACGGCCCCGGCCAGTTGCTGTCCGCACTGGAAATCGCTGTGTTCATGGGAGTGTGCGTGTTGAGCTGGCGACGTGTCATCCATCTCCCCAAGCTGATCTTCACCAACCCGTTCATCGCTTTCGCGATGACCTCGCTGTTCTTCAGCGGTCTGGCATACACCAGCTTCGCCAACCTCGGCCTGCTCGCTCGACAGAAGTCCTTGCTGCTGCCGCTGATGTTCTTAATCCCCTGCGTGCCCGTGCGGCCGCCGCGGAGGCCCAAAGCAGCCTTCGTGGAGGATCAGAACAGCTCGACGTCTCCCAGCGACAGGGCCCAGTTGGACAACGGCGGCATCCCCGAGTTGGTGACGGCTCGCCAGGTGAGGACCGGGCCGCCCTGGGGTAACGGCACGAACCCAGCCAACGGGCGCGGTGCGCCGATCCGGATGGCGTAGTCGGCGTTCGCCCGGCCAGCGGTGTCACCGGCGAGGCGGTCGACCGCATCGGCCTCGCCGAAGCCGGCGACCACGGCGAGCTCCAAAGCTTTGCCGCGGCGCCGCGACCGAACCACGATCGCGGCGGCGTCTTCGTCGATCACCCGGTAGCCGAGCAGCGGCGTGCCGAACCGCCAAGCCAAGTAGTCGTCGTCCATCCGCGTGCGCACCTCGCGCACGTCCTTCGGTTCCTCACGCCGACCGTCCACACCCCGCCGCGACAGCCAGTCGAGGAACGGCTCTCCCACGTCCAGCGGCTGCGACCAGCGCTCGGCTGGCACGCGGGAGCGGAGCGCGTGCAGCGCCCCCGACGGCCCGGCGAAGCGCACAGCGGCGGGCAGGCTGCCGACCTCACGCCAACCCATCTTCAGGTAGCCGGGCCGGCTCTGGCTGTTCGGGGTGTTGAACACCCAATCGATGCCCTCGGCGCGCATCTCCTCCAGCCCGCGCATGGTCAACGAACGGAACAGTCCGCGGCCCTGGTAGTCGGGATCCGTCGCGGTGTCCACTGCTCGAACTGCGCGAATGATGCTGCCGCCACGCTCGAATTCCCAGCGCATGAACGTGCGGAACGCAACGATGCGCCCGGCATCGGTGGCCACCCACATCGGCGAGGTGCCGAAGCGGTTCTGGTCGTGCTTCCATGCGAACAGCTCGGGATAGCGCGGATCTCCGTCGCTGCCGAGCGAACGACCCAGCAGCTCGAGGATCTCGGCGCGGTCCTCGGGGGCGGCGTGGCGGATTTCGAGCGCAGCAGCGGGCGTACGCGGCTTGCGTACGGCGGCCTCCGCGGGCGCAGTTTCGGGAGCGACCACCGGCGCGGGACGTGCCACCCGCCGGTAAGTCTCCTCCAGGACCACGATGGTGCGGGCGACATCGAACTCCGCCGACCGGGCCGTGGCGGCAGCGCCCAGCCGGGTACGCAGATCGGGGTCAGTCACCACTCGCTCGATCGCGGTTGCCAGCATCACCGGGTCACGCGGCGGCACGAGCAATGCATCGACATCGTCGTGCAGCTCCTCACCCACTCCCCCGACGTCGGTGGCCACGATCGGCAGACCAATGGCGAGCGCTTCCATCACGGCGACCGGCAAACCCTCCCACTGCGAGGCCAGCGTGAAGATGTCGCAGGCCGCCATGATGCGCACCGCGTCGTTGCGGAAACCGGTGAGAGTGACCCGGTCGTCCAACCCGAGCTCGGTGCACAGCGCTCGCATCTCGGCTTCCTGCGGGCCCTGGCCCACTGCCATCAGACGCACAGGTACCTTGCGGTCAGCCAGCAACCGGAACGCTTTGAGCAGGTTCGGATAGTCCTTCTGCGGGCGGAAGTTGGCGGCGGTGCCGGCGACGATCTCATCCTCGCCCAGGCCGAGCTCGGCGCGAACCTCCGAGCGTTGCGAGCGCGCCGCGGCCGTGCGGGCGGTGTCGATGCCGTGCCGGACGGTGACCGCATGCGCAGCCACCGGTCCACGCATCGACTCGCGAACCTCGTCGGTCACCGCGATGGCCGCGGAATCCCAACGACTCGTGAAGCGGTTCAGCAGGCGCGTCGGCAAACGGTGCGTCTCCCAGCGATTGTGCTCCGTCACCACGACCGCCGGACGGCGATCCTTGGGCATCGAGCGCGCTGCCAGGCGCGCCACGGCACCCGGCAGCGGCGAGTGCACGTGGATCACGTCCCACTCGCCCGAACGCACCAGCGCGGCGAGCCGGCGCGGCCACAGGCAATCGGCGCGCCGGGTGCTGAGGCACCCCGTGCGGACACCCGCTTCCTCCAGCGCACCGACGAGGTGGTCCTTCCACGGCAGCACGTACGCGCACTCGATCTGGAACTGATCGTGATCGTGCGCCGCAGCGGCCGACACGAGCAGGTGCTCGGCCCCGCCGGGGCCCAATCCCTTGATCACCCACAGCACACGGATCGGCACGACGCTCGACGTTAGTGGCACGGCAGGATCGGCTCGGGCCTCTTCGACCTCGGCCGAACACATTGTGAACACCATGTGTAGTCTTTTTCTACGTCGTGTGAAGCGGGATGGCGGACCCCGACACTTGGAAACTCAAGCAATCGGCAAGGTTTTGCTCATAGGTGGCTCCACGGGTGCCGATGACCAGAAGTGACCAACGGCCCAACCGCGGCCGCGATCGACGGAGAAGGATGCCGCACGTGAAGGCGAGGATCAGAGCGCTCTGGACACGGTCTGCGTCGCGCACGGTGCAGATGCGCAGCGATGTCACCGTCGTGGGTCTGGACGTCATCCTGACCACGCTGGCCTACCTCACGATGCTCGTGCTGCGCTTCGACGGTTCGGTGCCCGACAAGTACTGGGCGGCGTTCTGGCGCTTCCTGCCGCTGGCGATCGCAGCGACGCTCGTGTGCAACTGGGCGCTCGGCCTGTATGGCCAGCTGTGGCGACACGCGAGCATCTACGAGGCTCGCCGGCTGGTGACTTCGGGCGTCGCAGCAACCGGTGTGCTGCTGGCCCTCCAAGTGCTGCGCTACGAAGTCCCGATCTCTGTCGTGATCACCGGTGCCGTGCTGGGCAGCTTCCTCATGGCGATGCTGCGCTTCCAGTCACGGCTGTTCTCGTTCCGTCGGCGCGGCGAGCAGCCCGGTCTGCGCGTCGTGGTCATCGGTGCCGGC
>JANYDH010000139.1 GCA_025359865.1 Actinomycetes bacterium | reverse complement strand
AAACGGCGTATACTTCGCCAACCCCTTCTCCGACAACGTCTTAGAAATCGCCGCCGTCAACGTCGTCTTACCATGGTCAATATGACCCATCGTACCAATATTCACATGCGGCTTCGTCCGCTCGAACTTCGCCTTGCTCATCTCTACTTCTCCTATCGATGCAGTCTGTTCTGGTAATGCGTATGTCGGTGTTGCGTATCTCGAACTGGGTCTTGCTGGTCTTGCTGGAATTGGGTTGGTAGCGGCGACCGGGATCGAACCGGTGACCTTCCGATTATGAGCCGGATGCTCTGACCATCTGAGCTACGCCGCCAGGTCAGTACCGCGGATCGGATCGAGCCGGGCATGACCAGGCAGTGAACCGACCTTTGGTCGAGCCCTCTATCGGAGTCGAACCGATGACCTACGCCTTACCATGGCGTTGCTCTACCTACTGAGCTAAGAGGGCTAGGAGCGCGGCAGAGCCGCGTACCGCCCAGAGATGATAGCGCCGCGACCGCCTCACCCCCCCACCGGATTTCGGGCATTTTGGGTAGCCCTCACCCAAGCTGCTCTGCGGCTCGTACCACGACTACCCTCCTGGCCCGTGGACTCGATCAGCATTCGACTGGCCCAACTCGGCGACGCCGAGGCGATTCGCGCGATCTACAACCATGAGGTGATGCACACCACCTCCACGTTCGACCTCGTCCCACGTTCGCTCGACGACCAGCAGGCCTGGTTGACGGCGCGCTCCGGGGCCTTCGCTGCCATTGTTGCGGTGCACGCATCCGACCCCTCCGGTGCCGCTGACCTGGGCACCGGTATCGGCACGGTCGTCGGCTTCGGGGCATTGTCGCCATACCGAGAGCGGGCCGCCTACCGTACAAGCGTCGAGAACTCCGTGTACGTACATCGCGATCTAGCCGGTAGGGGTATCGGTCGACAGATCCTCGATTCGCTGCTCGATGTGGCCGAACAGAGCGGGTTCCACAGCGTTTTCGCCCGCATCGAAGCCGCGGGGACCGCCTCGAGGGCGCTACACACCCGGTGTGGGTTCACGTTGGTGGGCATCGAGCGCGAGACCGGTCGCAAGTTCCACCGCTGGCTGGATGTCGCCTTGATGCAATGTCTGCTCCACGAACGCCACAAGATCGACGCGCAAACGTCGGCAGCACTGCCACCTGGAGCACCGAGTCTGTGAGTTTCGATGCAGGCTAAACCGTCGCAAGCTCACAAGCCAACGAGTCTGTGAGGGCCGTTAGCCGGGTTGTTACAGGTCGAGGCCCTGGTCCTCGGCCTCGGCGGCGAGTTCGAGCCAGGTCTCTTCGTTCGCGTCGACCACGGTCTGGGCGGCGGCAAGTTCGTCACCGACCCGAGCGATGTCACGATGATCGACCGCTACTGCTAATCGGGAGTTGAGCGCATCGCGTGCCTGCGTGGCCGCTGCTAGCGTTCGTTCGGCCTGGCCGAGTTGGCGACGCAACGTCGACGGACTACGAACCGTGGCCGGCTTCTGGTCGGTCTTCGACGAGGGAACGGGCGGCGAGACCACGGGCGACGACTTCACCGGGGTCGACTTCACCGGGGTCGACTTCACCGGGGTCGACATCACCGGGGTCGACATCACCGGGGTCGACATCACCGGGGTCGAGGGCGCGTTTGCTGATGTGGACCCAGCCGATGCCGCCCGCTCTGCCAGCCATCCTGCGACGCCACCGCGAACGGGGCGGATATGACCCCGACCATCGAGCGCGAACACTTCGTCCACCGTCCGGTCGAGGAAAGCACGGTCGTGGCTGACGACGAGCACGATCCCGGGCCATTCATCGAGCAGTCCTTCCAACGCGCGCAGCGTGTCGAGATCGAGATCGTTGGTCGGCTCGTCGAGCAACAGGACGTTCGGCTGCTCGACGAGTGTGAGCAGCAACTGCAGGCGACGCCTCTCGCCACCGCTGAGTGTGCCGACCGGAGCGAACTGGGCGTCGCCATCGAACCAGAACCGCCGCATCAGCGAGATGTCGTCGAGAGATGGTTGACCCTTGTCGCCGGCAATCGCCTCACGAACACGAATGGTGAGGTCGAGGTCACGTCCACGCTGGTCGTAGTAGCCGACCTTGACCGTCGTCCCCCGCTCGATCATCCCGCTCAGCGGGGTCAGCCGGCCGACGATGAGATCCAGCAGCGTGGATTTTCCCGCTCCGTTCGGACCAACGATCCCCAGTCGGTCACCCGGCTCGAGCGTGATCGAGAACGGGTCGAGCACTCTGGTGCCATCCGGCCAGGAGAACGACACCTCGCGCAGTTCGACCCCCTTCGAGCCAAGACGCTGCGACCCCATCGCCAGGCTCAGTTCGCCGGCCCGGGCCGGTGCGTCGGGCCGGGCCTGCACCAACGCCGTAGCACTGGCCACCCGAGCTTTCGGCTTCGTGCTTCGTGCCGGGGCACCGCGACGCAGCCACGTCAGCTCGGTACGCGCCAGATTTCGTCGGGATTGCTCGGACGCCTCGGCCTGCTCCTCGCGTTGAGCCCGACCGTCCAGATACGCGGCGTAGCCAGACCCGGAATGCCAGCCGGAGGGCACATGCAGGTACGCCTTGCCGCGATCGATCTCGAGGACACGATTGGTGACACGGTCGAGTACGTGACGGTCATGGGTCACCATCACCAACCCGCCCCGGTACGCGGCGAGCCATTCCTCCAAGAACGCAATGGCATCGAGGTCGAGGTGGTTCGTCGGTTCATCCAAGATGAGTGCGTCGTGTTCGCCGATCAGCAATCGAGCGAGAGCAACCCGCTTGGCCTGGCCTCCCGACAGGTCATCGGTGTGCACATCGAGCAGACCGCCCATTCCGAGACGGTCGAGCATCGCCTCGCCCTGCCAGGTGTCACCAACGGCCGTACGCACGGTTCCAGGCACGAGCACGGCCTGCTGATCGAGTACCCCGATGCGTACGCCTCTCCCCCAGCGCACCTCGCCGGACTCTGGCGTTAACTCGCGGGCCAGCATTCGCAACAACGTCGTCTTGCCGCACCCGTTGATACCGACGACGCCCATGCGGTCGCCATCTTCGAGGGTGAGCGAAACGTCGGCGAACAGCGGGCGGTTCGGGCGGGAGGCGGACAGCCGTTGCGCGTCGATGAGGATCATGGGGAGGTGAGGATCATGGGGAGGTGAGGATCATGGGGAGGTGAGGATCATAGGGAGGTGAGGATCATGAGGTGAGGACGATGGTGCCGAAAACCGCCATCGCCAGGCGCTCGGGTGAGGCCTGGCGATGGTGGTACTTGTGGGCCGGGAAGGATTCGAACCTTCGTAGGCTGTGCCGGCAGATTTACAGTCTGCTCCCTTTGGCCGCTCGGGCACCGACCCAGATTGCGGAACAGCACGCTACCGCCCTCCCCCCGACCGGCCAACCGGCGATCCAGATGGACCTGATCGGTTGAGTACGCTGTAACCATGCCAAGTTTCGATGTCGTCTCCGAAGTGGACCGTCAAGAGGTCCGTAATGCTGTCGATCAGGCCCAGCGAGAGATCGCCACCCGCTTCGATTTCAAGAACACCGACTCGTCCATCGAGCACAACGATCTGGTGCTCACGCTGCGCACCGTCAGCGAGGATCGCCTCACCGCGCTGCGGCTCGTCGTCGAAGAAAAGCTGGTCAAGCGCGGGGTCTCGCTGAGGGGCCTCGACTACGGCAAGATCGAAGAGGCAACGCAGAACACCGTGCGCCAGGTCGTGACCATCCAGGTGGGTATTTCCAGCGAGAAGGCACGCGAGATCAACAAGTTGATCAAGGAAAAGGGTGCGAAGGGCGTCAGCAGCCAAACCCAGGGCGATTCGGTACGCGTCACGGGAAAAAAGCGCGACGATCTACAGGGCGTCATTGCCACGCTGAAGGGGGCTGAGATCGGTATCCCGTTGCAGTTCGAGAACTTCCGCGATTGAACCTGGTCAGCCCGGAAGATTGCGGCGAATCACTGGGTTGCGCACGCTGCCATCAAGTCATGCACCGCTGACGAGGTGAGATCGAGTGTCGCTTCCGACAGCGACGAGTCGACGCTCGCTGAACGTACCAGTGCTGGCGGCCCGGTGAACCGCACCTGGCTGAGCACACACGTACGGGCAGCCTCGGTACGGGGGAGCCCAGCGCTCAACATGCCGGCGGCGACTGCCAGTTCGGTTCCGGCTTGGCCGAACGCAGCCGAGTCGGTATTCGTGTAGGTGGTGACACCAGGACCCGGGTCGCAACTGTGGACCGCGACGATCGTCGGACCAGCCGAGGTCACTGTCGTGCCTGCCTCGATCGGCGCGAGGGCTGCCCACTGTTGCATCGCCGCGAACAGCGCCTGCTGCCCAGCCTCATCGAAGGTCGAGATGTTTGCGTCGATACATTGACCGGCAGCCGTGGTGGCGGCGGTCACGAGGTCACCATTCCAGGCCAACACCGAATGCCAGGCCTGGTCGCTGGGGATCCGGCCGGCAAGCACGTGATACCAGTACATCATCCCGCGGCTGGAAGAAACCGAGCGAGCAGCCGCGCCGATGGGTGCTGCGCCGATGGGTGTCGGGCCGCCTGCTGTGGCAGCCCCGGCGACCGTCGCACCGGTCGGAACGGCACTGGTCGGTGGTGCTGTGGCTGTCGGCACTGTCACCACCACCGCAACGGCAGGATCAACGAGGGTTGTCGGCGAGATGACCGCCACGGTGGTCGCAACAGTCACCTCGGTGGTCGTCGCTGCCTGCGGGATCACCGGTACCACCGAACGGCCCCGAACCCCGTCGAACACCGAAGCGTCGCTGTACACAGTGAGCGCATCGATGCCGTCGCGCCCGCTCGGGGTGATTCCAGGTGTGAACAGATGTCTTGCAGCATCACCAGGCATACCGGTCAATGCAACGGCATACGGCGAGGCTCCGCGCCCCAGCGCAGCCGTGTCGGCGCGCAAGATGGCGAGCTCCGCCGATACGGCGGCGGCGGTGGCCGGGTCGGACAGCACCGTTCCAACCGCCGTCGAGCGGATGGACAGTGCATCGCCATCGAACAATGCGCGAATGCCGAGTTGGACGCCGGAATCTGCGGTCAGCAGAGCGGCTCCCCAGTGGAAGTTCTGGTCCAGCAGCGCATTGGTGAGTGCCCGAGTGAGCGACACTTCTCGTAACCCTGCGGACATGCCGGTGATCTCGTAGATCTTGGCGTCGACCGGGTCGTAGAACGCCGGCTGATCCGCAGTTGCAGCGGATCCGATTGCCACGAGGTCGATGCTTCCCTGCGCCAACCCCATCGCCCGCCACTCGCTACCCAGCGTGGTCGCCCGGGCGCTGGTGACGTCCAACATACTTCCTGCCAGTTTCAACGCGTACTCGTTGTGGTCGAGATCAACGACAGCCACGGCGTGGTCCCATGACAAACCGCGCTGTTGCCCGACGCTCTCGGCGAGCGGCTTCAGATCTTGCTTCCACTGCAGGTCGAAGTAGTACTTTTTTGCTGCGTAGGCGCCACCGGCAACCAACCCTGCCAACAGGACCAGCTTGAACAGCAGCCGAAACGGATGGCGCTTCTTGCGATGCTTCTTCGCGTGCGCCTGACCGAGGCCGGACTGTGAGAGCAAGGCATGGAAGTCGACCGGCTTGGTGGGCCGACTCGCACCAGGCTTGGGTTCGATCTTGGGCAACAGCGGCGGCGCGATCACGACGGGTTGTGGCGCGACCACCTCCGGTGCGGTACCGAGAGTCGGGCGGGAAGCGAGAACTGGACCGGTCACCAGTTCGCTGATGGCCGCCACCGCACCGGAGGTGGAAACCTGAGGAGCCGCCTCGACGATGACGGGAACCTCGACGCGACCATCGGGGGGAGAGGTCACGACCAAGGTCGTGACGTGGCGACCGGCGACGGTCTGCTCGGCGACGGTCTGCTCCGCAACGGGCGATGCGGCACTCGGGGCCACCTCGATCGGAATTCTGGACATCGGTACAAGCTTCGGGACCGGCTTAGCTGCCGGCACCGATTTTGGTACCGGCGTTGGGGTGACCGGCACCCGGCCACTCGGCCGCGCTGGCCGGGACCCAGCTGAGAGGCGCGCTGGCGCCGATGAGGGACCCTCACCGTCGACGATCTGGCTCGCAAGCTGCCCGATGATCGACTGCATGTCCGCGTCGGCCTTGTATTCCCTCAACGCGTCCTGCTCGATCGAAGCGGGATACGAATCCCATTCTGACGCGCCGTGACCCGGCGAAGACACGACCGGCGAAGCCACGACAGCCGGCGAAGACACGACCGGCGAAGCCACGACAGCCTCTGACGGTTTCGCGGCAGGTGTCGGGGCGGCGCCACCGAGTCGCAGCTTGAACGGAATCGGCACCTCGGGGCGTGGACCCGTTACGGCCACGTCGCGAGACTTACTCACGTCCGGTGCGCCGTCTGGCGGGTCGGAGGAAGTTGCGGTGGAATCGGAACGCTCGGTCACGGCTGAACTATCGGCAGGCCCTCACGATTCCTTGAGGAGAGCCACACAGAGCGATCGCACGATCATGTCGGCATCCGCCCGCCACGGTGGCCGAACCCGGTAGCGGGGAGCTGCTGTCAAGAGCCAGCCGGTGGGGCGTAATAACCGGAATGGATGTACAGCGCAGGAATGTGCTCGCTGCGGTACATGTCGATGATCCGCTCGTCATCGTCGAGCGAGAGCTCGATCGTGAAGCCCTGCTCGATCAGGCCGCATACCACACTGCGCTTGAAGCCCGCCGCCCCGGCGACCGATTCCTCGTCTCGCAGAATGAGCAGGTGCCACGGCACTTCATGGCGTTGCAACCAGGCGTGCGTGATCTCGAACACCCACGCCGGACGTGCCGACAACAACACGATCGTGACCTCGTCGGGCAGCAATCGCAACAGTGCCAGCGTGTCGGGAAGCAATGGATCGCCTCCGACGGCGCCGAAGAAGCCCCGCCAGTCGCGATGGCCCTCGGCATTGTTGAGGTAGTGCTGGCGCCCGGATGCGTCGGCGAGCACGCCATCGATATCGACCACGATCGCGCGACCAGACGTGCGCGGGTGCTCACGCCATTGTTGTCTCGATCGCATGCCATGACAGTACCTCTCGCCGGCTTTGGTCGTGAGATGTCGCTTAGCGACATCTCA
>JANYDH010000086.1 GCA_025359865.1 Actinomycetes bacterium | reverse complement strand
GCGATGCCGACCAACCTCTACGGGCCGAACGACAACTTCGACCTCACCTCGAGCCATGTGCTACCGGCGCTGATCCGGAAGTTCCACGATGCCAAAACACGCGGCACTGGTGTTGTCGAGATTTGGGGAACTGGCGCACCGATGCGCGAATTCCTGCATGTCGATGACTTGGCGGATGCCTGTGTCCACCTGATGGATCACTACAGCGAGCACAGCCACATCAACGTGGGTACAGGGGTCGATCTTTCGATCCGTGAACTTGCCGAGAAGGTGCGCGATGTGGTCTATCCAGTAGCAGAACTCTGGTTCGACACGTCCAAGCCGGATGGCACCCCTCGAAGGGTGCTCGATGTCGCGCGCCTTGCGTCCACGGGTTGGCGAGCATCGATCGACCTCGACAGCGGGATCAGCGCCACGTACGACTGGTTTCTCCAGCGGCATTCCGCTAACAGCGGATTGCGTGGCATCACCACCTTGACTTCCAGTGCCGCCGCTGCCAGCTGACATACCCATTCGCCCGAGCACATGCCTATCGCACTCATCACCGGCGTATCCGGACAGGATGGTTCGTACCTCGCACAACTGCTGCTCGCAAAGGGCTACGAAGTCCACGGCATCGTTCGCCGGTCGAGCGTTCTCAACCGTTCCCGCCTCGAACAGTTGCATGGGGCGAACGGTGCAGTGAGCCTGGCCCTTCACTATGGTGATCTGGACGATCCGCTCGGCCTGTTGCGGCTCATCGAGGCGGTGGGCCCGGACGAGATCTACCACCTCGCTGCGCAGAGCCACGTTGGGGTGTCGTTCGAGATCCCCGACTACACGAGCAGCGTCACCGGGCTGGGTACTCTCCGGGTGTTGGAGGCACTCCGGCTCTCCGGTTGCCAGGCTCGCTTCTACCAGGCCAGCTCCTCGGAGATGTTCGGCTCTGCCCCTCCGCCGCAGAACGAGCAGACCCCGTTTCACCCTCGGAGCCCGTACGGGGTGGCAAAGGTGTTCGCATACTGGGCTACGGTCAACTATCGCGAGTCGTACGGCATGTTCGCCTCCAACGGCATTCTCTTCAATCACGAGAGTCCGCGACGCGGTGAGAACTTCGTGACCCGTAAGGTAACTCGCGCAGTGGCGTCGATCCTCGCTGGAACGCAAAGGGAGTTGCACCTCGGCAACCTCGACGCGATGCGCGATTGGGGATTCGCCGGCGACTACGTCGAGGGGATGTGGCGGATCTTGCAACATGATCAACCCGACGATTTCGTTCTCGCCACCGGCGAGGCTCACTCAGTTCGGGAGCTGTGCGAGGTCGCATTCAGCCATGTCGGCCTCGACCACGAGAAGTACGTGGCTATCGACCCTCGCTACTTCCGCCCCGCGGAGGTGGACTTCCTGCTCGGCGATCCGGCCAAGGCGAACAGGCTGCTCGGTTGGACTCCTTCGACCACCTTCCGACAACTTGTCACCACGATGGTCGATGCCGACCGTGCCGAACTAGGGGCCTGACGTTTCATCGGGTAGCTTCACATCATGATTCGCACTGCTTGGCAGGGTCTGTCTCCATTCGTGGAGCACCCCAGGCGCATGGCCGCGTTGCTCGCAGTGGTGTCTGTGTTCGTCGGGCTCGCCGAAGGGGGCGTTCTCGTCATCGTCGTTCAGACAGCGTTGGCTATCGCCGAAAGCGGACGTAGCGGTCTCACCAGGTTGCCGGTGGTGCACGTCAGCCTGTCGTCGGGTCAACTGCTGTGGATTGCGGCCGGGCTGGGTCTTCTGAGCATCGTCGGACACTTCTTCCAAGCTCGTCTCAAGGCACGCGTGATGTCGGACGTGTCGGCAAATGCCCGGTCATTGGCAATCGACGCGTTCCTTGGGGCGTCATGGAACCGACAGGCGCAGGATCGTGAGGGGGCATTGCAAGAGACGATGTCATCACTTGTCGGGCGCCTGTCGGCGATGGCCGGGTGTCTCGTGCTCGGCACCGCCTCGGTCATCAACCTCGGGGCGTTCCTGGTCCTCGCAGCCTTCGTCAACCCCGTGGCGATGTCGTTGGTCGTGCTGTTGGGGGGGGTGCTTTCGATGGTGATGCGGCCACTGAGCAGGCTGACGCAACGACGGTCGGGTGAGTACATCGAAATCAACTCACGGTTTGTCGAAGAGATCAGTCGCGCAACCTCGCTGGCGATGGACTACCGGGTGTTCGGGGTCGAAGACGCGGCCTCGGCCGAGCTCCATGGGCTCATCCACCAGACAGCGCGGCGCCAGTACGTCAGTCGCGTGTCGGGCAGCTTCTACGAAACCCTCTATCGCGACCTGGCTGCGTTGTTCCTGGTCACCGCGCTCGCGGGGATGTACCTCGTCAAGGACGTCGAGGTCGTCAGCATCGGCACGGTGGTGGTGCTCATCGTCCGCGGACTGGCCTACAGCACGATCGTGCAGATCCAGTTCCAGACGCTGAACGAAGAGATCCCCGGCCTAGATGCCTTTCAGCTCAGAGTGGGCGAGCTGGGCGCGGACGTCAAGGAGTTCGGTACCACTCCGATCAGTCAGATCGACTCGCTCGAGTTCGACAACGTCGATTACGAGTACGTCTCAGGGTTGCCGGCGCTGAAGAGCGTCTCGTTGCGTCTCGAGCCGGGTGAGGTGCTCGGCGTGGTCGGGCCGTCGGGAGGAGGAAAGTCCACCTTCGTGCAGGTGCTGCTCCGACTGCGCCCGCCAGACCATGGCAACGTGATGATCAACGGCCAGCCCTACGAGTGCTTCGACCAGGGCGATTGGGCTTCGCTGGCAACACTCGTCCCGCAGGAACCACGCCTGATGGAGGCCTCCATCCTCGACAACATCAGCTTCTTGCGACCAGGGATCAGTAGCGAACGGATCGAGGAGGCTGCCGAGGATGCTCATGTCGCCGACGACATTCGCAAGCTCACCAATGGCTTCAACACACTCCTCGGCGCACGCGGCCTTGGTCTTTCAGGTGGTCAGAAGCAGCGCGTTGCCATTGCCAGGGCGTTGGTCGGCCGGCCGAAGCTTCTCGTGC
>JANYDH010000052.1 GCA_025359865.1 Actinomycetes bacterium | reverse complement strand
GTGCCGTCGTAGGCGAGGCGACGGTCGACCCAGGCGATCAGTGCGGCTTCTTGATCGAGGATCGCCTGGGTGGTGAGTGCACGGTCAACGACCGATTCGGTGACGGGGCGGCCGTCCTTGCGCAACAGGGCGTCAGGTTCGATCGGCTTGGAGACGTCGATGCAGTAGTTGTCGACGACGTGATCCGTGAGCTTGTTCAACCATTCCATGAGACGATTAGCGGGCAGGACCGTGTCGGTGGGGACCAGCGCGGCCAGCTCGCGCAGCAGCTCGGCCGGTCGCCAGCTCGATTGCTTCTCGGAGATCGTCGCCATTGCTGTGTCGATCATCGACATCGTCGTGGCTCGGTCCACAACCTCCCGCCCGCCGACCTGATCAATCGCGTACTCGATCACGGCAGCTGGTTCAATACCGAGCGCCCGTGTCTGCGCGGCCCATCCGTCGTGTAGGGTTTGTGCGTCGGCGGCGTGCGCCTTGGCTGGGCGGCTGTCGGTGGCGGCTTCGCGTTCCAACCGCCACCGTTCCCGGGGTGTCGGCTCACGGCCCATCGTAACCACTCAGGTCGTGGCGGGTGAGGGGAGCCAGGCACCGTTGGTGGTGTAGAGGTCGGCGATGTTGGTGAGCACGCTGAGGCCGTGTTTGGTGGTGGTGGAGATGTAGCTGCGGATGGTGGCGAAGCGTTGGGCGCCGTGGAGGCTGCGGAACTCGCCGGAGATCTTGGCCTGGAGCTTGATCATCCGGAGGTCTCGTTCGGCCTGGTTGTTGTCGAATGGGATCTGGAAGTTGGTGGTGAACGCGAGGAACCGGTCGCGGTGCACGCCGAGCGCGATGGCGAGGTTGTGGCTGTCGCGTTCGTAGCTGTTGCGCCCGCGCCGCGATGCCGGTTCGGGGTTCGCTGTGAGGGCCTGATCGCAGAGCTGGTCCCATCGGTGCCGGATCGCTGCTTGTTGTCGTGGCGACAGGCGGGTCGCGCCTGCAGTTCGGGCGGTGTTGACGGTGGTGTTGGTGTCGGTCAGCAGTTCGATGAAGGCGTTGGTCCAGGCCTGTTGGGAGTGCACGATGCCGACACCGGCAAGGTTGCGGATCAGGTGCGCGTTGCACAGGGCGTGATCACAGTTGTAGGTGAAGTAGGCGGCGTAACGGTCATGGACCGCGGTCCCGGTGTAAGTCGGCAACGGCCCGACCTTGATCGCATCGTGCCCGCGGGTCTTGGACGCCCACAACAAGGTCAACATCGCGGTCGAGCAGACATGGAACCAGGCTTTGCCTTTGCCGTGACGGACCGGGGTCTCATCGACATGGACCACCGGGGCCTGACCGAGCGCGACACCGACCGTCGCCACGAACGTGTCGAGGGCTTGGCCGGCTTCGGTCAGCCAGTTGTTCAACGTCCCGACCGACACCGTCACCCCGAACATCTCCGCCAACGCCTCGGCGCAACGCTGGTGGGGGACGTGCTGGCGGCACAACAGGTAGATCGCGTAGGCCTTCACGTTCGGGCCGTAACACGCCGGCGCTGACGCCTCGATCGGGAACACTGCGCTGGTCTCACACCCACATGTGCAGCGACGCCGTTGCGCCCGATGTTCGGTCACGACCACCGTCGGTGCCGGGATGTCGAACACCTGCCGGGCTGACACCCCAACCACGACCGCGTCATCGAGGCCGTTGCCGCACCCCCGACACCGTGTCGGTGCGTGCACGATCACCCGGTCAGCATCCGTGACCGCCCGCAACGTTGCCCCGGGTGCGCCGGGCTGTTTGCCTTGCGACCGTTTCGCGCCCTTGTTCAGCTTGCGGGAGTTCGCGATCTGGCGTTTGTTCTTCGCCGTCCCCGCATCCGATGACGGTGGCCGCGACGAGTTCGACGAATCACCCTTCAGCAGCTTCTCCAACACCGTGATCTTGTCCAACAACACCCCGACCAGCGTCTCGAGCTCGCTGACCCGCGCTCTCAAGGCCGCGTTGTCCGCCGCCAACACCGAGTTCTCGGCCACCAACGAGGCGATCCGACCGGCGTCATCCACCACCACGGTCTACCAGACCACGCGCGCTACGTGATGGACATTCGCGCGTACCGCGCGATCACACGTGAGTGGTTACGGCCCATCGTCTCGATGAACCGGTCGAGCTTGTCATCAATCCGGCGGGCCACCGCCGCAGTTCGGGTCGAGAACTCGGCCAACAACGCCTCGGGAACATCAGCGATCTCAGAGATCCTGTGCTCGGGTTGATGCCAGCGAACACCAAGACGTGCCGTCAGCCCGGCCCGCAACGCCACGTGATACAACGCCGACAGGGTCTGCTGATCGCGTTTGATCAGACGCCCGTCGAGCGCCAACCAACGCCCGTCCGGCGACTTGACCCGATTCGCGATCACCAGATGCGTATGCAACTGCGGATCCAACGCCCTACTGGTGTGCTGCCGGAACGCCGCCGCCACGATCCCGTCGGCATCGACGACCGCGACCTCACCACCGATCCGATACCGGGTATGGGCGTGCGCCTCGATCCACCCGGCCAACTCCCGCACCGCAGTGTCGTGCGCGTCGAGCACAGCGCGCCGAATTTCCTGATCGCCCAAAGCCCACAACACTGAGACCGACTTCGGTGCAGACGCGGTCACATCGAACCCGCGTACCGACTTGTCGTCATAGTGGCGACCGAGATCGCGATCCGGCCGTCGCGGGTCCATGCCCGCCATCACCGCAACGAACGCCTCGTCCTCGACTTCGCCGGTGACACCCAGTTGGCGCGCGCCTTCGCCGAACCAGATGCCACGCGGCTCACCCGAGTCGAGGTAGTAGTTCGGCAATTGCTCGACGTAGTAGACGCCAGCATCAGCGCCCTTCAACGTGGTCACCCGCACCGTCACCACACACCGCCACACACCTGCGTCGCCGTGCACTCGTCTGTCATTGCAATGTCGTGCGGTCGGGGAAGGTGAAGTTCGATCATGGCGGTCACGCGGAGAACGGCAAGGCGTCTTGATCGGGCGGCCGGGAAGCGCGCTTGGCTGACGGTGCGGGCGTGATCGACGCGACCGCAGACGCGACTGGTGACTCGTCGGTGAAGATCGGCCATGTGATCGGCCCACCGAGCCAGTCCTCGAGCAGACAGCGCGGGACTCGCAGCTGATTGCCGAATCTGACGACCGGTAAGCCGCTAGCGCCAGCCGTGGTCTCGTACTCACGAGCGATCTCGTAGGCCGTGGTTCGACCGATGCGGGCGATCCGTGACGCCTCCTCGATGGTCAGGAAGTCAGGTGGAGCCGGCGAATTCGGATTCCTTGTCGATCTACTCACAACAACCCATGCCTCCCGAAACTGGCTTTCGTGACGCCCACTGCGGTCGACGAATACCCCCACCCTCAAGAAGTACCGAGTGCAGCACACTCGACCACACCCTCGACCACACATCGTCAGCTACCTACAGAGGCACGTTTCCTCAAAGCGCAGCGATACGCCCCCAAGGAATTGGGTGGCGCGTGGCACCTTCTGTCGCAGGATGTCGCCCTGTGTCGGCTGGTCCGCAACTTCGTCTGTCGTCGGGTGGCCATCCCGACGATCGGCAGCTACAACGTCGAGTCGTATCAGCGGCTGCGGGGGCCAAGGTCTTCCTTAATGCGTCATTCGCTCCTGGCGAGGGCTGCTCCATCGCACAGACCGAAACGGCGCTGCAGTCTCCAGTCCCAGACCTATTCGCGTTCCGAGAGCCCTACGAAGACTGTGGTCTCGACTTCTCACTCGAGATGGTCGGGGACGTCCGTGGCCAAGGGCGCACCTGCTTCGCAGAGGCCAATGCCGGTGGACGCGCCGCGGAGCTCTCCGCCTACCAGGCGGGCGCAACTCCGGGCTCGCCGGATTTCATCGTCTATCGAACCAATGCAGATCGCAGCGTCGAGGTGTTCCTGCCGAATCTCGGCCGCGAATCCGACGGCCCGTGGCGCCACTACGTGTGTAGCGGACTCCGACCGGACGCTGTCCAAGGCTTCGCTCTCGACGGTTGCACGGACCCCATCGAGATCGATCCGTAGGTCTCCGCAATCGAGACCAGCAGCCATCAGCGTCGGACCGCCGCCGATCAGCCGACGGGCGAAAGTACGAGCAACGATTCCTCGTC
>JANYDH010000039.1 GCA_025359865.1 Actinomycetes bacterium | reverse complement strand
CGATGTATTCATACCCGGACACTATATCGCAGTAGATATAGTTCGACGAGCGCTTTGACTGGCCCGCCGCTACATGGTCTGCGAAGCAGGGTCGAGCATCGATGCGGCTTTCTCGGCAGTCGCCCTTGGCCGTTCGCCGAGTGACCGCACGTAGCCGGCTGTCGTCGTCTCGGACGCGTGGCCGACGTACCTGGCGATGTCGCTGAGGTCGAGGCCGGCTTCCGCGTAGAGGACTGTCACCGCAGTACGACGCCCGGTGTGCGTCGACAGCCCAACCGGGTCGATGCCCGAGCGTTCCGCTGCGTGAGTCACCGCCTTCGCAACCGCCTGACGATTCACCAACCCGCCCGTCGTGTTCGTGAACACAGGCATCACAGCGCGCCCCTCGTACAGGTGCGACCGCCACTGCTCACCGACGGCGAGGCGTTCCATCGCTTGCGCCTTTCGCCGTCTCCGTAGTTGGTCGACAACTCCAGCGGACAGATGATGCGTGCCAGCCGCTCCAGCGTTCTTCGTCTGGCCCAGCACCATGCCCTCGCCATCCACATAGACGGCGGCGCGCCGCACAACCGCCACGCTCGCGTCGAGGTCGAGGTCTTCCCACGCCAGACCCAACGCTTCTGACACGCGCCACCCCTGCACGAACAGCAACGCCACGGCCGCGCCAAGCCGGTCAACAGACGCGGTCTCCACCAATCGACGCGCCTCTTCTGACGTCAGCGCCCGCGCCGACTTGTGCGTGACCTTCGGCGCAGCCACGCGATCGACTGGGTTCGATGCGATCAGCTCGTGGATCACGGCCTGCTCGAGCAATTGGTGGAGCGTCACCCGAACGTCGGCCACGGTTCCCGATGCGAGCCCCGACTTCAGCAGGTCTGACTGCCAGCGAGCTACACGCTCGGGCTTCACCGCCCGGACCGGCATGACGCCGAGGGTGTCGGTGATCCGTTGGACGCGATCGCGATATGTGCCGAACGTCGACGGGCGCACGCGATGACGGGCGACCACATCGAGCCACCACGCAGCCAGCGATCGCTTGCTCACGGGTCTTGCCGCGAACCCGCCGCGGCCGAGCCTCACCGGGCACCGAGTACGTCGCCCGCCACGCACCGTCCGAGTCGCGGTAGATCGAGCCCTCGCCGTTCGACGCCTTGCCGTGCACGTGGAGCGCGCCGTCGCGGCCGACGCTGCGCTTGCCAATGCTCGTACGAGCCATGGTTCGAATGCCTCCAAAACCGGGAGTAACGCCGGGAGTAACGCACCCCAAAACGGGAGTAACCGGGAGTAACCCTGGGAGTGACACTCTACGACGCCCATGGACGCCAGCGCAATGAAAGACCTGGTCAGAGCACCTATGTTTGTACGTCGGTGAACTTCAGCGGACGTCCAGAAACGTCCTTGGCGGAACGGGAGGGATTCGAACCCCCGGGCCTTGTGAGCCTTCCGCTTTCAAGGCGGATGCATTTGTCCGCTCTGCCACCGTTCCGGCCACGAGGCTAGCGGACGGCCATCGCTGCCGTCGGGGTCATTGTGCGCGCTACGTCGACGGACAACTCCCATTCGGCGGGCGCGCATGTCCGACTCGCCCTACCTGTCCTTGCCATCGGTATCGTCCGTCTCATCGGCAAACGGGGGCAGCGATGATCTGGGGTGACACCGTCTCGTATTGGGCGCGCTGGCAAGGCGCGAAGGTAGCTGTGCGGTTCGGTGACCGTGATGTCACATGGGCCGAACTCGATGGTCGTGGTGCGGCGCTCGCTGCAGGACTTGCGGCCAAGGGCGTCGGACACGGAGATCGTGTCGGGCTGTTGATGTCTAATCGACCTGAGTTTGTCGAGGTGCTCGTGGCCTGTGCCCGGCTGGGGGCGATCATCGTCCCGTTCAATCTGCGTTTCACCGCACCGGAGTTGGCGTTCGTCGTCGGCAACGCCGAGTGCACCGTAGTGGTCACCGAGACATCGCTTCGCCCCGGGTTGTCGACTGCCATTGCCAACGCGCCAGACTTCGTGGTCGTCGACGCCGACGATGGTTCGCTGGCCGCGCTTGCAGCGGTGCGTGACGAACCTCCAGCCACCCTGATCGACCCCGACGATCCACTGTTCATCTGCTTCACGTCGGGTACCACGGGCGATCCGAAAGGTGCCGTGCTCACCCATCGAAGCTGGTTCTACGCGTCGATGGTGCGCGCGCTGCAAGGCGGCATCAACGTCCACGACCGAATCCTGCTGCCGTTCCCGCTGGCGTTCACCGGGGGGTTGGCGTTGGCGATGGTGGCGTTGTGGTCGGGTGCCACCCTGGTACTCGAGTCAGCGTTTGATCCTGCTCGTGCCCTGCAGTTGATCGAGTCGCAGCGGATCACCGTGTTCATGGCCGTGCCCACACTGTTCCAGCAGATGGCACTGCATCCGGCGTTCGATGCGACCGACCTCTCGTCGATCCGGTGCGCCTCTTCAGGCGGCGCAACGGTGCCCGTGTCGCTGCTGCGCCTCTATCTCGGTCGTGGGATCACCATGACGCAGGCCTACTCGCTCACCGAGGTGAGCGCGTCAGGCATGACGTTGCCCTATGACCAGGCGCTCGGCCGAGCGGGCTCATGCGGGGTGCCGGCGATGCACAGCCAAGCCCGTATCGTAGATACCGAAGGTGTCGAGGTGTCGCCCGGCACCGTGGGCGAGATTGCGATCAAGGGGCCCGAGGTGATGGCCGGGTATTGGCACAATCCCGTGGCCACGGCCGCCGTCTTGCGCGACGGATGGTGCCACACCGGCGATCTTGGCACGATGGATGTAGACGGCTACTTCTACGTCGTCGACCGCGCCAAGGACATGCTCATCTCCGGTGGTCTCAACGTGTATCCGGCCGAGATCGAACGCCAACTCGCCGGTCTCGACGGTGTGGTCGAACTCGCTGTGATCGGGGTGCCGGACGACCGCTGGGGGGAGACCCCTGCGGTGATTGCAGTCACCAACGGTTCGCCGCTCGACGGTGCCACGGTGCTCGCCAAGTGCGCGGGTGTGCTCGCTGATTTCAAGCTTCCGCGTTACTTGGTCGTGCGCGATGACCCGCTGCCACGGAACATGTCTGGGAAGGTGCTAAAGGCCGAACTTCGCCACCAGTACGCCGACCTGCCGGCGCAGGCGCGCCCGATCAGGTGATGCACGGATGAAGGTCGGAATTGCGCTCTACTCGAGCGACGACACCATTCTCCCCGACGAGCTGGCCATCGCCTGCGAGCAGCGCGGCTTCGAGTCGTTGCTGTTCCCCGACCACTCGCACATCCCCACCAGTCGCCGCTCGCCGTGGCCGGGCAGCATCAGCGGATCACCGCTGCCCGAGGTCTACAAGCGTCTCATCGACCCGTTTGTGGCCCTCGGAGCAGCAGCGGCGGTGACGTCCACCTTGCGGATCGGCACGTGCGTCGCGTTGCCGGCACAGCGCGATGTGTTACAGCTCGCAAAAGAGGTCGCCACGGTCGACTGGCTGTCGGGCGGGCGGATGATTTTCGGTGTCGGTTTCGGCTGGAACGCAGAGGAGATGGCGAATCACGGGATCGCGATGGCCGACCGGTGGGATGTCGTTGCAGAAAAGATCGAGGCGATGAAGTTGTTGTGGACATACGAGACAGCGTGGTACTCCGGTGCACACGTGCAGTTCGACGAAAGCTGGGCGTGGCCCAAACCGGTCCAGCGCCCCCACCCACCGATCCTTATCGGGGGCGGCTGGGGCCCACGCCTGCTCGGTGCAGTGGTGCGTCTGGCCGACGGATGGATGCCGGTTTCGTCGAGGTCGTCGATCCGTTCACGACTCGATTTGCTGCATGCCGAGGCACTTCGCCAGGGCCGAGATCCGAGCAGCCTGTCCGTCACCATCGCCGACGCTCGACCCGACCTCGATTCGTTCCGCTCACTGCAGACCGAGGGGGTCGAGCGCGTGTTGCTCTCTGTGCCGATTGGTTCCCGTGACGACATCCTGCGCACGCTCGATACCTACGGGGCGCTCGCCATCGCCGCTGCCGACGACTGAGCGAGCCGCGTTAGCGTTCGGCAACAGAAATCATCAAAGAATCTGTGCTTCCGGGCAGAAGGGGTTCCCGCCTCCGACGGCCGAGTACTACGGTCCGGTCCATGGCCACACTCGACCGATATCCGTTGTTCCAGCAGGCGTATCTTGTGAACGACCTGGAGACATCCATCCACAATTGGGCAAAGCTCTTCAACGCTGGGCCATTCGTCGTCACACACCACCACGTCACCGACCGATTCATGTATCGCGGTACGGCGCAGGAGGCGGACGTGTCGTATGCGTTCGGGTACCTCGGCGATCAGATGATCCAGTTCATCCAACAGCACGACGACACGCCGTCGATCTACCGGGACATGTATGAGCCGGGCCAAGAAGGGTTCCATCATGTCGCCACGCTCGTGCATGACTTTCCGGCTGAGCGCCAACGACTGCTCGACATGGGATTCGAACTTGCATGTGAGTTGTACGCCGATGGAGTCGATGCGGCCTACTTCGATACCCGCTCCATCACGGGTGGTTTTACTGAGATTCACGGTGATCCGCCGCGCATCCTTGCCGCGTTCGCCAGCTGGCGCCGCGCTCACGAGCTTCGTCAACCAGGCGACCCGGCGATCATCCCTCGACCACCCACGAAGTAGCTACGTGTCGTTACATAGGCACACGTGCCTCCACGTGTCGTTGGCTTGTGGCGACGAACTCTTGGCCACGATGATCAAATTCGTCGGGGACCGCCACACCCTGCGCATGGCCCGGAGCCGGTGCACGGCTCGTCAGTCAACGATCTGCCGGCGCAAACTCTCGACCCAATCGTCTGCATCGCGCCACCGAGAATCGGCGTGATCACGGGCGCTCTCGGCGTGGGCGCCCGCCGCAGGGTACGAGCCGAGGAACTTGACCCGACCCTGCTTGGAATGCAACGCACGTGCGGCATCGGCCAGCAGTTCGTCGGCAATGTGGCCGTCGGCGTAGACGATGAAGCAGTAGTCGCCGAGGCCGCCGTCCTTGGTGGGTCGCGAGATCAGGTTCGACAGGTTGATCCGACGGGCTGCGAACTCTTGCAGGATCGAGATCAGGCTGCCGGGCTCATCGGCGCGTTGATAGATCACGAGAGCGGTACGGTCGTGGCCCGAAGGTGCTGGCACTCCCTGGCGTGCAACTAGGACGAACCGGGTCTGGTTGCCCGGGTGATCGGCGATGTCGCTGCCGATCACTTCCAGCCCGTACAGATCAGCGGCGATGCGCGGTGCCACGGCCGCAGCGCCGCTGTCGTACTCCTCGGCGACCAATCGAGCACCTTCGGCGGTGGAGTTTGCCGCGCGCAACTCTGCCTGTGGAACGTGCGATCGAAGGTACGCGTGGCATTGTGCTGTGGCCACGGGGATCGAGAGCACCACCCTCACGTCGGCGAGGGTCGTGCCAGGCTTGGCCATCAGGCAATGCTCGATATCGAGCACGACCTCGCGCTGGATGAGCAGGTTGTGGTTAAACGCGAGCTCGTCTTGGGTGAGATTGACCGCGCCTTCGATCGAGTTCTCGATCGCCACGAAGCCGAGGTCGACGTCGCCGGCCTCGACCGCGTCGAGAACGTCGGGCATGGTCCGGAACAACACCAGTTCACATGCCGCCAGGTCGTGTTGCGTCTTGAGTGCCTGCTCGGTGAATGTGCCCAACGGGCCGAGAAAGCCCACTTTGAGAGTGACGTGTTCCACGACCGGCAAGGTTACGGCGTGCGGTTGGCGTCTCGGCCTGGCAACATGAACGAATGGACGAGGGGCAACTGCGCGCGCTGATCGAAGCGATCCGAACCGGCGCTACGTCGCCCGATGCTGCGGTTGCCGAACTGCGGCGTCTGCCATTCGCCGACGTCGGCGACGCACTCGTCGATCACCATCGCGCGTTACGCCAAGGAATGCCAGAGGCGATCTACGGCCCGGGCAAGTCACCCGAGCAGTGCGTCCGGATCGTGGGCGAGATGCTCGATCACGGTGTTGGCCCGGTACTGCTCACGCGAGTGAACGATGAGCAGGCGAAGGCTGTATTGGCGATCTACCCGGATGCGTTCGTGCGGTCCGGCACCATGTTGTGGCGCGCGCCGCTGCACAGTCGCCCCGAGCGGGTGTTGGTGATCAGCGCCGGCACTGCCGACGTGCCGATGGTCGACGAATGCGTGCTGACGTTGCACGCCTACGGGTTCGAGGCCGACAGGCTCACCGATGTGGGTGTCGCCGGTTTGCATCGTCTGCTTGCCCACCTCGACAGGGTCACCTCGGCGCAAGCGATCGTGGTGGTCGCGGGCATGGAGGGAGCGTTGGCGAGTGTGATCGGCGGTCTCACGGGGGTGCCGGTGGTGGCGGTGCCGACGAGCGTTGGGTACGGCGCCGGTTTGCAGGGTGTCACCGCGTTGTTGGCGATGCATGCTTCGTGCGCCAGCGGGGTCACTGTGGTCGGCATCGACAACGGGTTCGGTGCAGCGTGCGCAATCACTCGCGTGTTCGGAGCGGTCCGATGACTCGAACCGCATGGTTCCACTGTTTCGCCGGAACTGCAGGCGACATGACGATGGGAGCATTGGTGCACGCCGGCGCCGATCCTCTAGTCGTGGCCGACATTGTCGGGCGACTCCAGATCGACGGCTATGCGTTGGCGTTCGAGCCGGTCTTGCGCTGCGGAGTCGCGGCCACGCATGCGGTCGTGGCCGTGATGCACGACCACGACCACCAACACGACTATGACCACCAACACGACTATGAGCCGGTCCATCGGCCGTATAGCGTGATTCGCGACCTGCTCGACGCGGCCGACCTACCGCCTCGGGTTCGTGGGCGGGCGCAACATACGTTTCGTCTGCTGGCCGAGGCCGAGGGGCGAATGCACCGGATTCCCGCAGATCTGGTCGAGTTTCATGAGGTCGGTGCGCTCGACGCGATCATCGATGTGGTCGGCTCGTGTGCGGCGCTCGAGAGCCTTGGCATCGATCGCATTGTCTGCAGTCCGATCACTGTCGGTCAGGGTCAGGTGCACGCCGCGCATGGCGACCTTCCAAATCCGGCCCCTGCCGTTGTCGATCTGCTCGCTGCCCGTCGTGCGCCGAGTCGAGGCATTGCCGATCACCGTGAACTTGCCACCCCAACCGGCGTGGCCCTGATGGTGGCGCTCGCGGATGAGTTCGGCCCGATGCCTGCACTCACCGTGCACTCGGTCGGCTACGGCGCCGGTACGCGCGACATCCCGGGCCGGCCCAACGTAGTGCAGGTGGTGATCGGTGAGTCGATCGAGAACTCACCCGGCGACGGGCAGCCTGTGCAACTCCTCGAGTGCAACGTTGATGACGTCACCGGTGAAGTGCTCGCCCACACCATTGCTGCTCTGCTGGCCGCCGGTGCGCACGATGCTTGGGCCACGCCGATCGTGATGAAGAAGGGGCGCCCCGCCTACACCCTGCACGCGTTGTGTCCAGTGGTCCAGATCGACCGCCTACGCGAAGTGATGGTGGTAGAGACGGGCACACTCGGTGTCCGCGGAGCGGTGCTGCAGCGATGGCCGCAAGCTCGCGAGGAACGTGTTGCGATGGTCGATGGTCATTGCATCCGTGTCAAGGTCAGCGGAGATCGGGTGAAGGTTGAACACGATGATGCCGCGGCTGCGGCCGTAGCGCTGCGACTACCGCTGCGCGTGGTGCTCGAGCGGGCAGCGGCTTCGGTTCAACCCTGATTGGGTGGGTCATCGAGCGCTACGTCGTTGAGCGCTACGTCGTTGAGCGGTGCCGGCACCAGCAACAGCAACGCAAGAATCGCTGCAAAGCCGCTCAACGCCATGAACGAGATGCTGACGAATCCGAATGCGCGGAAGTACGGAGTGGTGCACGGTACGGTGATGTCGCACGAGGTCGCTTCCCATTCCGGATTCCATTCGATGAGGTAGTGGTACACCGAGATCGCGATGCCGATGCCGGCCAACGGCACTGCGTACCACCGCACCAGTCGGTCGCGCCGGATGGCGCCCACCAGCAAGATCACCGAGAGCGGGTACATTGCAATCCGCTGGAACCAGCACAACTTGCACGGGAGCAGCCCGAGCGAATCACTGAAGTACAGGCTGCCGACCGTGCTCGTTGCGGCTACCAACCAGGCCAGCCACAGCGATGCGATGTGTAGCTCGCCGGTGACCCGCCGCCCGGCCGGGAGCAGCCGGGCGAACGCGATCATGATGGCGCCGGTGCCGGCGATCAATGCGAGGAAAGCAAAGAAACGTTCGGCGGCAAGAAGGCTCACGCTCACCAGTCTGGCCGGAGCGGGCCCGATTCGGGCTCACCAGCCTCGGCTTCAGCGTCGCTGGGCACCCGCCGAACGCGCCAGCCCGCCCGAGCCACGGACCAAATGGTTTGTGAGGTTGGATGCAGGCTGGGCTGCCGGAGCCTCACGGACCAAGTGGTTTGTGGCACGGTTGGGGCATTGCCTGGCGGCCTGCACGAGTTCCCGGCACGGCTGGCACACTGGGCGGGTGATTCCCGTCGTGGTCGGCCACGAATTCCTGCTTGCCTGTCCCGATGCCGTCATCGTCGACGTTCGCTGGTACCTCGACGGTCGCGACGGCCGCGCCGCCTATGAGGCCGGGCACATCCCGGGTGCGATCTGGGCCGATCTCGACCGGGATCTTGCTGCCGAGCCGGTCGATCCCACCAACGGCCGCCATCCGCTACCAACCCCGCAGGCGTTTGCGGCCGCGATGACCCGGCTCGGTATCGACGACCGCGCCGTCGTGGTGGCGTACGACGATTCTGGCGGTGTTACGGCTGGCCGGCTCGTGGTGATGTTGCGCATGCTCGGGCGCGATGCTGCCGTGCTCGACGGTGGGCTCATGTCATGGAGTGGGCCGGTCCACTCCGGTTGGGTGGAACCGGCGACCAGTAGCTCGGCCACTGCAAACAACTCGTTCACGCCGGCACCGTGGCCGATCAACCGGCTCGCCAGCGCAGATCACGTCGAGGCGCTTACCGAAGCCGGCAAGGGGGTCGTGCTCGATGCGCGCTCGCTCGAACGCTTCACCGGTGAGGTCACCTTGATCGACCCACGGCCTGGGCACATCCCAGGGGCGCGCAGCGCGCCATGGGCAAGTGTGCTCGGGCCAGATGGCCGGTTCCGTTCGCCACGAGAGCTGCTCCAGCACTTCATCGCGCTCGGAGTGGTCAGCGACAGCGACAGCGACAACAGCGGCGACGTCGTGGCCTACTGCGGCTCTGGTGTCAGCACATGCCTGAACGTGATCGCAATGGAGTACGCCGGTCTTGCCGCGCCGCGGCTGTACGTGGCCAGTTGGTCGGGTTGGTCCGCCGACCCCGCCCGCCCGGTGGCGACTGGCGGATGAGCACCACCGAGATGCCGGTCGAGGCGACGACGACGCCCTCACTCGGGGTGCACGCCCTGCGTGATCTGCGTGCACGACGCAAGAAGAACCGCCTGGGCGAACTCGAGTGGTTCGAGGCCGCCTACCAGGTGTACCTCGTCGCCTTGTTCGGCGGCGGCGGGTTGTTGTGGTTGAGCAGTCTGGTTGGTGACCAGAAACTCAGTGTGGTCGAGGCGGCCGATGTGGCGCGCAACGCTCCGGCACTCTTGGGTCTGGTCGCAGTACTCGCCGTGGTGCTCGGTCTGCGCAGCGGTAGCCAAGGCGGACCACTCGCGCTCGAGGCGGCCGATGTCACCCACGTCATGCTGTCACCGGTCGACCGCCTGCAGGCCCTGCTGCGCCCCGCCACCCAGCGGATCCGCAGCGCAGTGTTCGTCGGTGTCGGGCTCGGTGGGGCACTCGGTCAACTCGCCGGGCGGCGTCTGCCGGGTACGTCCTTCGCCTGGTTCGGCAGCGGGGCGCTGTTCGGGTTCACCGTCGCACTGCTGTGGGTCGGTGCCGCTTTGGTGGCCCATGCGATCAGGTTGCCCCTCGTCATCGCCACGGTGATTGCGGTGGTCGGGTTCGGCTGGCAAGGCGTCGCGTTGGCCAAAGGCATTCCTGGGCCAGCCAATCTGTACGGCAGCCTCGCGTTGTGGGGCTGGCGTCAGCATCCTGTCGACGTGGTGGCCCTGGTCGTGTCGCTCGGGCTGTTGGTTACCGGTGTTGCGCTCTTGGCGCGTACCTCGCTCGATGCACTCGCCCGGCGAAGCAGCCTCGTCACCCAGCTCCGATTTGCTGTGACGATGCAAGACCTGCGCACGGTCGTGCTGCTACGCCGCCAACTCACCCACGATCAGACCAGGGCACGGCCATGGCTGCGTTTGCCGACCAGGGGTCGCACCAATGTGATCTGGCGCCGAGGGTGGCACAGTCTGCTGCGCCTCCCGGCTGGCCGGTTGATCCGAATGGTGGCGTTGGCCGTCGGTGCCGGTGCATGCCAGGTCGCTGCCTACCGAGGCACCACGCCAGCAGTGCTCGGCACAGTGGTGCTCACGTTTGTACTTGGTCTCGAAGTGCTCGAACCGCTCTCACAAGAAGTCGACCAGCCCGATCGCTGCGACGGTCTTCCGATCGAGCGTGGCGATCTCATGGTCCGTCATCTACTCGCCCCAGTTGTGGCGTTGATTCCGTTCTCGGCCATCGCAGCCACCACAGCGGCGCTCATCGAATCGTCCAAGAGCAACGACGCCTCAGGGGCATTCGCCGTGGCGGGTCTGCTGGCGTTTCCCACGCTGCTGGCGGGCGCTGCGGGTGCAGCCATCAACATCGTCCGCGATGCCCCCGACCCGTTCAGTGGCACGAACCAGCAAACGTTCATGCCGCCCGAGATGGCCGGGTTCAGCACGGTTCTACGCACGCTCGTTCCGTTGGCTGTGAGTGCTGTCGGTGCGCTGTCGGTCGTGATCGTCCGCCAGGCCGTCATTCATGACGGGCCTAATGCTGCCGTTCCTACAGCCGTGCGCGCGATGACCGCAGGGCTGCTGGTGGTAGCCGGCGTCGCCACCTGGGTACGCATGCGCGACCGGATGCGTCGCTCCATCCGTGCGTTCATGTCAGAAGGTCACGCTCACACCCAACAGCAACGGAGTTCACGATGACGGTTGCGCTCAGCCTTCGAGGCCTCACCAAGTCCTTTGGCAGTGGCGATGCGCAGCGTCCGGCGCTCGCACCACTGACGTTGCAAGTGGCGCAGGGCCAACGCGTGGCAATCGTCGGCCACAACGGAAGCGGGAAAACCACACTGCTCAAGATGGCAGCAGGGTTGCTCGACCCGTCGGGTGGTGACGTGCTCGTGACCGGCCAGCCCGGCGGCAGTCCGGCCGCTCGCGCAGCACTTGCCTATCTGTCCGACCATCCGACGTTCTACGACGACCTGTCGTTGCGAGAGCACCTCGAGTACGTCGCGCGGTTGCATGGCGTGGCCGACTGGGCCGACCGTGCCGACCAGCTGGTGGCCAAGGTCGGGCTCAGCGACCGGGTCGACGATCTGCCCACCACGTTCAGTCGCGGTTTACGTCAGAAGGCGGCGATCACCTTGGCGTTCGTACGACCATTTCAGGTGTTGCTGGTCGATGAACCGTTCGTCGGTCTCGATTCCGCCGGTAAAGCCGCCTTGCTCGAACTGTTCGATGACACCAGCACCCGGGGCGCAGCGTTGCTCGTCGCCACGCACGAGTTGACGTTTGTCAACCGGGTCGACCGGCTCATTGCGCTCGCCGATGGCGAGTTGCGTTACGACGGTGCACCGGGCGAAACCGACGTCAATGAGCTTGTTTTCCACACCTGAGCCGGGGATTACCGGGGTCTGTCGGACCCCGATTCGGCCGGTGTGACGTTGGGCTTGACGAAGCGCGGTACAGTGACGTTCATGTCCGAGTTCACCACCGTCAGCTCCTCCTCATACGACCCGGCCGCACTGGCCGCCAAACTTACCGAGAAGTCCTCCGAGGGCTGGTCGGTGGTCTCTATCGTGTCAACCGGCGGTGACGTCACGGCGTTCCTCAGCCGCGCGGGTTCTGCGTCTGCAGCCCCAGCGGTCGCCGCCGCTGCGGTCGTCGAGTCGGCACCAGCCCCGTCCTACGAGCCAGCCCCGGCGTACGAGCCCGCACCGGCCTACGCCCCGGCGCCGGTGGCCGCAGAGCCGGCCGGTTGGGCCGTCGCCCCCGAGCCCGCCGCCCCGGCCCCCATGGTCGAAGCCCCACCGGCAGCCGTCTATGCCCCGGCCCCGGTCGCAGCGGCGGCTCCCGCAGCTGCGGTGCCGGCCGGCTGGTACGCCGATCCGGCTGGTCGTTTCGAACTGCGCTACTGGGACGGCGGCACGTGGAGCGAGCATGTGTCGCGTGCTGGCCAGCAGTTCACCGACCCGCCCGTCGCCTGAGGTGTGAATCGGGACCTTCGGCATGTTGTGGCCAGCAACGCCTGATCATCATCCGCTGGCGGTCGCCCCATGGGTATCGTCAGTGTCGTGCGCGCCACCTCTCTTGGCCACGCCGGTCTGCTGATCGAGACCGCTTACGGGTCGATCTTGTGCGACCCGTGGTTCGATCCGGCGTTCTTCGGCTCGTGGTTCGTCTTCCCCCGCAACGATCATCTCCCCGACGATCTGATGCACAAGATCGAGCATCCTGACTACCTGTACATCAGCCACCTTCACGGCGATCATCTCGACGAGACATGGCTGCCGCATCACGTCAGCCGCGAGGCAACCGTGTTGCTGCCGGGCTATCCCACACGTGAGCTCGAGCGGCGGCTGCGCGAACTGGGGTTCACATCGCTGATTCGTACGGTCGACCGTGAGGAGATGATCCTCGACGGTGATCTCACGATCGCGATCCATGTCGAAACGAGCATCACCGATGGCCCCGGAGGTGATTCGGCGCTCGTGGTCAGTGACGGTGTCTCGCGGCTCGTGAACCAGAACGACTGCCGCACCAGCCATCTTGAGACACTGCGCGCGCACGGCCCGGTCGACCTGCACTGGATCCAGTATTCGGGCGCAATCTGGTACCCGATGGTCTACGAGGAGACGCCGGAACGGATGCGCGAGTTGGTCGATGCCAAGGTCGACAGCCAACTCACCAGGGCGATGCGCTACGTCGAGGCTGTCGGCGCCCGTGCCGTGGTGCCGAGCGCCGGACCACCGGCGTTTCTCGATCCCGATCTGTTCGGGCTGAACATCATCGATGGCGACGAGCTGAGCATCTTCCCCGATCAGGTGGTGTTCATCGACAAACTGGCCGCAGCGGGCCGTACTGGCATTCTCGCCATCCCCGGGACTGCGATCGACGTCACAGCGGCTGCCCTCACGGTCACGCATCCGATTCCTGTCGACGACGTCAATCGCATCTTCAGCCACAAACGCGAGTACCTCGAGCAGTATCAGGCCGACTATCTGCCCTGGCTGGACAACATCAAGCGTGGCTGGACCGCACACTCTGAGTTGGCCGGCACGGCGCTCCTCGACGCCATCCAAGGCTGGTTCGTGCCCCTGCTCGCGATGGCCCCGACGCTGCGCGCCGGCATCGGTGCCAACGCGTTACTCAGGGCGGGTGATCTCGACGTGCTGATCGACTTCCCCGCCGGGCAGGTTCGCCTGCATGCCGGTGAGCCGTATTCGTTCCGGTTCATCATCCAACGCGAACTGGTCGAAACGGTCGTCGCCCAGCGTGCTGTCGACTGGAGCAACTCGCTGTTCTTGTCCGCCCGTTTCCGTGCGTGGCGCGATGGGCCCTACAACGAGTACGTCTACAACTTCTTTAAGTCGCTCTCGGTCGAACGGATGCGCCGTACCGAGGCCGAGGCGCTGCGCAAGCTCGACCCTGAACGGGGGGGCATCGCCGATGAGGAGATCCGCCTCGGCGACTACATCTGCCAGCGCACTTGCCCGCATCGCCAGGCCGACCTGACCGTGTTCGGCGAGATCGAGGAGGGCCATCTGGTGTGTACCTTGCACGGCTGGCGGTACGACCTCGATTCCGGCGAGTGTCTCACCGCTACCAACCGCAGCATCCGTATCCGCAAGGCCTGACCCTGACAAGGCTCGGGGTTAGCCGACGGTGATGCGGTACGCGAAGTCGTAACGGCCGGGCTGCAAGCGGTACTGCGGCAACACATCGGGGCCGCAGGATGCGGTGCCGACCCCGCGGTGGGCCACATCGAGATGCACGATCAGCTCGGGTCGTGGCCGAAGTTCGGTCTCGGTGGTGGCGGCATACAGGTCGGCCGCGGTGAAATGGGTGGCCGAAGCATGCATGGCCACCGGTTGGAGTACGTCGACGCGTACGGTTTGTCCGCGTCGGGGGTCGATGAGCTCGATCCAGCGGCACTCGGTGCGGAGGCCGAACTCTTGCGGCACCAGATAGGGAGGGCGATCGGGGTCGGTTTCCCAGATGCCGAGAGGCGACCCAGCATTTCGGTCGGGATAGTTCTCGCCCGGCCCGCGTCCGAACCAGCGCCACTGCGTGAAGCGCTTCGGCAGGGCGAACGTGACGCCTACGCGGGGAAGATCGCGCAGCGCCTCGGGCACGATGACCGTGTGGCGGTATTCGACCGAGCCGTCGTCATCCACCGAGCGCTCGTACGTGTGCGAAACCAAGTCGTCCGCCGGGAGGGTATCGAGACCGGTGGCCTGCCAGCGCACCAACGCCTTGCCGCCGACACCAATCTTGCGGGCAAGTTCCGGCATCAGCTTGAAGCCGTCGTTGTCGACCGCGGCGCGCCACACAGTGAGTTCGATTGGTGCCGTCAAGATGGTGTCGATGGCCGCAGCGGCATCGTTGACATGCGATGTCGACGGCTTGGACGCCTTAGGCTTGGACGGCTTCGATAGTTTGGATGGGCGGCGGCCGCGAAGCTCGACCTGATCCCATGCCGCAGCATGTCCTGCAGGAGCAAACCACGAGTCGCGGCGCAGTTCGAATCGCACTGTCAGGTGGACTTCATCATTGCCAGCCGGCACGGCGCACGGCAACGGAACCTCGATCGTCGAATGGGGCCCCACCGCGGGGAGTTGCAGGGTTCCGCTATCCACCACAGCGCCCGCGACCAGTAAGTCCCAGGTGGCAACGAATGCTTGGAGACCGACGAACGATTGTCGGTTGGAGATGCAGATCGTGTTGCGCTTGCGACCGTTGCTGACGATGACAGGGCGGTAGACCCATGCCACCTCGCTCATCGCCGGGTGCGGCACGACATCGGCCGAGACCAGGCCGTCGGCGACGAAGTTACCGTCGTTCGGCTCATCCCCGAACTGTCCGCCATAGGCCAAGCGAACCGTGCCGTCGGCCAGGCGCTGGCGGATGCCGTGATCTTTCCATTCCCACAAGAACCCGCCCTGCAGGCCCGGGGTCGTGCTGATCACATCCCAGTAGTCGGCGAGTGAGCCATTGGAGTTGCCCATCGCGTGGCTGTACTCGCACAAGATGAGCGGCCGGGTACCTGCTCCGGATTCGCCGTACTCGCGGATGCGGTCGATGGTGGCGTACATCGGGCACACCAGATCGCTAGCGGCGAGGCCACCGTCGATCCACCCGTCGTGGAAGGGTGCGCCCTCGTAGTGCAGCGGTCTGCTGGGGTCGTGCTTGCGCATCCAGCCGGCCAGCGCATCGTGGTTGGTGCCGTATCCGCTCTCGTTGCCAAGGCTCCAGAGGATGATCGAGGGGTGGTTGATGTCGCGCTCGACCATCCGTGCGCCACGAGACAGCCAGGTGGGTCGATAGCGGGCGTCGTTGCACAGGCTCGTGTTGTACGCGTGGCTCTCGATGTTCGACTCGTCGATGACGTAGAAACCAAGCTCATCACACAGGTCGTAGAACGCTGAATCGTTGGGATAGTGCGAGGTGCGTACCGCACTGATGTTGTGCGACCGCATTGCCACCAGATCGGCGCGCATGTCGTCGATCGTGACGGCCTTGCCGCGGTCGGGATGGTGGTCGTGGCGGTTGACGCCGAAGATCCATATCGGCTGTCCGTTGACGAGAAGTTGGCGGTTGCGTACCTCGACGTGACGAAACCCGACGAGTTGCGATGTGTGCTCGACGACGGCGCCAGTTGGGTCGATCAGTTCGACGTGTACCCGGTGTCGGGTCGGCGATTCGGCGCTCCATGCTGTCACGCCCGGAATCTCCCATGACACGCCCGCTTCGAAACCGGTGAACACGTACGGCTGCTCGAAGTGGTGTGAGATGTCGGCGGTCTGCGGGCGGCAGATTCGCTTGCCTGCAAGGGTCTCGGCCCAGGCGCGCACCGTCCAACCCGGTTGTGCCGAATCGACGAACGTCACCGTCGTGGCGACGCTCAGCAGACCGGTGCCATCGTCCACTCGCAGATCAGCTCCGGCGCGGACGGTGGCGATGTGGACGCGTTGGCGCGCCTCGACGAACACCTCGCGATGCAACCCGGCCATCCACCACTGGTCTTGGTCCTCGACGTAGCTCTGCGCGCTGTAGCGGATGACCACGATCGCCAGCTCGTTGCGGCCGGCCCGGATGTGGGCGGAGATGTCGTACTCACTCGGTAGCCGGCTGTCGGTGCCGTACCCGACGAACTGATCGTTGAGGTAGACGGCGTGCACGCTTTCGGCACCTCCAACATGCAGCACGATCTGCTGGCGACGCCAACCCGCCGGCACGGTGAAGCTGCGGCGATAGACGCCGGTGGGATTCCTCGGTGGCAGCGCGGGCGGTGGCCCGGGGAACGGCATCTGCACGTTGGTGTAGTGCGGCAGGTCGACAACACCGGGGCCGAGGGCTTGGAGCGTCCAGTTTCCCGGGACGGTCACCTTGACGCCGGTACCGATGGCGGGAGTTGCCCCAGTGACAGCGTCGGCAGGAACCTCGTCGGGAGTGTCGAACAGCGAGAACGCCCAGCGACCGTTCAGCGACCGACGCCGCGTAGTGTCGACCGGCAACGGCACATGCATGGGCAAGCGGTGAAGCGCGAGCAACTCGGGGTCGGACCAGGGGCGCAATGCCCCGATGATGGGCAACATTGCTCAGCCTCCGTGGACCCAAACGGGCGATTGTAAGGGCATCAGATCCTGCTCCCAGATAAAATCCATTGCCGGCACGCTCAGCCGCACGCAACCGTGCGAGGCGGGGTAGTCGGGAATGCTATTGGACCCGTGCACGGCGATGCCGCCACGGAAGTACTTTGGCCGGTAGATCTGACCGAGGTCACCCTCCCACCAGCCGTCTGGTTTCTCGCGGGTGACCTTCCACAGGCCATCGGGAGTGATGGAAATGCCGGTTTGTACTTCGCCGGGTGAGTTCTTGTCGACTTCCGTGTAGGTGTTGCCACTACCCGTGGAGGTGTTGAACGTCCACAGCGTCTTGCCGTCGCGCACGACGAACAGCAACTGGCGGTCCTTGTCGACCTCGATCAGGTTGCCGGCGTCGGCTACACCGTGTGGTCGATCGGTGACGTTCTGGAGATACGCAGCGGTGGCTTCATCGACATTGCCGGTGGTCGGCAGGCCAAGGTACTTCTGGAACGCCATCACCGCCTGTTTGGTACTGAGTCCGTAGTTGCCGTCGGCACCGGTGTTCCAGAAGCCGAGCTGCAACAACCGGGTCTGGATCAGCGCCGTGGCCTGGCCGCTGTGATTGCCGACGGCTTGCAGTGTCTGGTCGAACATCGGCACGGTCTCGACGTTCGGCGAGATGGTGGTGGTGGGCGCGATGGTGGTTGCGGGAAGGGTCACCGGTGGCAGTGTGAGCGGAGGAAGTGTGAGCGGAGGAAGTGTGATCAGCGCCAGGGTCGGCGGGGGGCTCGCCGGGGGCAACGCTGCCGAGTCGGGCGACGGTGAAAGCGGCAAGCTGCCTGGCAACGGGGAGACCTCGACGAACACGGGTGCCTCGGCAATTGCTGTGTCGTTCTCGTGCGGGGCGCACGCGGTCAGGCTGAGCAGGGCGAACAGCACCAGCACGGTGACCTTGAGATGAAGGCCCCGTCGGTCGGAGCCACTCGGCTGGGAGATCATGGGGATCCTTGTCGGAAACGCTGGATGACACCTTCAGGCTACTGAGCATCGAACTCGAATGCCCGTCACTCGTAGGCCGCTGAACTGGGACGATGAAAGGAATGAGCGCGTCACATCGCCGGCAGCTCGAACCAGATGGTGAGCGCGTATTTCACCCCGGAGTGCAGCTGCGCTGTTTCGTGTGGATGGGTCACGAGCGACGGCCATGCCAAGAGCTCACCGACTCGCTGGGTGGCGTTGGTGATGCCCTGGCGGGGGAACACAAGTGCGCCACCGTCGTAGCCCTCGTTGAGCTTCACCGATGCCGACACCTGCGCTACATCGTGATGGATCCGTAGCGACTCTTGCTGGCCGAGGGCATATTTGATGACGAACGCGTCACGCAGACCGTAGTAATCGATGTACGGCCAGGTGGTCTGCAGCCGGGGCCAGATCCGCCTGCCGATGTCCAGTTCGACGGCCTGAAACAGCCCTGGGCTGATCACGGCGAGCGAGATCTCGTGGCCGGGCACCGGGTCACCCTCTTGCGGATCGAACGTACCCACCGCCTCGGCTGCGCGGATGAGCGTGCTGCAAAATGACGGCGTCCAGAACGAGGTGAGGTAGAGCTCGTCTCCCAGTCGGCGCAGGTCATCGGCGTTTTCCAGGTCGCCGCTGGTGCCGGTGTCGGCCGCACCGTGGTAGCCGAGGATCTGCTGGAGGTCATCGAAGGTGTCCATGCCACGCATCGTGCCAGAGGATTGGCCGGGGCGCACTCACGCGTCCTGCGAGTCATGCCTAGTTGTTGCACGCTGATGGGTGATCGTCGGAAGCGTTCGGGCCGACAGTTGACCGCGGATCGCGCGATCGTCAACACATTACCGACGCAGGGTGGTCATGTGAACATGAGCTGTGGGAATTTGTTGATCCGAAGCCGGTTTCGGTGCACGATGTACGCCGAACCATCCGGTGGGCGGTGTTGCCGCGTCACCCAAGGCGAACGACTCGAAAGGAGGTGCCTGACAGATGGCTGACGAAAACGCCGACCCCAACCTTGACGGCGCGCCTGTCGAGCCGAGCAGCAACGTGAACTCTGGTGCACGACTGCGGAGCGAGGCATTGCTTCAAGTGATGCGCAACCTGCTGCCTCTGCCGTTTCTGATCGTTCCGTTCACGTTGATCGTTTCAACCACGCTGCATCGAGACGTCCCTAGCCGTCGGGCGGTCATCTGGGTATCGCTCAGCGTCGTCGCCGCTGCACTCGGGCTCGGCGCGCAGTGGGGCCATCGCCGGTTGTCCAACGGTGATCGCCACGCTGTGATCGATAGCCGCTGGTTTCAATCGGTGTTGGTCACATCGCTTGCCGCCGAAGGTGCTGTGTTCGGGCTGAGCAACTGGGTGGTCTCCCGATCGGCAACGGAAGTGGCGACGATATTCGTACTTTTCCCGGCGGTCGCAGCTGCAGTGGCCGCCGTGGTCTGCGCGGCACGAACGGATCTGTTCGTTGTGTTCACCGCCCCGTTGTTCGGGTTGTCGTCGTGGGGCCTGGTGATGATGCCCGACGACCGGTTCCATGCACTTGTCGCTCTCTCGGTGTTCTATGCGTTGTGTCTGCTCGCTCTGCATCGGATCGTCAGCAGGTCGTTGCTGGCCTCGCTCGACCTGCAGGGTCGTAGCGAGCAGTTGGTCCTGCTGCTCGAATCCGAACGAGCAGCGCTCGCCGAAACCAATGAACAACTGACGGCCGGTAACGCTCAGCTGGTCTATCTCGCCTTACATGATCCGCTGACAGGCCTCTTCAACCGTCGCGGCACACTCGAACAAATCGATGCGCTACTCGCTTGCGCTCAGTCCCCATTCGGATTGTTGTTCTGCGATCTCGACCGGTTCAAGGCAGTGAACGACGCGATTGGCCATCGCGGTGGCGATCAGTTTCTCATGGCGCTGGCCGACCGCATCGCTCGAACCCTCGACCGAGACGGCATCGCTGGCCGCATCGGCGGCGACGAGTTCGTGGTGGTGCTTCCCGGCCATGATTTGGCGATGGCCGCAGCCGTTGGCAACCGCCTGGTGGGCGTGCTCTCGCAGGCGGTCCATGCCGAAGGTCGGGAGATCCCCTCATCGGTCAGCATCGGCATCGCCACGTCGCCGAATCAGGGCACGACCAGTAGTGATCTACTCCGTAACGCAAACGCGGCGCTGTACCGTGCCAAGCGCTCGGGACGAAACCGAATCGAGCTGTTCGACGGTGAGATCGAACATGAGCGCGACGCTGCAATCCTTGCCGAGCAGAACCTACGCAGGGCGCTCGACCACGGTGAAATCCTGGCGTTTTTTCAGCCGGAGATTGATGCCTCGTCGGGCAGAATCGTGGGTGCCGAACTGTTGGCACGGTGGTTGCGGGCCGATGGCACCGTGGTCAACGCTGCTGAGTTCATCGCGCTTGCCCGGCGCGCTGGCCTACTCGAGCGGCTGACGGAACGTGTGCTCGGCCAGGCCCGCCCCTACATCCGTCGACTCGCTTCGTTGGGCTTGCCGGATGGCTTCCGGTTCCGGGTCAATCTTGCCCCCGCCTCCACCGAACGTGCCTGGCGTGACAACCCGCTTGATGAGCTCGTGCGAGGGATCGATCCGAGACTGCTCACGGTCGACGTACGCGAGTCCGCAGTCACGACTGATCTGCCCACAGCAGCAGGCACGCTGGCAGCGTTCAGGGCACGCGGCGGACGGGTCTGTCTGGACGACTTCGGCCGCGGAGTGTCGTCGCTGAGCTTGCTGCGAGTGCTCCCGATCGACGAGGTGCGAATCGACCATCGGGCGACCGACTCGCTCGCAGCGCATCCGCACGACCGGGCAATCGTTCGCGCGATCATCGCCGTGGTTCGCGAGATCGGATTGTCCGTCACCGCCGAGGGTGTCGAGACGGGTGCCCAATCCGACGCATTGATCGCACTGGGTTGTGTACGACATCAGGGTCATCTCTACGCGCCAGCGTTGGCTTCTGACGCGTTCGAGACGTTTCTTGTCGAGCGGATGGCCGAGGGCTATGCAGCTCGCGATACGGCGGCCCAGAGTTGGGATGCGATCGCTCAGGCTTGGCATGACACCAACCCCGAAACCGATTCAGCTCCCTGAAGCCATGGCTGCGGTCGCGGCACCCAGATCGAAGTAGTCCCGCCAGAGCGTGATCTTGCCGTCGTGGACCACGAAGAGGCCTGCAACAGCGACTTCGATCCAGCCCTTGGGCATGTGGAACCGGTCGATCCGCTCGTTCATGACCACATCTCCGGACGCCGCCTGGTGCAGGATTCGCCACTCGACCTCTGTGCAACTACCGATGAACGGGGTCAACGTTGCTCTGACACCATCAGGTCCGAAGACCTTGCCCATCGGCACATTGTCGTACTCCACGTCATCGGCCACGAACGTGAGCGCGGTGTCGACGTCCAACCGTTCGAGTGCGCCGATGAATGCGTTGACGATCTCTTCAGGTGACATTGCCGAACCGTAGTGCGTACCAACCACCAGCATTGCAGTGGCGCTGTCTGCGGGTACGGTGCAACACATGGGAGCACATTCACCGGTCGTCGCTCTAGGCATCGCGGCAGCGATCGTGTGCGCCGTGAACTGGGCGTCTCGCTGGCGTGGCAGCCGCCGCCTCGAACTTTTCACCAAGCCCACCGCCACCGTGTTGATCGCCGCGCTCGGCGTTGCATGCGCCGTCGACGGTCGTGAGCACGCGCCTACGGCAGCGCTCGCTGCCGGCATCGTCGGATTCGTGTGCTGCCTCGCGGGTGACATCGCGCTGCTTCCGGCGGTCGACCGGTTCGTCGTCGGCCTCGGCGCGTTCCTCGTTGGACACCTTGCGTTCGTGGTGATGTTCGCCGTGCTCGGTCTGGACGTGTGGTGGCTCGGTGTCATTGCGTTGGGCGGTGCCGCCGTTGTGGCGGCAGTTGTCGGCCGCCCGATCGTGGCGGGTGCTGTCGCCAAGGCGCCGGCGTACGCGATGCCGGTCCGCGCGTACCTGGCGGTGATCTCGGTGATGGCAGTCGTTGGTTGGGCAACAGGTCGCCCGGCGGCTGTGCTCGGCTCAGCGTCGTTCGTCGCGAGCGACTCGGTGCTCGGCTGGGAGCAGTTCGTCAGCGAGCGCCGTTGGATGCCCGTGGTGATCATGGTCACCTACCACGGCGCGCTGGCAGGCCTCGCCCTCAGTCTGTTGTGAGGACACCGGCAAAACCTCCCGACCTTTGGCGTTGGGCTGTCATTGACAACAACCCAACGCCAAAGCTCAGCCCTGAACGGCGCCGCCTGGCAGTGTCATGCCGCCGGTGTGCCTGGCGGTTCTGCTTCGTTGCCGCCGCCGTGGGTTTGGCCGGTTGCGCCACGTCGTCTGCCGCACCGTCTACGCCGGCGGCGTCGACCGCATCAACATCAACATCGACATCGTCGACCACATCAACATCGACATCGTCGACCACATCAACATCGACATCGTCGACCACATCAACATCGACATCGTCGACCACATCAACATCGACATCGTCGACCACATCAACATCGACATCG
>JANYDH010000201.1 GCA_025359865.1 Actinomycetes bacterium | reverse complement strand
CAGACACCGACAATCGCCGCGCCGCTCTGATCGGGATCAAACTCGTCGCTCTGGTTCGCCAACATGGCGATGCCGAGCCGGGTGTCCCTGCCGGCTTTCGTACTGGGGCAGGGGTCATCGCCGGCGAGACGGCCTGGGTGCTGTTCCACGAGCAGCCCGAGCGTTCACTCGGCGCCGCGCTCGCGTGGGCGATTCGTCATGGCGCGACCTCGCTCCATGTCTTGGCCGAGAGCGCGACCGGTGTACTGGCTCGACGCGCCAAGGGCTTCACCCTGCCGATCGAGGTGTTCCATGTCGAGGGGAGGGCGTTGGTCCCTGCCATTGCCGAACCGCTGCCGGTTGCCGATCCGGCTCGCTCCGCCCATCGCGAGTTCGGCGCCCTCATCGACCAATCCGGCGCCCGCCATGTGGAGGAGTTCGGTGTGGTTTCGGGTGAGCTGCGCGGCCTCGAGGTCTGTCGCGTCGTCGACGACCCGGTCACCGGTGTGCCTCGCTTGGAGGTGGGCATCGGTGCTCACGACCGTGAAATGTTTCAGATGCTGCAAGGCGAGCGCACTACCGCTGAGGCGCTGGCGGGTGTTGTCTCGACCATCTCGGTGCACCGTTCGCCTGGCGCAGCCCCCCATCCGCTGAACCGTCTCGGCGCAGCGCGACTGCTGCGTTCAGTACTGGAAGAACATCCACATCTGATCCAGGCCGCAACGGTTGTTGCGATGCCACCTCCATCACCCCGCCCAAATCTCAAAGACGAGCTGCCATGCGTCGCCGTTGCCACCGCAGCTGCGGCCGATGATGCTGAACGCGTGGCAGTGGTGTGCACCGCAGGCGTCGACCTCGACGTCGTCCCGTTCGCTGTTGACGCCGTCACCGCGCTCATCCGAGACGGTGTTGCGGTCTCGTCGTGCGTGATCGTTGCGCCATCGCGCGACGTGGTCGACATCCAGCAGCGCATCGCGGCACTCGTCGAGGTTCCAACGCGTTTCGTGGGCGTCGACGTGTCTCGCCTCGTCGCCCCGTAGCCTTGCTACGCCGTGTTCGACCGTCTGGCTTCCGTAGAAGATGAGTATCTCCTGATCGAGGCCAGTCTCGCCGACCCCGAGGTGTTGGCCGACCGGGCCGCGCTCCGCGTCGCATCGAAGCGCTACAAAGACCTGACGCCGTTGGTGGAGGCCCTGCGCGCCCATCGGCTGCGCATCGTCGACGTCGACGCGGCTCGTGGCTACATGAACGAGTCGACCGGCGACGACCGCGAGTTGTGGCGGGCAGAGCTGAACAGTGTGGAGGCCGATGTTGCGGCCCTCGAAGAACAGATCAAAGTGCTGATGCTGCCAAAGGATCTCAACGACGGCAAGGCGGTGATCATCGAAATCCGTGGCGCAGAAGGCGGCGAGGAGGCAAACCTGTTCGCCCGGGATCTGTTCGAGATGTACCAGGGATACGCAACCAATCGAGGTTGGAAACTCGAGATGCTGTCACATGCCCCGAGCGATCTCGGCGGCTTCAACCAGGTTACGTTCGTGGTGCGCGGCGACGATGCATGGGGCAGGCTGAAGTTCGAAGGCGGCCCTCACCGAGTACAGCGCGTGCCGGTGACCGAGAGCCAGGGGCGAATCCACACGTCATCGGCCACGGTTCTAGTACTTCCCGAAGCCGATGAGGTCGAGGTGCAGATCGACGAACGCGACCTGCAAATCGACGTGTACCGCAGCAGTGGCGCCGGTGGTCAAAGCGTCAACACCACCGATTCGGCAGTGCGGATCACGCACCTGCCGACCGGTATCTCGGTGGCCATGCAAGACGAGCGCAGCCAGTTGCAGAACCGTGCTCGTGCGTTGCAGGTACTGCGCGCCCGCGTGCTGCAAGCGGCCCAGGACGACCACGATGCGGCCATGTCGATCGAGCGCCGCTTGCAGGTGGGCGGCGGGGGTCGTGGTGAGAAGATTCGCACCTACAACTTCAAGGAGAACCGGGTCACCGATCATCGCATCGGGTTCACGATCTACCGTCTTCAAGACGTGCTCGCCGGCAACCTCGACGACGTGGTCGATTCCCTGATCGCCGACGAGCGCGCCAGGCAACTGTCCGGCGATGAGTGAACCGGGCACCGTCGACTGGCGGGCGCTGTGGTCGGACGCCGAAGCGATCGTCGGTGATCGCACCAAGGCGCGATGGCTGTGTGAGGTTGCCAGCGGCATGGGCGGCGACGAGTTCCGTGCTTCGCTCGACGAGCCGGCCACCGAACGGATGGTCGCTCATCTCGATGCGATGCTGGCCCGGTTGCGTACCGGTGAACCGCTGCAATACGTGCTTGGAACATGGGCGTTCCGGCACCTCGAACTGATGATCGATCGCCGTGTGCTGATCCCGCGGCCCGAGACCGAGTTCGTTGTCGACGTGGCCTTGGAGTTGTGCAAAGGCCGTCAGCGCCCGATCCGCCTCGCAGATCTCGGCACCGGTTGCGGCGCGATCGGATTGTCGTTGGCGTTCGAGTTGGCGTTCGAGTTGGCCCGCGAGTTACCGCGCGGCGGTGTCGAGGTGTGGCTCACCGACGTATCGGTGGATGCGCTCGATGTTGCCCGAGCCAACCTTGCCGGCCTCGGCCGTTCGGCGGCCAACGTGCGGATCGCCGACGGTGATTGGTTCGAGGCGCTACCGATGGGACTCGTCGGTTCGTTCGACGTGATCGTCAGCAACCCGCCGTACGTGTGTGACGACGATCCGGAGTTGGAGGCGTCGGTTCGCGACTGGGAGCCGTCACCGGCGTTGTACGGCGGCCCGAACGGGCTGGACCAGATCGAGCGACTGGTGGCTGGTGCACCACGCTGGCTCCGCGGCGGCGGATGGCTGGTACTCGAGATCGGAGCTTCGCAGGGCACTGCAGTTCGTGCGCTGTTCGAAGAGCACGGCTTCGACGACATCGTTGTACGACCCGATCTCGCCGGGCGAGACAGGGTTGCGATCGGCCGCTCATCGGCCTGATCAGCCGAAGCGGGCGGCCACCTGGCCGAGCAGTGATTCTTCGTCAGGCACGATCTCGTGGTCTGCATTGGCCACGTCGCGCGCCGCAGAGAACAACGACTGGCGCAACACGGTGTTGGTGATCCGCTCGTCGATCTGGTCGAGCAGGATCTCCACGGAATCGCTTCCGATCGCCTCGCGGACCTTGGCCATCGCGGGCCCGAGGTACTGATCGAACGAGAACGTCGCGGTCTCGAATCCACTGTCGTCACTGATGACCCGGATGACATCCATCTCACCGTCGGTGATGTGATGGTCGGCGACCATCACGAGCAGCAGTAGCTCGATCGCGGCTTCGTGCTCGCGGTCAGCAGTGGCGTGTACCGACAGGTTGCGGTAGAGCTGTTCGAGCCTCGGGTTCATGAGTCCCGACCGTAGTGCACTGTCCCCATCGACGGTGTACCGCGTTCAGCCGATGGCGAGTGCCCGACGGAGGAAGTCGAGTTGGTGCAGTAGCAGGTGCTCGGCCACCACCTCCTGCGGTGTCATGTGCGTGACGCCCACAAGCGGCAGTACTTCGTGCGGCTTTCCCGCCGCCAGGAGCGCCGACGACAACTGCAGCGTGTGCGCAGCCACCACGTTGTCATCGGCCAAGCCGTGGATCAGCAGCAGCGGGCGGGTCAGTTCTTCCGCCAACGGCAGCAGGCTGTTCGCCGCATATGGCGTGGCGTCGACCGTGGGGTCGCCGAGATAGCGCTCGGTGTAGTGCGTATCGTAGAGACGCCATTCGGTGACCGGCGCACCGGCGATGGCGGCGTGAAACAAGTCGGGTCGGCGCATCACCGCGAGTGCGGCAAGGTATCCGCCGAAGCTCCATCCGCGGATGGCTACTCGCGTGAGGTCGAGTTCGGGATGTAATTCTGCGGCGCGCTGCAAGGCCTCGACCTGGTCTTCGAGTACTGAGGTAGCGAGGTCCATGTGCACCTCACGTTCCCAAACGCTCCCACGGCCAGGTGTGCCTCGACCATCGGCGACTACAACGGCAAAGCCCTGATCCGCGAACCACTGCGAGGACAGGAACGCTTGATGCGACTGCACTACCCGCTGCGCGTGCGGGCCGCCGTAGGGGTCGAGCAGCACCGGCAGCGGCTTCGGGTCGCCGACGTCATGGCGGTGCCCCTTCGGTAGTAGGACCGCGGTCGCAATCCGCCTGCTGCCTAGATGGTGGATCGTGACGTTGGGTTGCACGAGCGGCCGTTCGACGTGTGTCGCGATCGGCACGCGGGCATGCACGCCAGTCGTCGATCCCGCCAGCAGCAGACTGGCATGGCGAACAACGACAGGGTTCACCGCCGACACGGTGTTGACACCATCGATCGGCCCGACGCGCGTGGCGATCGTTCCGTCCCAACGGTAGACGAGTTGCACGGTCGCGTCGTTCAGCGGGTTGCCCAAGAACGTGATGGCGGCACCCACGTGGGAGATTTGGCGCACCTGCACATCGGATGGCCCGACGTCGACTCCGTTGACCAGGATCGTGCGCCGCCCCGCCCGATCGGCGGCGACCACCAATCGCCCATCGTCGAGCACCGCCGGGCTGCCAGGGACGAGCTCGACCCACGCTGTGTCGGTATCGCGGAACAACACCGCGGTGTCGCCGGTCTGTGCGTTCGCTTCGAGCACCTCGAGCGTGCGTTGATCCCGTGACTGCACGGTGAGCAGTAGCCGCTCGTCATCGATCCAGCTCACCGCAGCCACGTACGGCAGAGTCTCGCGATCCCACAAGATGTCGACGCTGGCACCATCGAGGGCAAGTACGTGCAAGGTGACGTCGGCGTTGGCCGTACCGGCCGTCGGATAGCGAACGAGTTGAGGCGGCGTGGCGGGTGCAGCAGGATTCGCGATGTACCACTGCTGCACCGGCGAGTTGTCGACTCGTGTTGTCGCGATAGCGGTGCCACCAGGGTTCCACCAGAATCCGCGGAAGCGGTGCATCTCTTCGGCTGCCACGAACTCCGCGCTACCCCATGAGACGTCGGGGTCGTCCTCGCCGGCCAACTCCCAACTGCTGCCGTCGAGTTCGGCGATACGCAGTCGTGTCCCGCTCACGTACGCAATGCGCTGCGCCAGCGGGTCGGGGTGAGGATCGAATACCGGCCCGTCGACTGTCAGCTCACGAGCGGCGCCGCTGATGAGCGCGGCAGCGAACAACCGTCCGCCGAGTGAGAACGCAGCGACGGAAACTTCGCCATTCGTGGCATACGCGGTGATCCCCGCAGCGCCCTCGCGCATTCGTTCGCGCCGGGCGCGCTCCTCACTCGGCTGGTCCTCACCATCGTTGAATCCTCCGCTCCCGTCGCTGAGCAACTCGAGCGGATCAGCAACCAAGCGTTCGGTGCCGGTGACGATGTCGTGCACCCACAGGCACGTGACGGGGTCGTCGCCCGCTCGGCTGCGCAAGAACACCGCCCGCGAACCGTCGGGCGAGACCGTGACGTTGCGAGGTTCGCCGAGCGTGAGACGTTGAGTGCGCGCATACTGCCGCGGGAAGCTGTCGGCCATGCCGTGACGCTACATCCAGTTGGGCGCGGGGTTGGTTCGGGATTGCCGTCTCGCCGGGTCTGACAGACAGGGGGACTCTTGGCGCTGGGCTGTTGTCAATGACAGCCAAACGCCAAACGTCCGACCGGTAGGCGGTTGTGGCCCGTCGTCCATCGAAGGAGCCTGTACGGAACCACAAACTTGTGCGGCGCAGCATTAGCGTGCGGACATGACGCACCAGCGGGCCTTGGCGCGACGATCAGGCGTCTCGGTGGTCCTCAGTGTCGTGAACGCTCACCGCTGTGTGGTGTTCTTCGTCGCCGTGTTCAGTGTTTGCGCAGCATGGTCGTTCGTGTACCCGCCGTACGGAGTCAGCGATGAACCCGCACACACGGTGAAAGCGGTGGCCACCGGAGGCGGCCAGTTCACCGGTCCGCAAACGATCGGGCAGTTCGACTATCCGGCAACCGTGTTCGAGGTGCCAGCGGCCTACACGTCCGTATGGCACTTCACGTGCTACAACGGCGATGTCAATGCCACGCCCGCCTGTGTCGGTGTGTTCCCGATCGGCTCAGCTCGAGTGCCGACACCATCGACCGCTGGACGCTATCCGCCGAGCTACTACGCTCTCATTGGCTGGTTGGGCAACGTCGTTCCCTCCGAGACGGGTTTCTACCTCATGCGCCTCCTCTCGGGTCTGATCGTGTCGGCTGGACTGACGGTCGCGTTCCACTTCCTCGGCAAGTTCCCGAATCCACAACGTTCACAGGCTGCGCTCGCCGTGTGCTGCACACCCGCGGTGTTGTCGTTTTGCGGCACGATCAATCCGTTCGCACTCGAGGTGGCGGCCGCAGCGGTGTTCTGGACGACCGGGACGCTGCTACTCGCCAACCCAGGCCCGAACGCCAGCGCCGAAATGCTACCTCGCGGCGCGATTGTGGCGTTCCTTGCTTCCGCCTTCCTGTTCGGTTCGGTGCGACCGGCATCGTTCATCTGGATGGCGATTGCCACCGTGACACTTGTGCTCTTCCACTGGCGAGTGCTGGGTGGACCCGGTGCGCTTGTACGAGGCCACCGTCGTTGGTTCAGCTTCGGGGCAATGGGTGGACTGGTGTTGTCGTTGGCGTGGTGGAAGCTCGTTATGGGGGCGGCCTCGCTCGGCGGCAATGCCGCAGCCGGTGGAACGTTGATAGAGAACGTACGCACTTCGTTCGAGCGGTCCGACGAGTACTTCCAGCAAATGTTCGGGTATTTCGGCTGGACGACGTTCTACGCCCCAGTCGTCGTGACCGTTCTGTTCGTTCTCGCCCTTGCCGTGTTGTGTCGATCGGACGGAGCGCGGTCGCGGCTCGAGATCGCCACGATCAGCCTGCTCGGGATCTTTGTGGTGTTCGCGCCCGCGGTTCTCGAAGGTGCCCGCGCCAAGTCCGAAGGGTTCGGATATCAAGGTCGGTACATGATCCCGGTCGCGATCGGCGTACCGGTACTGGCCTCGTTGCTTGATCGCCAACGCGCCGCTGCGGACCGCCGCTCGTATGGAGCCGTCTACGTGCTGTGCGCTGTTGGCGTGTTCATCGCCACGCAGCACGCTGCCCGTCGCTTCTTCGTCGGCCTTTCGGGTGACTACCTCTGGGTGGGCAGGGCCCTGTGGTGGCCACCGCTCGGCACCGGTGGCGTGGTCGCGCTGATGCTGCTGGGTGCGGCAGCAATGGCCTCGCTCGGGTTCGGCACTCGCGACGAATCGCGCGACTCTTGGCGTTTGGCTGTCATAGACAACAACCCAGCGCCAAACGTCAGGCGCTCGAGCGGGGCTCGGCTAGGTTCGGACGCGTGAGTTTGCAGAACGTCCGCATCCACCACACTGCGATCGTGGAAGACGGGGCGTCGATCGGTGATGGCACCAGCGTGTGGCATCACGCTCACGTTCGCGCCCTCGCTGTCGTCGGCGCAGGCTGCGTGCTCGGCAAGAACGTCTACGTCGATGATCATGTGGTCATCGGTTGCCGATGCAAGCTGCAGAACAACGTCAGCGTCTACAACGGGGTCACCATCGGCGACGACGTGTTCGTCGGCCCGTCGGCCACGTTCACCAATGATCTGGTACCGCGGGCGTTCAACGCCGAGTGGCAGATCACTCCGACCCTCGTGCGTGACGGTGCGTCTATCGGGGCCAATGCCACCGTCGTGTGCGGCACCACCCTCGGCGAGTACTCGATGGTGGCGGCCGGGGCCACGGTCACCCACGACGTGCAGCCGTACCAACTCGTTGCCGGTACCCCGGCCCGGCATCTCGGGTGGGTGTGTCGGATGGGTCATGTCGTCTCGCGAGACACCGATCGGCCGACAGACGCCCGGTGCCCGCAGTGTGAGAACGCTGCGATGACTCCTTCATCGCACCCTCTCGGCGGCTAGCGTCGGTGCGCTATGTCGACGACCGCGCCCATCCCCATCTCCGTGGTTCGCCTCGACGCTGACGTCGAAGCACTGCTCCTCCAAGTGGTCCGCTCGGGCATCATCGCCCAGGGTCCG
>JANYDH010000200.1 GCA_025359865.1 Actinomycetes bacterium | reverse complement strand
GAACGTCACCTCCCATTCCAGATCCCCGGAGCACCGCAGTGACATCATCCGGTTCCGCTTCACCGGGAATGCCGGCGGCTGCCGCACGATCATCCGTCCATGTTCTGGTGGTCACCTGCGCCCACCGCGGTGACGATGCGCGCATCGTGCATCGTCAGGCACGCAGCCTGCTCCGGGCCGGTCACCGGGTAACGCTCGTTGCACCGATTCCACCGTCGACCGACAACGACCCCGAGGGCTTGGTCCGGATCGACATCCCACGCGCTGTCGGACGACGTCGCCTGCGTGCGTGGCGTGCCGCGCGACGGGCGGTGCGAGCGACGATGAGCGACGCCGACATCGTTCTGGTACATGATCCGGAACTCGTGTTGGTCGTGGCTCGCCGCTGGCTGCACAAGCCGGTGGTGTGGGACGTCCACGAGGACTTCGTCGCCTCGGTGGCCGACCGCCGGTGGATACCGGGTCGTCTACGCCCAGCGGTCACCGCCATGGTCGGCATGATCGAGCGGCGCGCCAAGCAGCGCTGCCGGTTGCTGTTGGCCGAGGATGCCTACGCCGACCGGCTCGGCAACCATCCGGTGATCCTCAACGGAACCTGGGTCCCAGAGACCCCACCACCTGCAGACCTGGCCGCGCCTCGCCGCGTCGTCTATCTCGGGCGGATCTCCGCCGGCAGGGGCGCACGCGAACTGATCGAGCTGGGCCAGCGCGCCGCTGGGCGGGTGAGCATCGAGTTGATCGGTGACACCGACAGCGATGTCCGCGACGACGTGCAAGCCGCTCACGATGCCGGCCACGTCGTGTGGTTGGGGTTCTTACCGAACCCGGCGGCGATGGAACGGGTGGCGGGCGCCGCAGCAGGCATCTCGTTGCTGCACGACGAGCCGAACTATCGCCACTCGCGGCCGACAAAGCTGATCGAGTACCTCGCGCTCGGCCTGCCTGCGATCACCACTGCGCTTCCACTCGCGGCCGCGCTGGTTGAGGCAAGCGGCGGGGGTGTGGTGGTCGGCTTCGAACATGCCGTCGACGACACCCTGGCCACGATCGATGCATGGCTTGCCGACGAGACGTTGCGCCGTGCCACAGGCGTCACCGGCCACGCGTACGTGCTCGATCACCACTCGTGGCAAGCCGAGGGTGTGCGGTTCGTGCAGACGATGGTTACCTGGGCCGGCGGCTGAGGAACCCGATTCCCCACGATAGGTGCATCGCAGGAAGTACGACCGTCAGTCGGGCAGCCAGTGCGTTGACACCACGCCCCACTTTGAGCGATGCGAGCAGCACACCGACGAGGTAGCCGATCGGGGCCAGTAACGCGGGACGCCAGCGCAAACCGACCAGAGCGCCGCCAATCACCGCGACGGTGACCACGGGTGGCAGCGCTTGGCGGGCTTTGAGCGAGGCGGGATGCATGCGCAGCACCTCACGCTTCCAACTGCCGTATTCGAAGTACTGCCGGGCGAGCGAACGCAGCGAACCACGCGGTCGGTACACGGCCCACAGCGACGGGTCGAACCACACGGTGCTGCCCGCGGCACGCAGCCGGATGTTCAGTTCGTAGTCCTGGTTGCGGATCAGGCGTTCGTCGAACCCGCCGACCCGATCGAGTGCGGTTCTCTGGAACACCCCGAGGTACACCGTATCGACCGGGCCTTCGATGCCGCCGGTGTGGAACCGGGCACCACCGACACCGAACGGCGAACTCATCGCCGCGGCCACCGCGTGCTCGAACACGGTGACACCGACGGCACGTTGCACGCCGCCGACGTTGACCGCACCGGTGCGAACCATCGTCTGCACCGCGCGTTCGATGTAGCCGGGTGAGAGCTCGGCATGGCCGTCGACCCTGACGATGACATCGCCGGTGGTGGCAGCAATGGCCGCGTTCAGCCCCGCAGGTGTGGTGCCTGTCGGACTAGCGACCATGCGCACCTGCGGGTGTTCACGCGCCAGTTGCACGGCCACCGCCTCGGTGGCATCGCCACTGGGGGCAATAGCCAGACAGATGTCGAATCCACCCGGATACTGCTGTGCCAGGATGGCCTCCACTGCGTCGCGAAGGAACCGCTCCTCGTTGCGAACCGGCATCACCACCGACACCGTCGGGTACGGGTGAGGAAGGTGCGGCTTAGACACGGGCGGCTTAGACACGACGGGCCGCCACCACCCACAGCGTGCGTAGCAGGATCTGCAGATCGAGCACGGGTGACCAGTTGACGAGGTACTGCAGGTCGTGGCCGACCTTGTACACGGCGTCGGTGTGGTAGCGGCCCTGCACCTGGGCAAGCCCGGTGATGCCGGGGCGGAGCTCGTAGCGCCGTTCGTAACCGGGCACCAGCGTGGCGAGTTCCTCGGCGAACTCGGGCCGCTCGGGGCGTGGGCCGACGAGTGACATCTCTCCACGCACCACGTTCCAGATCTGAGGCAGTTCGTCGACGCGCATCGACCGCATCCACGTGAGCCCGCGCACCACCCGTGGATCGCGGACGGTGGCGAGCACGGCACCGGCCGTTTCGGCGTCGATGCCCATCGTGCGGAACTTGATGAGCGAGAACGGCACGCCGTCACGGCCGAGTCGCGTTTGTCGATACAACACGGGTCTACCAGCCACCACCCGCACGTAAACAGCGACGGCACCGACGACGAGAATCAGGATCGGGCTGAACATCGTCACGAGCGCCAGGTCGAGCCCGCGCTTCAACCGTGACTTGTGCGAGGGCATCGTGTGGGTTCGCAACCGGACAAACGGCATACCGGCGACCTCGCGAACCGACTGCAGCCCAAGCAGTGTCTCTTGTGCCCCAACCCGTTGCAGCACACCCACGCCGAGCGCCTCGAGCGATGCGAGCGGCTCGGGAAACACTTGACCGAACGCGTGCACGTCGAGCAACAACACATCGGTCACGCCATGCTCGGCCACGAGCGCGGCGAGCCCAGCGGTTTCGGCCGCAACGGCCACCACGATCGCGCCTCCTGCAGTGCTTCCTGCAACGCTGCTTCCTGCGCCGCCGCGCTTGCCGCCGGCAAGATGTTCTCGTGCCGATTCGACCGCATCAGTGGGTCCCACCAGGGCGACGCGTGCCACACCAAGATGTCGTGCCGCGAGCCGCCTGCTCCACTGGCGGTTACCGGCCAATACGAGCGAGCCGATCACGACGAGCGCGAGCAGGTTGAGCCTTGGCATCAGGTACCGGTCGAGCACCACGAACGCCACGCTGTCCATACCGACCCCGATGACCATCGCCAGCACGATGGTCGGCAGCCACGGCCGGCGTCCGAGCCGCGGTTCGCGTTGATACAGCCCACTGAGATAGCCGATGAACAAGTGGATCACTGTGGCGATCGCGAACCCGACCACGTAATGCGACAACGGGTACGTCGGCCATGTAAACCCGAAGCGCACCACGTTGATGGCGACCATCGATGCATACAGACCGACAGCATCGAGCACGAACAGGAACCGAAACCCCCTCGCCCACAGCCCGGTGACCACACGGTGGACCACCGGCGGCACCTCCGACCGCTCCATCTGCCGCATGACGACCAAGTCTACGACAGCCTCATCGACGCCCACAGCAAGACCCGAAGGCCGAACCGTTGTCCTGAATTACCTCGTTGGTGCCACACGGGACTCAGAAACAGTCCGTGGCAACGTGACCGTGGAGCGCACGCTCATCGAGAATATCGCTGCCGGCCCTGGTCGCCCGCCACGCCATCGCGCTGGCCTCGTTCCTGTCGAGGACCGTATCGACACATCCGCCCGCTCCGGTGGCGCCGGTCGGATACGCGCCATCCTCGATCAGTTCGACGTGATCGCCGGATCATTCGACCCCGACGCCCGTGGCCGCCGTCCGCTCTCGGCTCGTTACGGTGCTCGGCACGGTTGAGGGTGACGGCACGAGGAATGTAGCGTCATCGCTGCTGGCTGCGCGGATTGCGGGCGACCCGTACGCGACCACCTACTCCTCGACCAATGACCGCACCGATGAGGCGATGGCAATGGTTGCCGTTCTTCGAGGCGTACTTTTCGAACTTCATCGAAGGGACCGAGTTCGGCGTCGACGAGGCCCGCCGCATCGCCGTCGACGGCGTGCCGTTCGCCGGACGACTGGAGGACGGACTCGATATCACCGCGACATATCGGCTCGCGGTCAACCCAGCGGACCAGGTTAGGGTGCCCACATCCGGTGAGGAGCTCGTAAGGGCGCACCATTCGTTGCAGTGCTCGAGTTCGAACAACGCTGGACCGGCGCCGTCGACTGGAGCACCTATGACACATCGAACGAGATCCTGACCGCATGCCACGCGTTCGAGGACCCTGCACAAGCCGAGGCGACGGGCCACCGCCTGCACACACCAGCCTGAACATGACCGTGACGGTGCACCGAACCGCCCGGCCGGCGACGAACGGGTGACGTCCGCACGTGCCACCACGTCATATAGGCTGGTTATCTCCCGTCCGGTGGGGGTAGTCTTTGTCTGATAGTCGTGCGAGGAGGTAGTTGTGACAATCGTCGATGCGGTCCGCCAAACCAGCTCCAACGACCCCCTCGACCACGACGACTTTGCGCTGCTGGTCAAAGAGCACCGAACAGCATTGTTGCGTCATGCGCTGCGCAGCACGCACAACGGTGCGGCGGCCGACGATGTGGTGCAAGAGACGTTCATCCGGGCATACCGTGCCTACGCACGGCTACAGCCCGGTAGCCATCTCGGCCCATGGCTGCATCAGATTCTTGCGAATGTGTGCATCGACGAAGCCCATCGACGCCACCGGGAAACTGCCAAACTCGAGCGGTTCTCTGGCGAGGCCTCGGTCATGGCCAGGGATTTCAGCACCGAGCAGCAACTCGGTCTCGATTCCGATCACGAATCGCTCGAAGCTGCCCTTGCGTCCTTGCCAATCGAGTATCGACAGGCGCTCACCATGCGTTTCGTCGATGAGTTGAGCTATCACGAACTGGCCAACTCCGTCGGCGTCACCGAGCAAAACGCCCGAGCAAGGGTAAGTCGGGCCCGCCACGCTGTCATCGTCGCCATGCGCGGCGCAGCCGTACTGCCACTGACCGCCTATTTCTGGCTGCGTAAAGGTCGGCGTGCGTCGGCCGCCTTCGATCGCACCCAGGCAGTCGCGCTCACCCCCACGAGTTCAGGCGCTGGTGGTGCGATGTCAGCCAATCGGTTGGCCACGTCGCTGGCTCCAGCGATCGACGCCGCGAACAACCTGGTGACAGCTGCCCCAGCAGTCGCCCCGCTACTTGCTCGCGTGGCAGCGGGCGTCACCATTGCCGCTGCTGCTGCCACTTCATTCTCCATTGGGGACGCTCCCTCTTCGGCGGCGACACGTACTCCTGACCCGGCACCGTTCAATGCTGAGCGGCAGCAACCGGTCCTTACGCTGACCGCACCCAGCGTGACAACGATTGTCGTTGTCACATCGCCTCCTGCCCGGACGAACGGGACAAGTTCGAACAACACGACGTTTTCCGGTGTTGACCCGGCTCCCCCGCCGAACATACCTTTGTCCCCGGTCGATCCGCTTATCGATTCATCTGGCGAGCAGACTACGGTCGCTGCCCCCACGAATCCGCCGCTTACCATCACTCCCAGTTCGGCACCGCTGCAGTCTGTGCCAGAAAGTGCCCCCTCAATCCCAGTACCACCTGTCGCAGCAGCCATCCCCGAGAGTTCGGTGGTGGCTGCGGTCACCACCGAACTCGTGGACGCAAGCGTCGATCCGAACGCCACTGGTGTGCCCATCACCGATGCGACCGCTGGCAGTGAAGACACAGCGTCGATCGAGACTGCACCCGAATCGTCCACTCTCCCGATCGCGCTGGTCGGTGGCACGCTGAGCGTCCGTGCGGTCGCTGTCACCCGCTCTGACGACCGGTTCGACCTGTCCGGGTCAGGTGCCCTCACGTTCGGTTCGCGCTCAATCGACGGCTCCGTAGTTGGGTGGATGACGGTAGCTACAGAGGTTCAGCCCGACGGAAGTCAGCGACTCAATGGGTCGCTCACGATCACCTTCGTGCCGGGCATCTCGGTCAGGCTGGAACTGTCAGGAATCACTGTGATCCATTCAGACGGCTCGACCACGCTCGACGGACAGTTCCAAGCCCTCGGTGACACTCTCGACCTGGTGTCGTCCGGTATGTTCAGCGGCACCATCGGATCATCACTCGCCCTCTATCTCCGGCCGTAACCCTACACTGGTCAAATCGGACCACTATGAAGCAGCGTTCGGACGTGGCTCCAGAGTATGTTCGAGTATGCCCTACGGTGTTTCAATTCCCATGTTGGAGGGTGCCGTTGCTGGCGCCCGACGTTGGCGCTCCGCTAGCATTTCCTCAATGGGCGATGCGCAGAGCGCAATCCGGGAGGAAACGTTCCCCAAGTCGAGTTCCGCTCTGCGGACCCTGGGCTGGATACTTGTTCCGTCTGCTGGAGCGGCTTGGTCAGCGCTCGGGCTTCGGCGGAGTTGGTTCTTCTACGACGAATGGTCGATGATCGACCGTGTCATGCACACATCGGTGGCCGACGGCATTGCCGCCTCGTTCAACGACCACCTATTGATGCTCACGTATGTGCAGTACCGGCTACAGGTGTCCCACTTTGGAATCGGTAGCCATGTCTTCGCCTGTGCAGCGCTCGTGGTTTCTCTACTCCTGATGCACCTAGCGATCACGGCCTTGCTGCGGGCCTGCTCGGTTCCGCTGGGGGTCAGCCTGTTGGCCGCTGGCCTCG
>JANYDH010000181.1 GCA_025359865.1 Actinomycetes bacterium | reverse complement strand
CCACGATGACCGGATTCGTCGAACACCCGCCACACAACACCCGCCACACGACCCGGCAGCCGTGCATCACGGCTGACCTTTGGCGTCGGGCTGTCAGCGGCAGGCTGTCGCACAATGCTGTTTGGTGGTGCGGCAGGTGAGGTTGGACGTCTAGTCGTGTTGTCGGCAACGGTGTCACGGTCGTTACTGAACTCGTGGTTGTGCCACAGCAGTCGGTTCAACATCGGCAACTGACAGCCCGCCCGCCGGGCCTACCCGTTGTTGCGGTGCCAAGTCGCGTCGAGTTATCGGCGCTGGCAACATGAAAGTCGACGCGATCCTGCCCGCATAGCCGTCGTGGTCGCTGACGCAGACTTCCACCACGCCCGCCTGTCATGCAACGAACATTCACGCTGCAGCGCAACCGCACGCCGGGACCGGGACCGGGACCGGGACCGGGTACCGACAAACCTGAATCGGCCGACAACGAGTAGCCGACCTCTAGGCCGAGGTCGACCAGGACGGGACCGAATGCTCCGATAGGCAACTCGGCGATCTGAATGGCGCAACTGAACCCTGCCGAGAAGCCGACCACAGTGTCCATATGGATCGTGGCACGGAGAGCGACGAGTAGATAATGCTCAGACAACTTCATGTCGAAGGTGCCCCCTGTTGACCGCCGTGCTGGTTGAGGACGCGCGGGTGTTGTAGCGACATCGAGGGCGGGGATGGTGGTTGTGGGGCAGTCTGCGGCTTGCCTTCGTCGTTCGCGCCACTGCCTACAAGCGCCTGCGATTGCAGGTCGATCGACGCGTGACCGTGACCGTACGTGTCGGCTGGGAATGGCAAGCGGTTGAAGGCGTAGCAGAACTGATCGGGCCGCTCGATTCGTCCCCCGGCGAACCCGTCGACGTGGCAGCGGTGTTGCGAGAGGTGTTTCGTTCCGCTGGTGGCACCCACGGGGATTGGGACGAGTACGACCGCGTGATGGCTGCGGAGCAACGCACGGCCGTGCTGGTCACTCCCACGCGCGTCTACGGCAACGCGGCCGTCTGATTCGTGCGCGACTCGGCACGCCACCGACCCGTCCGCCAACCCAGCGTTTGGTAGCTCGAGCCCCTCCTGGGGGGCTGGACCTACCAAACGCTGGGGGTGACGCGGGGAACCGAGCGACAGGTGCTGAGCCTGCTTGCCGAAGGTCTGTCCAACGCGACAATCGCCGACCAACTGATCATGTCTCAACGCACTGTTGAATCACATCTCGCTCACGTGTATTCGAAGGTGGGCATTTCGTCGCGCGTGCAACTCGTCCGCCGCCTCATGTCGTCCGACGCCTGGCGTGCAGGGTGAGTTCTGGCACCAACGCGCGAGTATTGTCCGAGAAATGGTCGATCTCCTTGAACTCTCCTCGCGGATCATCGATTCGGGCATCGTCGATGTTCCGGTCAACCGAGTCACCAACGAGCTCAGCGAGATCGCCGACCGTCTGGCCATCGTCGAGAGCTTCAGCCACTGTGTCGCGTTCGACTCCGGTGACGGACTCGCCTGCTTCGATGCGTCGGGAGCACAGACCGGTGAGGCGGTAGTGGCTGCCCTGCAGGGTTGGCGCACCGATCCGGTCAGTCATTTGGTGTACACCCACGGCCATGCCGACCACGTGGGCGGCAGTCGGTGGTTCGCCGCGGCAGCAGTACGCGAGGGCAACCCACTGCCACTGGTGATCGGACACGAAAACATTGCCGCCCGTCTCGACCGTTACGCATACACAAACAACTGGAACCTGATCATCAATGCACGTCAGTTCGGCGGCGTGCCCGGCGAAATGAACCTTGGGGTCGGCGGATCACGCGGCGGCGATCTCATGGCCGAGTTCGCCGGACGCGGGTTCCTGCCCGCCGACACCCTGGCCCCGGACCACACATTCGCCCAGTCCGCCACGTGGACAATCGGTGACCAGTCGGTTGAACTGCACCATGCTCGGGGCGAGACCGACGATCATCTGTGGGCGTGGTTCCCCGAACGGAAGTGGCTGATGAGCGGTGACTTCGTGATCTGGAACTTCCCGAACGCAGGCAATCCGCAGAAGGTGCAGCGGTTCCCGGTCGAGTGGGCAGCCGCGCTGCGGTCGATGATCGCTCATGGCCCCGAACTGCTCGTGCCCGCGCACGGGTTGCCGATCGCCGGACGCGAACGCATCGCCGGTGTACTCGACGACATCGCGTCTGCATTGGAGTATCTCGTCGATTCGGTCATCGCGCTCATGAACGAGGGGGCGACGCTCGACACCATCATCCATTCGGTCGCGTTGCCTGCCGACACACTCGCCAAGCCGTATCTGCGACCGTTGTACGACGAGCCCGAGTTCGTCATCCACAACATCTGGCGTCAGTTCGGCGGGTGGTGGGATGGTGCTGCGTCGCGACTGAAGCCAGCACCAGATGCCGTGGTCGCATCCGCTATCGCCGACATGGCGGGTGGCGCGCACGTCGTGCTCGGCCGCGCCGAATCAGCCGTCGAAGCGGGCGATCTTCGCCTTGCCTGCCATCTCGCGGACATCGCCGGATGGGCGGCACCCGATGATCCCGTCATCCATGCAGGCCGCGCCGCGATCTACGAGCAGCGCCGCAAAGCCGAACCGAGCCTGATGAGCAAAGGGATCTTCCGGGCCGCAGCCCGAGAGTCGCTGGCCATCGTCAACCGCTGAGACCTCACCCACTCCGAAATGTGGGTCTGGGCACCGCCAGTGACCTATACGGCTCTGACGGTGCCCAGATCGATTCGGCCCAGCAGGTTCGGCAGCGGACCTCGGTTGCGTTGTGCGTCATCAACCAGCGGTTCGGCGGAACGAGTAGATCACGTCCAGCGACAACAGTTGATCGCCGGAGGTGACCTTGCCCACGCCGACGCTGCCACTCCACTCGCCCATTCGCAGGTCGACGCGCGTGTTCAGGTTGCTGAGTGGGGAATCGAGAACCTCGAACCCCGCACCAAGAAATAGTCCGGGGTTCAACTGCTCCGCAAGAGCATCAGCCGCTTCCGCCGGGTAGGAGATCCGCACAACGACCACTCCGTCGCCGCCGACCACGCCAAGGTGCTGGGCGGCGCCGACGCCCTCGGTGAGTTCGATGATCGTGCCCCCTGCCGGTACCGGCAATGCGGCGAGCCAGGCCGGCACCGGCACCGCTTCAGCGGGTACCTCGAAGTGATACTGCAGGGTCGGTTCGCCAGGCTGGGCATCGGCATCGCCCACCAGCACGAACCGGCCGCCAGCCGCATCGGTAAACAGCACCGTCGTGTATTGCCCGCTCACGGCTACCGACTTGATCGTCCACGGCCCGTCGGCCGCAACGCCGTCGGCCACTGCTTGAAGGCTCACCGCGTCGCTTGGGCCGTCGACGCCAACGGTGCGTTCCTCGACGGTGGTGTCGTCGAAGGGGTCCACTTCAACATGGTGCATGACCCCGGTAACCGAGAGACCGGCAATAGTTGGGGCATCGGCCGGTAAGGCGAAGACCGGGGCCAAGACCTGAGCGGAGTATGGCTGACCGATCGGCGCAGCCAGCCCGGCGATGATCGGTGAGACCGTCTCGTCGAAGCGGGGACCATCGAACGCGATCGGCACCAGGTCGGTCGTGGTGCCGGCGACGGTTGTCTCGGGTGTCGATGTCGCAACGATCGTGCCGACCGGCGGTGCAGACCCCGGCGACGTAGACCCCGGCGGTGCAGTCATCGGCGACGGGTCCGTCGTTGGTGATCCAGTCGCCGTTACTACGGTCGTCGGTGGCCGGGTAGTCGGCTGCGAACGCCGAGCAGCGCCTTTGCCCCCGCACGACGCCAAGACACACACGGCGACGATCGTGCACCACCGCAAGACTCGTGACATGCTGACCCCTTCAGTTGTTGTTCGGCCGCCGGTTCGAACCTAACGGGGAAGCTATCAGCCGCCATCGTGGCCAACGAACCGCGAACCAGGCAAGGCTAAGCCCGGCCGAGGGTGACCAACACGAGCGCCGCCGCCGCCAAGATCAGTCCAGCGATCTGCGGTCGGCGCACGCGCTCGCCGTCGATGGCGAACGCGAGCATGACCGTGCTAACCGGATACAACGATCCAACGACTGCGACTACCGACAGCAAACCACCTCGAGTTGCTTGCAGGTACAACCCGTTCGCGGTCATGTCCAACACGCCCGCCAGCACCGCAAACCCAACCGCGCGAATCCTGATGAGGTCACCGCCGCGCCCGCTGCCGAGAACCATCGCGAGTAGCAACGGAACCGACGCACAGCGGGCTGCCACCAACGGCCACAACCCTGCGTCGTGTGCCGCCATATCGAATGCAACGAACAATCCGCCGAACCCGAGTCCGGCCAGCACCGCTGCGGCGATAATCCGGAAAGGAGTCCGTTGCTGATGGTGACCGGCTGCCCCGCTGACCAGTGCCACCGCTGCGATCGCGAGCACAATGCCCAGATATGCACTTGCTCGTGGGCGCTCCCCCGCGGCCAACCCGACTGTGACCGGAACGACGGCGCTCACCACTGCGGTGAGCGGCGCCACCACCGTCATCGACCCGTTGGCCAATGCGAAGTAGAACGCGGTGAGTCCGACAGCACTGGATACGCCAGCGAATGCACCCCAAGCCATGCTGCGGCCGTCTGCTACCGCCGACGCGGTCACCGCCAGAGCGCCGACGAGCAACACCAGGCTCACGAGTTGCCCGATGAATGCAACGACAACCGACGCATGCCGCCGTGATGCGCGCCCGCCGCAATAGTCAGCGATGCCATAGACCATCGCGGATGCCAGGGCGAGCAGAATCGGCACGTCTGCGAGTCTGACAGAAGCGGCTGATGCCCGTCGGTGAATTGCCGCGTCGATACAGTGCGGTCATGGAACATGTTCGATTCGGTCGTACCGGCCTGAAGGTCTCGCGGTTGTGCCTCGGAACGATGACATTCGGGTATCAGTGCGACGAGGAGACGTCGTTCGCGATCCTCGATGCCGCGGCCGAGTCAGGGATCACGTTCCTCGACACGGCCGACGTGTACCCGCTAGGGGCAGCACCCGATCTGTTCGGCCGAACCGAAGAGATCGTCGGGCGGTGGCTCGGCACTCGCCGCGAGCAATTCATCGTGGCAACAAAGTGCTTCTTTCCGACCGGGCCGAAGCCGTGGGACTCGGGGAACTCACGCAAGAACATCAACCGTGCACTCGACGCCTCATTACGACGCTTGGGCACCGACTATGTCGACCTCTATCAGATCCATTCGTGGGATGCAGACACCCCGGTGGACGAAACGCTGCAAGCGCTCGACGATGTCGTCAGGTCTGGCAAGGTGCGCTACGTCGGATGCAGCAACACGCTCGCCTACCAGTTGGCACGCAGCATCGGGCGCGCCGAGGTGCTTGGCACACAGCAGTTCATCAGCGTCCAGCCGCGTTACAACTTGCTGTTTCGCGAGAACGAGCGCGAACTTTTCCCGTTGTGCGCCGAGGAAGGTACGGCCGTCATCTCCTACAACCCGCTTGCCGGAGGATTTCTCACTGGCAAACACCGGCCAGGAGCACCCACCGAAGGCGGACGGTTCACGCTCGGATGGGCGGCAGGCCGCTACCAGGACCGGTACTGGAACGATCGAATGTTCGCGGCGATCGACGAACTCCGGCCGATGGCGGCCGATGCCGGCGTGTCGATGGCCACCATGGCGGTGCAATGGGTGCTCGCCAACCCGGTCATCACCAGTCCGATCATCGGCGCAAGTCGGCCGGCTCAGTTGGCCGACGCCGTCGCAGCCGTCGCCACACCACTCGACGCCGACCTGAAGTCACGCCTCGATCAGCTGACCCATGAGTTCCGTTTCGGCGACAACGCCCGCTGACAGCCAGCTCGGTTGGCCGAGCAGCACCTCATGGGCAGGGGGCTAGCTTGCCGGAGAGCACGACTTCGCCCGACGAGCCCTGGGCAACGTCTTTCGGGCCGGCCACCGACTCGCGGGTGATGGTCACGATCGGGTGCTTATCGATACTCACCCCGGCCCATCCTGTTGCGTCAGCCAACTCATGAAACGTACCGATCGGCACGAGCCGTGTGCTGTCGCAACTCTTCAGCCATCCCTCGTAGAACTCGTCCCCTTCGCGGCGCGGTAGACCTGGGGCGCGAATTCGGATCTGCACTCCGGATGGCACGACGGAAACGTCTGCCGAGCCTTGCACCCCGGTGGCAAGGCCGGTACCGGTGAGCGCGAGCGAGGCGATCAACGCAGGGTTCGCAGCACTCGACACGGCACCATCATCGTGGCGCGGTGTCAGTGCAACGGTCAGGAGTGCTGCTGCTGCCGCACCTCCGATCGCGGCACCAGCCGGCGCCAGCCACCGCCGGTTGCGCCACTGATGTAGATCCACCACCGGCGCCTTCGCCGGTGCTGATGCGGCGGCCGCTGCGGCGACCACTTCAGCGACCACTGCGGCGACGACAAGATCGGCGAGGCCCTGCGATGGCTCGGACCACAGTGCCGGATCGACCAGCAGTAGCGCCAGTTCAGCCTCATCGAAGTCAGCGGACACGAGCGACCTCCTTCGTCAACGATGTGGACCATCCGGCTTCGTAGTAGTACGTCATTGCTCACCGATCGGTTCGCGAACGTGGCGAAGTTTCGCTGCTAATGAGCGGTGGGCACGGAACGACCGAGACTTGACGGTACCCAAGGCGATGCCGAGCTTGTCGGCAATCTCTTGCTGCGTGTACCCCTCCATGTGCTGCAGACGAACGATCTGACGCTCGTCAGGTGCCAGCGCTTCGATCGCAGCCCGAGTCTCCCAGGTACTCCACAACTGGTCGGCGGACGGGTCGTGAGTCACGAGACTGCCGTCGCCCGGTGGAGCATCGTCGAGCGGACTCGTCGGCCGCCGGGCCTCTCGTCGTTGGATGTCGATCGCAACTCGACGCGCGATCGTGGCGAGCCACGGTGCCGGGTCGCGCCCCTGCTCAAAGGTCACCGAACCTCGCCAGGCCTGCACGAACGTCTGCTGCACCGCCTCCTCCGCCAGACCGATATCGCGTAGTACCCGGTTTGCGATAGCGAACACCAGCCTGCCGTAGGCGTCATACAACGCTCGAACAGCACGCTCGTCTCCTTGGCGAAATGCGGCGAGCGTGTTTTCATCGACGGCACTCACCAAGCTCACGGAACCGATACTTACACGTCCGACCTTTGGCGTTGGGTTGTTGCCTGTGACAGCGCAACGCCAAAGTTCGAACTGGACCGGTTCCCGGGATCCATTCCGCCGCCTTCGCAGCGGGTTTGCGTGGTGGGCATGACAGGACTCGAACCTGCGACTTCCACCATGTCAAGGTGGCACTCTAACCAACTGAGCTACACGCCCGTCTAGCCGGTGATTCGACCGCAACCGACCGATCCACCTGGCGAAACGCGCCCGTAGCTTATAGCAACGTCGCCCGCTATGGGCGCGTCGAGATCAGGGATTTTTCACGGTGGCGGTGCAACCGTGGTGGCCGAACCCAACGTGGTGACGGAACCGACCGTGGCGGCAACCGTGGTCGTTGCGGCTTGATCGATGGGCTTGTCTGCCTTGTCCGAGCCCAGCATCAACACCACACTCACTCCATCGGGCAACTTGGCATCTTTCACCGGGATCGGCGAAGGCATCACCTCGACCTTGATACCGCCCAACATCGCACCGAGGAACGTGGCGACGGGAAGAGCGGCCGCATTGGACGGGTCGTAATAGACCTTGCTGACCTCCACCTTGATCGTCGCATTGACTGCCTTGGCAACGTCGAACTTCTTTGCCTGGAGCGCTTCGGAGAATCTGCCTGCGGCGCCCTCGACGGTGGAGGCGTTGGCCACCACCACTACCGCGCCGGTAGTGCTGGCCGCAACGGTGGGGGCAACGGTCACGGCGGGCAACGTCGTGGCAACGGCAAGCGGCGTGGTGACAGCAATGGGCAGCGTGGCCGCTGGGGTCGTTGACGCCGTGGGCAACTCCGACCCGGTACCCGAGGTCGGCTTGGAGGCACTGTCTGAGGAACAACCGGCAACTGCCAGCGCGAACACCAAGCCGGTAACGGTGAGTGTGAGCCGCCGACGTTGCAATGAGGCAAACACCTGCGAATGCAAAACCGGTGGGCTTGATCGAACTTCCATTGTTTGTCCTCTCGATGACCCGAAGGAATGAGTTGTCGTACGGCCATTGGAACGACATGGATGATGTCAGACCGAACAAGGCGAGTGTAGTTGACCGAGACCACCGGAAACGGCGCGCGTTGCTCAGCGCAGCCGTAGCGACACCTGATTGGCAAGTAGCCGACCACGGCGCGTCAGCACAACACGGTCACCGGTGCACTCGACCAAATCGTCCAGATCATCAGCGTCGAGTGCTGCTACGGGAACGCCTTCGCGCATTCGAATCGCCAACTGCAGTCCTTCGACGCGTCGTGTCTCGTCATCAAGGCTCTCGCCCGCTGCTTCGGTTGACTCCCCCGCTTCCACCGCAGCGATGTACCGCTCGGGCGTGCGCAAATTCCACCACCGGCGGCCTGCACGATGCGAGTGCGCCGCAGCGCCAAAGCCGAGGTAGTCGCCCTGCAACCAATACAACCGGTTGTGTTGCGATTCCTCGCCCGGCACCGCCCAGTTGCTGACCTCGTAGTTCTGGCGACCGGCAGCAGTGAACAAATCGTCGGCAAGCTCGTACTTGTCGGCCAGATCGTCGTCGTCGGGATGACGACCGGGTTGCGCAGCCAACGGTGTTCCCGGCTCGACCGTCAGACCATACGCAGAGATGTGGGGCGGACCCAACTCGATTGCCAGTCGCACGGTGTGCTCCCAATCCGCCGACGTCTCTCCCGCGCCGCCGTAGATGAGATCGATGTTCCAGGTTCCTACACCGCTCCTGCGAACCGACTCCACAGCGTGCTCGACATTGTCCGGATGATGCCAACGACCGAGCGCTGACAAGACGTGCGGCACCATCGATTGCACACCGATGCTCACACGGTTGACCCCAGCGTCCAGATACGTGGCGAGCAGTTCGTCGGTGACATCGTCCGGATTGCACTCGACGGTCACCTCGGCGTTCTGCGCACGAGGGATCGAGTCGATGACGCGACCCAAGTGCACCGGGTCGACCAGCGTTGGCGTGCCGCCACCGACAAAGATGCTCGAAGCGGGACGGTCGATGCCGCGCTCAATGTCGGTCTGCAGCGCATCGAGGTACTGCTGCTGCAGATGATGACGATCGGTCCATGTCGCGAACGCGCAGTAGTCGCATCGCTTCACGCAGAACGGGATGTGGACATAGACGCCGAATGGTTCACTCACCGTCATACAACGCTACTGCTCACTGCCGCCCGCTGGCTTTGGTGGTGAGATGTCGCCCAGCGACATCTCAGGACCAAAGCTCGAGGTGAGGGGTGGTTGCTACGGGTGGAACAACAGGTCGAGCGCGTCGAGTCGGTCGCCCGCTTGGTCGACCGGTACGTCGAGCATGGCGGCGATGGCGCGCGTGTCGTCGCCGCGCACCGTGATGACCTTGCCGTTGAAGTCCTGGCGCTGCACCTGGATCATCTTCAGGAACCGTACAAGCATCTCGAACGGCTGGCCTTTGAGTTGACTCAACTTGATCAGGTCGACGGCGATCTTGCGGGCCGCAGCCGGATCTTGATCGGCGGGCACCGACAGGTCTTCGCGGGGCAGCAACTGATCGACCGGCACGTTGTAGAACTTGGCGAGTCGCTCGAGTCGCGGCACCGAAATGGCACGTTCGCCGCGCTCGTACGCACCGAGCACCGATGCCTTAAACTCGTCTGCCGAGGTTGCTTCGACTTCTTGAAGCGACAGTCGCTTCTGTCGCCGGATCACACGGAGACGGTCGCCCACTTTGCGACTATAGGGCGACGATTGTGCGTCGTCATCGTCGTACTCTCGCATCTGCCGATCTCCGATACTGGTGGTGGTCGCCATGCCACCGCTCCGCCATCTCACATACTGCCACAACTCGACAAGAAAAACAACTGTCAGTGTTCAGATCATCACACAGTGTCGTCGGGTGGTCGCGGAGCGTCGCTACCATCAAGAATCAGGCCCGCCGAGACCGCTCATCAGCAAGACACCGGCAACGATCGCTGCGGTCTCGACGCGCAGAATCGTCGGCGACAGCGCAACCCGGCGGGCACACATGGCCAACTCGTCCTCGGTGAACCCGCCTTCGGGCCCGACCAATACGCTACGTACAGCTACCGGGCCGGCGATACCACGCTGCGGCGACCACCATCTGGTATCGCCGCCAGGTTCAGCAAGAGCAACCGCCGGCAATCGCGTTGCAGCCGACCAAGCGATCACCTCGACGGTCGGCAACACCACGCGACGACTCTGCATCGCAGCCTCGCGGGCCACACGTCTCAATCGATCGGTCTGGACGGCTACTTTGTGGTCATCCCAACGCACTACCGACCGTTGTGTCTCATAGAACACGATCCTGTCGAGTCCCAACTCGGTCAACTTCTGGACGATCAGTTCGGGTCGATCACCCTTGGGTAGCGCGCAGCCGACGGTCAGCCGAGGGTCGTCGGCCAGAACACAATCCTCCGCGATCACCGCACCCGCGATCACCGCACCCGCGACCACCGCACCCGCGATCACCGCACCGGTGAGCAGCACGCCGGTGGACACCGACCACGTGGCGGGTACCCAGTTGCCCACCCCGTCGCTCACTGTAATTGCATCGTCTGGCCGAATTCGAAGGACTCTGCCGAGGTGGTGCTGATCGCCACCCGACAGTTCCGGTGCGTCGAGTGACTCGACAAAGACGTGCGCTGCGCCATGCCGCAGCAGCGGATTCATGAAAAGGCGGACTTGATGCGCGAGAACAGGCCGTGCTCGGACGCAATCGTCTCACCCCGGCCCTCCGCAAACCTGCGAAGCAGATCGACCTCGGCGTCGGTGAGCTTGGTCGGAACGTCGACTCTCACCTGGACGCGCAGGTCGCCACGACCGCGCCCCTGCAACTTCGGCACACCGCGCTGCCGCAAGACGAACTCACGGCCCGGCTGGGTTCCGGCGGCTACCACGATCTCCTCGTCGCCGTCGAGTGTGGACAGGAGAAACTTCGTTCCGAGCGATGCCTGGGCGATAGATACCGGCAACGCCACCACGAGATCGTCGCCTTCGCGGGTGAACCGTTCGTGAGGTGCAACTCGGATGTGCACATACAAGTCACCGGCACCGCCACCGCGCGGGCCAGCGGCACCTCGACCCGTGAGTCGTAAGGTGGAGCCCGTGTCGACGCCCGCCGGTACATCGACCTGATACGTCTTGTCGGTCACGTTGCGGCCCTCGCCTCTACATACGCTGCATGGACTGGCAATCACCTGGCCCGCACCACCGCATCGCGGACATGCCGAGGTGGTGACCATCTGGCCGAGCATGCTGTTGCGCACGCGTTGCACCTGACCCCGTCCGTTGCAGTCCGCACAGGTAACCGGCTTGGTGCCCTCAGCTGCGCCCGTGCCGCCGCAGTCGTCGCAACGGATCGCGGTACGAACAGCGATGGAGACGGTCGCGCCGAACACGGCTTGCTCGAACGCGACATCGGCGACCACTTCGAGGTCTTGGCCGCGAGGTGGCCCCACCGGCCCTCCCCTTGCGCCGAATGGACTGGCCTGGCCGCCGAAGAAGGCGTCGAACAGGTCGCCTAATCCTCCGCCGCCGAACATGTCGCCGACGTTGGGTCCACCGGCCGCACCTCCGACACCCGCCTCGCCGAACCGGTCGTACTTGGATCGCTGATCAGGATCGCTGAGCACCTCATAGGCGCGTGCCACGAGCTTGAACTTCTCCTCGGCAGCAGCGTCGCCGGGATTGGCATCGGGATGCAGTTCACGTGCCCGTTTGCGGTAGGCCTTCTTGATGTCGTCCGCGCTGGAGTTGCGCGTGACACCGAGCAGGTCGTAGTAGTCAGCCATCGTCAGCCCGCCGCGTCGCTGAGATGTCGCCCAAGTCGGTTGCTGACCACCTCGACGGTTGCCAGCGCCTGCGGATAGTCCATCCGGGTCGGCCCGATCACACCAACCGTGCCGAGGTGCTCACCATCGACCACCACGGGAGCAACCACGACCGAACAAGCAGCAAGTGGCTCGACACCATGTTCTGCGCCGATAGCGACCGACAGGCCGCGATTCAGGACATCTCGTACCAATGAGACCATCACGTATTGTTGCTCCAGGGTGTTCAGGACGGCCCGTACGGTATCGACCGCATCGAACGACTGGGCCATCACTGCGGTACCACCGACGAACACCGGCTCGGGGTGGCGAGCAGAAAGGAGCGATGACAACGCCGAACGACAGAGATCGTCGACGTCGCGATCGCCAGATTTCATGATCTCGCCCGGTTCCAGCACATGGCCCATGAGCATGTTCTGGAGATGAGCAGCGGCGGCGGCAAGCCTCACTTCGGAGATGTCGCCGGACAGTTCCACGGTCTCGTTCTCGACAGAGCCGTTGGAGAACACCGCCACGACCACGGCCACGCGCGCGGACAGCCCGACAACCTGCACCGATCGGACCACCGCGCGGTCGGCTGCAGGGCCGACTACGAGCGAGGCATGGCGGGTGAGCTGCGAAAGCAGATCGGACGTGTGGTGGAGCATCTCTTCGAGCCGGCCGTGGGTGACATCGAAGAATGCTCCGACGCGAAGGGTGCTGGCATCGTCGAGCCGTCCCGGCACACACAGGTGGTCGACGAAAAACCGGTAGCCCTTATCAGTGGGAATCCGCCCGGCCGATGTGTGCGGCTGAACGAGGTACCCCTCCTGTTCGAGTACTGCCATCTCGTTGCGGACGGTGGCCGAACTGACCAGCACACCGGGCGCGCTGGCGATGTGGGTGGAACCCACCGGTTGGGCAGTGGCGATGTACTCCTGCACAATCGCCCGCAGGATTTCTGACTTGCGCTCGTCAAGCATGGTGAACCTCTGGAGCTGTGGTCCCTGCAGGCTAGCGAGCCGCGGCCGTGACCGCCTTGTATCGACGAAGCGCCTCTAGTCGTTCGGCAGCATGATTGACAATCGGTGCCGGATACGCGTCGGGACGGAGTTGCGACGGCTGGTGAATCGTCCGGCTGTCGAGGCTCGCCAATTCAGGTACCCAACGTCGGATGTAGTCGCCCGCTGCGTCGAATCGCTCCGACTGGCTCGTTGGGTTGAAGATCCGAAAGTAGGGAGAGGCATCGGTGCCAGATCCGGCCACCCACTGCCAGCCATGACTATTCGAGGCGAGGTCGCCATCAATGAGATGCTGCAAGAAGTGACGCGCTCCCCATTGCCATGGCAGATGGAGATCCTTCACGAGAAAACTGGCGACGATCATCCGCACGCGGTTGTGCATCCACCCCGTGGCCGACAACTGACGCATCCCGGCATCGACGATCGGGTAACCCGTGCGCCCGGACTGCCATGCGATGAATCGGTCCCTTGCGAGTGGACCGGAATCGACCGGCATCAGGTCCAGTTTCGGCTGCAGGTTTTGCCAGGCGCTAGTCGGATGGCGGAACAGAACATCCGCGTAGAACTCACGCCAGCCCAGCTCGGATCGAAACACATCGTGTGCCCTGAGCGGCTGCAGTTCTGCCAGGAGGCTCCTGGGATGAACGATCCCCCATCGCAACGCAGCCGACATCCGGCTCGTGCCGTCGAGAGCAGGTTGGTCCCGAGCGGAGTCGTAGAAATCAAGTCGCGTTGCGACAAATTGATCCCATGCTGCCAGCGTGTCACGCTCGGAACTCGGGGTGACATCAGACAAATCGGTCGGGCGCTGCGGGGGACCGTCACTGCGGATGTCCGGCGCTCCTACCCACCGAACCTCCTCGGAATCCAAAGGCCGCGTCCAACCACTAGCCAACCATGCCTTCAAGAACGGGGTGAACACGGCATACGGCGAGCCGTCGCTCTTTGTCACTCGGCCAGGCTCGACTGCATACGGGGTTCCGATGCCACGCAGTGCTCGCCCATCGACGCCCAGTCGGGCCGCAACCGCTGCATCTCGCCGATGGCCGTAGGGACCGAAATCACGACTCACGTACACAGCGTCTGCACCAACCTCGGCCGCGAACTGTGGAACCACGTCGACCGGGTCACCGTGGCGGTAGACCAGCCTTTCGCCCATGTCTCTACCCAGAGCTGCCAACGCATCTGCCATGAAGGTCCGGCGCGGGCCGCCAGCTCGACGGGTGAACAACGGGTCGACGACGAACAACGGCACCACCTCTGCGTAGGCGGCAGCAGCGCTCAGCGCGCCATGATCGGTAAGGCGCAAGTCTCGACGGAACCACATGATGATGCGCGCCATGAGCATGAGTGTCTCGTATGGTGACCGTTCGTGTCGAACCCTGAACGGAACTCGCCGAACTCGCTTCCATTGATGGTGTTGCTCGTTCGCCACGGCGCTACCGAGTGGTCGGTGTCGGGACGCCATACCGGGCGGACCGATGTACCGCTCACCGAACTCGGCATCCAGCAGGCGATCGAAGCAGGACCGATCATCGAATCGCTGCTCGACGGCGCCGAACCGGTCGTGTTCACCAGCCCGCTGCAACGTGCGTCTCACACCGCACGCCTTGCACTACCTGGCGTCGAGGCAACGGTGATCGATTCGCTGACAGAGTACGATTACGGCAGGTTCGAGGGCCTGACATCCACCGAGATCCTCAGTCAACAACCGGATTGGGACCTGTTCAGCACGGGCTGCTCCGGCGGAGAAGGTCCCCAACAGGTGGCCGCCCGTTGCGACTCGTTCGTGGCCAAGATCGAGCGAACTGCGCAGCACCGAGCCGTGGTGGCCTTCACCCATGGCCACCTCAGCCGCATCCTCACCGCGCGAGTGCTGGGACTACCCGCCTCCTCCGGTGCCGCCCTCTACAACGAGACCGCCTCCGTCGGCGTGATCAACGTGCACCGCGGCCGCTTCGTCCTCGTCGGCTGGAACATTCGTGCGCTGTGATCGCGCCATCACGGCCACTCCGACTGCCGAGGCAATCAGCGCCACGACGCTGCCGTACGCGAGGCTCCATTCGGCGCTGACATGATCAGCTACCCATCCCGTGATGGGTGCCCCGATCGGTGTGGTGCCGAGGAACGCAACGGCACCAAGCGCCAGTAGCCGGCCGCGCATGTCGGCAGGGCTGTCGTGTTGGGTGATGGCGTTCAGCGAGGCGATGAACGCCGCCCCGCCCGCGCCTAAGGGCAAACTGAGCGCGAACGCCACCCAGATCGACGGCGACCAGGCGACGCCGAGCCCGCCGAGCCCCATCACCACTGCGGCACCGAAGAACCAGTCAGTGGTGACCCGCTGTCGAGCTGCGGTGGCGAGCGAACCCGCCAGACTTCCCACCGAGTTGGATGCCAGCAGCAAGCCGAACAGCGTGCGACTCCCGAATCGCTGGTCGGCGAGCTTCAACAGCGACACGTTGTAGTTGAACGAGAACGTGCCGACGACAGTGAACACCACGAAAATCGTGAGCAGCCGAGGCGCACTGCTGATGTAGCGCAGCGCATCACGCACGGGGGTGCCACCGCGAGCGGAAACAGGTGAGACATTCAAGGTCGACTGATCGATTCGGGCGATCGGAATCAGAATCGCTGCGAACGAGAACCCGTTGATGATGAACAGCCACCCGGGGCCGAGCGGGCCGATCAGCAGCGCGGCAATGGCGGGACCGAAGATCCGCGAGCCGGTCATCACCGCCGTGTTCAACGACACCACATTGCTGATGTCCTCCGGCGCGACCAGTTCGATCACGAACCCGCGCCGGGCCGGGTTGTCCAGCGCGGCGATCACCCCGAGCAAGAACGACATCAGGTAGACAACAGGAAGGCTGGCCAGCCCGGCGAGCGTGAGCACACCGATCGTGAGCGCCTGCACCGCCTGCAGCGACTGCGTGACGAGCGCCATCCGCTGTTTGCGCACACGGTCGGCCACCGCTCCCGCCCAAGCCCCGAGCGCGAGCATCGGCAAGAACTGACACAGCAGGGTGATGCCGACATCGGCCGCCTTACCGGTGAGCCGGTAGACTAGCAACGACATCCCAGTGAGCTGCATCCAGGTGCCCACCTGGCTGATCGACAGCCCCATGAAGAACAGTCGGGCACTTCGGTGTCTCAACGACCGGAACATCGCGGACTGCGCCACGGTGATCCGCTTACTCCCGCGACCCAACGGCGCGCTCAGTCATCGAGCTTCAGCGCCGAAATGAATACATCGCCCGGAACCTCGACACGGCCGATCGACTTCATCTTCTTCTTGCCCTCTTTCTGCTTCTCGAGCAGCTTGCGCTTGCGGGTGATGTCGCCGCCGTAACACTTGGCGAGCACGTCTTTGCGCCGTGCCTTGACCGTCTCGCGGGCAATCACCTTTCCACCGATCGCTGCTTGGATCGGTACGTCGAACATCTGCCTGGGGATCAGTTCCTTCAGCTTCTCGCACATCCGGTTGCCGTAGGCGAACGCCTTATCTCGATGGACGATCGTGCTGAAGGCGTCGGCTGGTATGCCGTTCAGCAACAGATCGACCTTGACCAGGTTGCTGCGGTGATATCCGCTGAGCTCATAATCCAAGCTCGCATACCCTTGTGTACGGCTCTTCATCTGATCGAAGAAATCGACGACCACCTCCGCCAGAGGCAACTGGTAGTGCAGTTCGACGCGCTCGGGCGACAGGTACTCGAGCTTGACCATATCGCCGCGGCGGGTCTGGCACAGGTCCATCAGGGTGCCGGTGTACTCCTTCGGCGTGATGATGCTGACACGGAAGTACGGCTCCTCGATGTAGTCGATGCTCTGCGGCATCGGAAGCTCGGCCGGGTTGTCGACCAGTTCGATGTCACCGTTGGTCTTGTGGACCCGGTACTGCACGCTCGGCGCCGTGGCGATGAGGGCCAGGTCGAACTCGCGCTCGAGTCGCTCTTTGACGATCTCCATGTGCAGCAAGCCGAGGAAACCGCACCGAAACCCGAACCCCAACGCGCCCGATGATTCGGGCTCGTACGTAATCGACGCGTCGTTGAGCTTCAGCTTCTGCAGGCTCTCACGCATGTTCTCGAACTCGTCGCCGTCGATCGGAAACAAGCCGCAGAACACCATCGGCTTCGGATCGCGATAGCCCGGGAGCGCCACATCAGAACCGTGGCTGGCGGTGGTTACCGTCTCGCCCGACCGTGCCTCGGCGACGTCCTTGATGCCGGCGACGAGGTAGCCCACTTCGCCGGGTCCGAGTTCGGGCATCGGCGTCGGAACCGGACGGCGAGCACCGATCTCGATCGCCTCGTGTTGGGCGTTGGTCTGCATGAACCGCAGCTTGGTATTGCTCGTGAGCCGACCGTTCATCACCCGAATCGAACTGACAACACCACGGTACTGATCGAACTGACTGTCGAAAATGAGCGCCTGAAGGGGCGCGTCGGGGTCACCCTGTGGCGCCGGAATCCGCTGACAGACCGCATCGAGCAACTCTGCAACACCCTCGCCGGTCTTGGCCGAGATCCGCAGGATCTGATCGGCCGGGATGCCGAGCACCTGCTCGATCTCGGCTGCGTAACGCTCGGGATCGGCAGCCGGCAGGTCGATCTTGTTCAGCACAGCAACGATCTCGAGGTCGTTCTCGAGCGCCAGATAGCAGTTCGCCAGTGTCTGAGCCTCGATTCCCTGCGCAGCGTCGACGACGAGGACTACGCCTTCACACGCAGCCAACGAACGACTGACTTCGTAACCGAAATCAACATGGCCCGGCGTGTCGATGAGGTGAAGCGTGTGCCCCTTCCAGTCGACCCGCACATTCTGCGCCTTGATCGTGATGCCGCGTTCGCGCTCGAGATCCATCGAATCGAGGTACTGGCTGCGCATGTCACGGGCATCGACAGCACCGGTGATCTCGAGGATCCGGTCCGACAAGGTCGATTTGCCATGATCGATGTGAGCGATGATGGAGAAGTTGCGGATCAGGGAAAGGTCCATGGGAAGGTCGTGCCGGAACTGCATTGAGAGCAGAACGGAGCGTGCCGACTCTACCGGGCGCTGATAGCATCGAGAGTCGCTCTGTGCCCGTGGCGGTCGCCACCACAGTGCACATGTGATCGAGGAGAACACAACACCGCCATGGCAAACATCAAGAGCCAGAAGAAGCGCAACCTGACCAACGCAAAGGCCGCCGTACGCAACAAGGCGATCAAGAGCGAACTCAAGACGCGTGCCAAGAACGCCATCAAGGCCGCCGGCACCGAGACGAGCGACGAGACGCTTCGCCTTGCGGTGAAGCGCCTCGACATGGCTGCCGCTAAGGGCATCATCCACCCCAACCAGGCAGACCGCCGCAAGAGCCGCCTGATGAAGAAGATCAACGCAGCAAGCTAAGTCGTTCGGTTCGGTCGTTCCGTCATACGGGCGTTCGGTCGGTTCACCGTCGCGCCATCGAGGTTCGGGCACCGCCCAACTTCGACAGTCGGGCGACGAGTACCTCCATCACGAGCGATTCGGGCCAGTCTTTCGCGCCGCGCAGGTCGAGGTCAGCTTGGGCGAGCAACACAATCGCACGCTCAGTACCGGGCCCTGCGAGCTTGCGGTACTGATCCATCGCTTTACGTGCCGGAAAGCCAGGCTTGATGCCCAGCACGGCAGCTGCCGCAGCCTCGGTAGTGGCGTCGGCACCATCCAGCTTGAGCAGTTTTGTGTAATGACCATGCAGGATGGCCATCACCTGCAACGGGTGGCGCTCACCAGATCCGGTCATGCGCTGCAACAGCGTCAGGGCGAGGGTTGTATCGCCACGGTCGATTGCATCGGTGAGATCCCATGGCGGCACGCTTCCGGCTTCGCCGAGAAACGGCTCGATATCGGTCCGGTGCAACTTGTGCGCCGTGCCGTAGGTGCTGATGAGTGTCTCGATGAGCCCGCGAAGACGACCCGCCTCCTCACCGATCCATGCCCCGAGGGCCGCGAGTGCGCCAGAGTCGATCCGCAGCCCCTGTTCGATGAACTGCTGCTCGATCCAGTTGGTGCGATCCTTGACCCGTGTGGGCGGTGACGTATCGATGATCTCTACGCCATTGCGTTTCGTGGCGTCGATGAGCAACTTTGCCATCCGGCCACCACCGGCAACGAGCACCAGTTCCGTGCTGCCGAGTTGGTTGTCGAGGTAGGCCACCAGTGGACCGAGATCGTCTGCTTTGAACCGACCGACGCCGTGAGCCACCACGATGCGATGCCCGGTGAGAAACGGTGGGGTCTGCGCAGCATCGACGACCGCATGCAACTCATACTCGTCGCCATCGAAGTCATCCACCATCAACGACCGGTCGCCGTCACCGACAAGTCGATGAATCAGTGCGCTGGCGCCCGACAGGAGCAGCGATTCGTTGTCACCGGAGATGAGGTACGCCGCCATGGGCCACCCATCGTAGGCGCTGGGGCCATTTCCATCGCCACATTGCGGCCACGATGGCGAACTGGACCAACCACACGACGACCGCAGCTGCGCCGCTCGGCTGCAACACGCCGGCCAGCCGCCCGACCGTGGCCACCCACCGGGTTCCCCATGTAGCCGGTGCCATCACCAGCGCGGTGACGGGGCCGGAGAATGCACCACCGAGCATGCCCGCCGGGATGCCATACAACATCACGAACCCGGCCACTGGCACCGCCAACAGGTTCGCCGGTACGCCGAGCACCGGCATCCGGTGGAACACCAACCAACTCGGCACCAGTACACCCACCTGTGCGCCGAGTGTGACCGCCAAGGTCGGTACCAACCACGTGGGACCACGTAGTCGCTGCTCGAGCCGGGGCGCAACAAGGGTGACACCGAGCGTGGCACCCGTCGACAGCCAGAAGCCCACCGACCAGACCAGCATCGGGTCGATGAGCACCAGCACGATGATCGACAGACACAGCAACCGACCCGGCCCGCGGTCACGACCGAGCGCGAAGGCAACAGCGGCGAGTGCAGCCATCATGCCCGCCCGAAGCACGGACGGTTCGAACCGGGTGAGCGCTGCAAACCACCAGATCGCAGTAAGGGTGGCACCGAGCCGCCACCACCTGGGCAGCCGTCGCAAGCCGACACCGAGCACCGCAAGCGCAAACGCAACGTTCTGCCCGGAGACGGCCGTCAAGTGAGACAGTCCGGCGGCGCGGAACTGCTGCACGAGCGTGGCGGGTTCAGCGGTGTCATCGCCGATGACCAGACCCGTGAAGAGCGCAGCATCGTCCGGCGCCATCGCCGACGCTGCGGCGCGGCGCAGCTGAGCGCGAATGCGATTACACGCTACTGCGAGCGGTGTGCCTGGTGCGGCGTCGCCGACTGACGTAACCCTGAATGTGCCGACCACATGGCGTTCGCGTCTACGCCGCGAGACCGCATCTCCGAGGGGCACGCGGGTGCCCTCGACTTTCACCTGGTCGCCCGCCTGACGCACAGCCAACCGGCGCCGTTGCGACCCGAAGACGTACGTCTCATATCGTTCTCCCTGCACATTCAGCACCACGCGTACACCACGGCCGACGGGCACAGGATCGTCGGCCAGCGTGGCCCATCCTGCATAGGGGCCGAGGTGACGGGGCTGGGCCTCACTCCAGGAGTTCGCGCCGAGTACTCCGGCCACGACCGTCAACACGACGAGGGCACCGAGCACACCGACCTGTAGCCGCAGGACTCCACTGATCGTTGCCCCCACGATCACCAAGGCGACCAGGCCGACACCGACAACGCCGTCTCGCCCGCCGGGGGCACCGACCCAGACCGAGACCACGATGGCCACTGCTGCCACCGCAATGTGCCGGTCGGACAACGGTTGCGAGCCGGAGCGGGGGGCGAGCCCGTACGATTTGGTCATGCGCGCATCTGTCGTTGGATCGCAACGCGCCCAGCGCGTGCCACTCGGACCGCGAGCCTACCGATACCGTCTGCGCACCCTCGGCCCGCTCGCGGCCCTCGTGATACCCGCGTGCATAGGGCTGGGTGCCACAGTTGCGCTGCACGGCAGCACGTCGACCGCACGCGGCGTGGGTGGGTTCGTGCTGGCGGTGCTCGCCGCTCCGGCGCTACTTGTCGCCGGGGCACCACTTCGCTCGGGCACAGGCCTGTACCTCGCGGCAGCAATCGCCAGCGCACTGCTGTGGATGGCCCTTGGCGCAGTAGCGGCGCACAGGGCCACGCGGCGGCCGGTGGCCACATGGCGTGATTTCTGGCACGAGTTTGCATGGCTGATGGCCGGTGTGTGGGCTGGGGTTGTGGTCGGTCTGCTTGCGGCCAACCTGATCTTGGGACAGGCGCTGCTCTGATCAGCCACTTCATACGACTACCAGGGCGCGTAGGGCATCGAGTTTCGCCGGGCCGATACCGCGGACGTTGCTGAGGTCATCGACCGTCGAGAACGGACCGTGCTGATCGCGGTAGGAAATAATTGCCGCTGCTGTGGAAGGACCTACTCCCGGAAGCAGATCGAGCTGCTCCGCCGTGGCGCGGTTCAGATCGATCGGCCCGGTCGCAGATCCAGCGGTAGCGCTGCCCGTGCCAGCGCCTGCGCCACCCGGCGAGACCGTCACTCCGTATGGAATGCTGACCGGTTCGCCCGCATGCGGCAGGTAGATGCGATCACCATCGCGCAACACCTGGGCCAGATTGACAGCATCACTGTTGGCATCGGCCTGCAGGCCCCCGGCGGCGAGCACGGCATCGACGACCCGTGAACCGGCAGCGAGCCGGTACACGCCGGGATTCATCACAGCGCCCGCAACATGAACAACCGCTTCGACCGGCAGCGCGATGGTGGTCGCAGCGGCCGTCGTCACCGTCGTCATCGTCGTTACCGATGAGGTTGCTGCCGACGCCAACGCCGGCGAACTGCTACCCCGTGACGCAATGGGCAATGATGCCTCAGCTGGGGCGGGTGGGGTACGCAACAACCAGAACCCACCCGCGCCAACCGCTACCACCGAGGCTGCCAGAACAACCATTCGGGCAACGCCGAACCACTCGGTCCACTCGCGAACCCGTTGCCCGACCGGCCTGACAGGCAGCGGGCGCGACAACACTTCGTCGGCCACTTGAGACTCGACAGGACCTGATGACATGAACAACCTCCCGGCCGGGCGCGCGCGGCGCAGAGTGCACAGGGGGAAGTACCCGCAACCTATCGGGGCATCAGGACGTCGACACCTCGTCGTTCAGAACGTGTCGAACCGCAGTGTCCACCGACCGGCGCGCCACCCAATCGGCCTCGATCTCGAGGGGGATCCTCAAATACGAGCCGTGATGACCCTTTCGCCGCAGTCGCCAGACCAGATACCAGCCGGCGTAGCGCCACGCAAAGCCGGCCACACCGTGTCGACGCCACTGGCGCACATGCACAGCCTCATGGCGTAGCAAGTACGGCGAGTGCTGTTTCCCATCACGCACGATGACCAGAGAGCCGAGCGTGATCGCATCGGCACCTGCGGGCACTGGACCGCCGATCCAGAGCCGATATCCCTCGCGCTGCTCGATCGACACGTCACATCCCTTTCAGAACAGCTTGGCGGTGAGCCGCTTGCGGTACTGCGCTGCTCTCGGGTCGCCTTGACCCATCAGTTCGAGGATGTCGACGTACCGTTGACGGGCCTCATCGTCATCCTTCACCGTCTCGAGGAGTGCCGTCAACTGCTCATCGAAATCGTCGGTGGGTTGCTGACCAACCCGAGCGGCGGCCGCCACTTTGCGAGTACGTTCGCTCTCGGGCACTCGCGCCAACAGCGCCAATACCTCGTCAGCCAAACCCTGTTCGATGAGCAGCTCGGCCAACGCCACGATGACATCTTCGTTGCCCGGTTCGAGCATGAGCGCCTGCCGCAGACTGGGCTCATCACCAACCGCAATGAGCGCGCTGACCTGCAGTTGCTCCTCGCTCGGCACAAGTGCCTTGACGAACTCCTCGATCACGTGCTCTGGGTACGCCCCGACGAAACCGTCGACCACCTGTCCGCCCGACATCGCATACACCGCCGGAATGGACTGCACCTGGAACATCTCACCGATCGCAGGGTTCTCGTCGATGTTGACCTTCGCCAAAACGACCTTGCCCCCGCTGGCATCGGTGACCCGTTCGAGGATCGGCCCGATGGTGCGACAAGGACCGCACCACGGTGCCCACAGATCGACGATCACCGGCGTGTGCATCGAGCGGTCGAGGACCTCGGCTTGGAAGGTTTCGTCGGTGACGTCGAGTGCCATGACGACAGGTTAGAGCGCGATGGCGAGGAGTGCTTGAGCGATCGTATCGAACACGAGTTTTGCACCCGGCTTGTAGACGTGCACTCCGTCCCAGCGATACCCCGTGTCGGTCGAGATTGCTGGGTCGGAGCACCACGCAGTCGGTCCGGCGATGAAGGTCACATGGGTGGGATCAGCAGCCGCGGCGCGGCGCAACAACGTGTTCAGATGGGCCACACGTGAATCGTCGCCGCGCTCAGGCAACGCCGGAATCGCGGCTCCCTTGGTGTCGATCGGGCGCATACATGCCACCTCGAGGAGCGCCACCTTGGCCCCAGCAGCGACGACCGCATCGATACCCACCTGCAGGTTCTGAAGAAACAGGTCGTCGGCAGATTGAGACGCGAAGGGAACACTGATGTCGCCGATCTGCAGATCGAATACATCCCACGCACCCAGCACAACCAAGGCCACCGAGGCGCGGTTCTGCGCGACCGACCGGGCCCATCGCTGCTCCCACCCGGCACAACCATCGAAACTGCGACGGAACCCTTTGCGCGCGGTGAACAGTTTGCCAGCCGACCAAACGCTACAACCGTCCACCGAGCCGTCCGACACGGTGAACGTGCTACCGATGCCCTTCGGCAAGTTCACTGCCAACGCGTGAGCCTGCGAGTCACCAACCAGGGTGACGGCTCGCGGGAGGACGGCGGCGGTGGTCGTGGTCTCGGCAGCCACTGGACCGACTGCGCCAGGAGACACTGCAACCGTGAGGCCCGTCATCTCGGTCGTGGCAGCAGTTGGGATACTCGAGGCGTTCGAAGCCAAACCCGGCGTCGGCGTCGGTGTGGCCACAGCGGGTAGCGACACGCCACTGCCCACCGTTGAACTGGCTGTAACAGCAGTGGGGTCGAACACCGCGTCCGCTGCCCCGCTGTCGCGGGCAAGATCAACCGACTCGACGCTCGCGACTCGCACCGCGACCAACGACACCACTGCAAGAACGAGGCTGACCGAGCCAAGCCGCAAAAAGAGCGTTCGGTGAACATCGCGGCGGCCCGCCTCGACCCACCACCGGGTCAGCCCACCACGCCGGATCGGTGTCTCGACCAGGCGGTACGACAACTCCGTCAACCCCAATGTCATCACCAGCGCCGGCACGAATCGAGCATGATCCGAACGCACACCTGCCATGACGAACACCGGCCAATGCCAAAGATACAGACCGTAGCTACGCCGTCCGACCTCGACCACCAGACGTCGAGCGAAGACCGCTGCCATCAGACGCGACCCTGGCTGCACCCCTGCAGCAATGGCGACACCTGACAGCACGGTGACGAGCGGAAGCCAGAGGTGGTACAGCGAAGCATCGGCAATCGCGCCCGCCTCGCGCGTCAGCGCGATAGCAGTGATCGCGACCATCGCCGCGAGTCCCGCGCCGTCAAGTCGACGTTGAGTTGCAGCACTGTGGAGCGGCCTCGCCCACGGCCTCCACACAAGGGCGAGGCCAGCACCGAGGAGTAGGCCGCTGGAACGACCGAATGTGTTCAAGTACAAGAAGTTGAATCGGTCGGGATGCCGACCGAACAGCCAGATCTGTGACTCCCCCGATGAGGCGAGAACAGCGGACCAGACCATCAACGCCGCCGATAGACCGATCAACAGGCCACCGATCCGTCTGGAATGGCTCCGCATTACGCGGACGAGCACGATGAACGCGACGGGCCAGAACAGGTACCACTGCTCCTCCACCGCCAGGCTCCACACGTGACGCAGCAACGGGTCGGCAGCAGAGAAGTACGGCACAGACCCAAGGATCTGCCCCCAATTGCCGACATAGAACAACGCCGGAAGCAGGTCGTGGCGCAGTTGGGCCACCTGCTCGTGGGCGAACGCCGAGGCCCAGAGCGACACAGCGATGAGCATCACGAACAGCGCAGGCAAGAGTCGGCGGGCCCGACGACGCCAGAACTGGCCGAGCGAAACCCGGCCGTCGCGATGGTGTTCTTCCCACAACAGCGACGTGATCAAGTAGCCCGACACGACGAAGAACACCTCGACGCCAAGAAACCCGCCGTGCACCCAGTCGAAACCGGCGTGGTACAACACGACCAACGCCACTGAGACCGCCCGAATGCCATCAAGGGTCGGTTGATTGCCCATCGGTGCGACTGGCCGGACCAACCGCCGGAGTTCGCCCCGATCGATCAGCCGTGGCGGGGAGGTCTCGAGGGTCATCGCGTATCACCCATGACCGTCCCAGGCTACGGGCTGGCACTCACCGTTCGCTGATTCAGTTGTCGGCTC
>JANYDH010000072.1 GCA_025359865.1 Actinomycetes bacterium | reverse complement strand
TCGTGCTCGACACTGGCAGTTCGCACCGGTTGAAGGTGACCAACACATGGTTCGGCGAGCACCGCAACACCACCACCAAACCCTTCAAATGGGTCTACAACGCCAAGCTCGCAGCATGACCCACGTTCAACTGACTTCTGCGCGGCACCACGAGCCGTGTTGTCCAGGTGGAGCCCGGAACGACCAACGACGACGTCATCCAGGCGCTGCACGACCGCTGGCCCGGCAGGCCGATCGATGCCCAAGTCGGCCCGATCGATGGCACCGACGGACAGAATCCGTCTGTGCAGGACGCCATTAGGTTGCAGGCGCTCAGTCTTCGTCTCGTTGCAGGGTTGATCGCGATCGCCGGATTGGTGTTCGCCGGCCAGGCGGTTGCACGTCAGGTGCGCCGTGAGTGGCGAGACACGGAAGTGCTCGCTGCGGTGGGTATGACCCGCTCAGGAATGCTGTCCGCTGCCGGTATTCGGGTTGTTGGATTCATGACGGTGTCTGAGGGTTCCCGTGATCGTTACGATTGGTCTGTCGCCGCTCGGTCCGATCGGTATCGGCAGGGCTGCAGAGCCAAGCCCCGGAAACGCGATCGACGTTCCCGTCATCCTGGTCGGCCTTTCGGCTTTGGCGTTCGCAGAGATGTGCTTCGGTGTCGTGCCCGTGCTCACCATCCGTCGACGCGCGGGTTCAGTAACATCGTCGAGACGGTCACCGCGGACGCTCCCGGCACTGCCACCGACCGGCGTTGCAGGCTGGGCGATGACCAGTTCACGACGTGCTGGCGGCTCCACCCTCGGATCTGCCATCATCGGGGTGGCGATGGTCTACGCGGCCGGAATCGCAGCATGGTCGTTGGTGCTGAGCTAAGACAGTCTCGTCGCTACGCCTGCCAGGTACGGCGCCACGTGGGATGCAACGGTGGGCAATGTCGGAAGCGAACAGCAGCAGACAAAGACGCGCGCGGCACTTGCTTCGATTCCCGGGATTCGAGCGGTTGGGATGAAGAGCGTTAAGGGGATCATCTCAGAGCCCGCCGCGACGGTTGTCGCGGCGGAGCAGTTCATCGGCGACGTCGACTTCGCCGAGATCATCTCCGGCCGGGCACCGGTCCGTGCGACCGAGGTGGCGCTGGCTCCGCTCACGCTGCGTAGCTTCGATGCGCAAGTGGGTGACAGCGTGATGCTGGCCGACCTGAATGACCCGTCACGTTCGTTCACCTTCAAGGTGGTCGGTGAGGTGGTCGTGAACGATGGATTGTCTACCCGGCCCGGCAAGGTGCCCTCGTCTTTAACGAAGCTTTCGACGCAATGGTCCAAGGGACCCTGAGCCAGGCGTACGCGGTGTGGCTCGATTCAGGGATCGATCGTGCTGCCACCCTTGGTGCGCTCCGGCAAGCGTTTCCGACGACGTTCATCGAGCACGCGGTGCCGCGTCAGATCCTCAACCTGGGTCTCGTTTCGGGCCAGCCGATCCTGCTGGCGACGATCGTTGGCGTGCTCGCCGGTGCGGCGCTCGTTCATGCTTTGGTGATGTCGGTCCGACGCGGTCGCCGCCAGATCGGGTTCCTGAAGACCCTTGGATTCACGCGGCGGCAAGTGGTTGCGGCGGTTGCCTGGCACGCGTCGTCCATCGCAGCGGTCGCCCTGCTCATCGGGATTCTGTTGGGCGTGGTGATGGGACGATTGGCCTGGGGTGCAATCGTCGACGATCTCGGCCGGCCTGCGAGACTGAGGCAGTGATGGTTCCAATCAGTGGACAGTGCGATGCGGCGTTTGCCGAGGTGCGCGAGGCGTTCGCGGGCAACTTCGCCGAGTGTGGTGAGGTCGGCGCCGCAGTGTGCGTGATCGTCGACGGCAACGTGGTGGTCGATCTCGTCGGCGGATGGGCAGACGAGGCGCAGACGCGCCGCTGGCAGGCCGACACACTCGTCGACTACTACTCCGCTGGTAAGGCTGTGGTGGCGCTTCTCGCGTTGCAAATCGTCGACAGCGGCCTGATCGGCCTCGACGACACGCTCGCATCGGTATGGCCTGAATTCGGTGGCGGTGGAAAGGAGACTGCCACGGTTCGTCAGGCGTTGTGTCATCGAGCGGGTGTGCCGGCTATCCGAGAGTTGCTCACCAACGACGACCTGTGGAACTGGGACCGGATGACTGCTGCGGTCGCCGCCACCGAAGCGTGGTTCGAGCCCGGTACGCGGCACGTGTACCACACCAATACGTTCGGGCATTTGGTCGGTGAGCTCGTGCGACGGGTGACCGGCCAGATGCCGGGTGACCGGCTTCGTCAGGTCGCTGGGCCGTTGGGTGCCGACCTGTGGTGCGGAGTTCCACTCGCCGAGCAGCGACGGTGCGCCGACGTGATCTGGGCCCCCTCGACCACCATCGGCGAGGTCGACTTCGCGAATTTGTCCGGTGAGGCGGTGATGATCGCCCTTGGCTACTTCAACCCCGCCGGCTACTCCTCGGCTGGCGTTGTCAACACCGCCGAATGGCGAGGCGCGCAGGTCCCGTCGACGAACGGGCATGGCACAGCGACAGGGTTGGCCCGGTTGTACTCGGCGATCATCGAACCCGGTCGGCTGCTCTCTGGCGACCTGCTGATCGAGGCGACGCGTCCTCAGTCCGAGGGTTACTGTCCGGTGCTCGGAGAAGATGTGACGTTCGGTCTCGGATTCGTTCCGACCACGGCACGCCGTCCACTGGGTCCGAACCCCAGGAGTTTCGGGCACTTCGGCACGGGGGGAGCAGTCGGGTTCGCCGACCCGGACGCGGGCGTTGGGTTCGGCTACGTGATGAATCACGTCATTCCGAGATGGCAGAGCACACGCAACCGGGCGCTCATCGAGGCTGTCTACCGGTCGCTCTAGGCCTGGATCCACCCGCAGCGCGGGCCGCTGGGGTACAACAGTGTTCGTGGATGAGCGCCGATCGACCACTGATCACGAACCCGTGACCCATCACAATCCGTGGGCCGACGTCCCATGGCGCACGATCACCGCCTCGGTGGGTGTGGTACTCATCACCGTGGTACTGGTCGAACTGGTCCTGTCGTCCTTGCGGTTCGTCAGTTGGCTCGCCGTTTCCGGGTTCTTCGCGATTGTGCTTGCACCGGCGGTGCGGCGGCTGCAGGCCCGCCTGGGTGGCCGACGGAGCCTTGCGACCGGACTCGTGGTGATCGGAACGCTGATCGGGATGATTGGCATGTTCACGTTGTTCCTGATGCCGGTGCGTGAGCAACTCATCGACACCGTCACTGATCTACCGGGCACTGTCCAAGACGCGGCCAATGGGCGCGGGGCAGTTGGCCAACTCGTCAAACGCCTCCATCTCGTGTCATTCGTGCGTGATCACCAACGTGAACTCACCAATGCGGCCACCAGGCTCGGCGACTCACAGTTCGAGATCGCCCAGGCCGCGTTCGACGTGGTGCTCGGCTTCGTCACGGTCACGCTGCTCACCTTCTTGCTGCTGAGCCAATCGACCACAATGGGCAAGACACTGTATGCGTTCATGCCTGCGCGCCGACGTGAATCGATCCGTCGGGTCGCGGTCGACGCGGGGCGGGCTGTCAGCGGCTACATGGTCGGCAATCTGATCGTCAGCCTTGTCGCCGGTGTGACGGCCTTTGTCTGTCTCGCAGCCGTGGGCGTTCCCAACCCCGTAGTGTTGGCGCTGTGGGTCGCGTTCGCCGATCTGATTCCGCTGGTCGGTGCAACCATCGGCGCGGCCGTCGCGGTGCTCGCCGCATTCTTCGAATCGACGACAGCAGGTGTGATCACTCTGATCTTCTTCATCGTCTACCAGCAGCTCGAGAACGGGGTGATCTACCCCGCCGTCATGGCCCGCACAGTCAAGGTCAATCCACTGGTCGTACTGCTCAGCGTGTTACTCGGCATCGAATTGTTCGGAGTGTTGGGCGCACTGCTGGCGGTTCCGTTGTCGGGCGCTGTGCTCGTGTTGGCCAAGGCGATCCGTCGAGAAATGAACCCATCGAACATCGTCGGTCTCGAGGTCGCGGAGCCTTGAGCAGCGGTTCAGCGCACGAGGTACACCAACGCGACCGACACGCCGAAGGCGATCACCACACTGCGCAGCTTCTTGGCCGGTACCCGGCGCGCAAGGTGTCCGCCGAGGTTGCCGCCCAGCAAGGCCCCCGGCGCCATCACCGCGATCAGGCTCCATTCCACCCTGGCGGAGAAGACGAGGAACGCGGCGGCACACACGTTGATCACCAATGACAGCAGTTGCTTCACCGCGTTGAGTTGCAGAAACGGGCGGTCGCTGAACATCCCGAGTACGGCGACGATCATGATCCCGAGCCCCGCCCCGAAGTAGCCACCGTAGATCGCGGCAAGACCGATGGTCAGTACTTCGACGGTCCGGTGCACTCCTCCTTGGACGTGGTGGGCTTTGATCCACGTGCGGATGCGGTCTTGAAATCCCAATAGTCCGCACGCCCCGAGGATCAGCCAGGGAACGATCTGGCGGAACGCAGCCTCGCTGGTAACGATCAGTAGGACAGAGCCAGCCAGTCCTCCGAGCGCAGCAGCGATGAGCTGAGGTCTCAGGCCGTGACCGAGCCCGGCAAGGTCTGAGCGCTGAGCGTAGGTGCCGCCGATGTAGCCAGGGCACAAGGCGACGGTGTTTGTTGCGTTCGCCCGAATTGCCGGCACACCAAGCGCGGTGAGGATCGGAAACGACACCAGCGTGCCACCGCCCGCGATCGCGTTAATGACGCCGGCAGCGACTGCGGCCGCTGCCGCAGCCGCGTGGGCAAGGGTGGAGATGTCCGACACCATGATCGTTGTCCTTCATCGTTGCTGTCCTCGTTCACCAGAATCCTCCAGCATCTCACCTCGGCTCTCCAACTCCGCCCACGGGTGTTGTTAGGTTGCGGCGGTTCAGCGTGCACCGAAACTCACAGACCACTTAGTCGGTGAGGTTGCGGCGGTCCAGCCTGCACCGAAACTCACAGACCGGCTGGTTTGGGCTCGGCGTTCAACTCGGCATGGATGGCCGTGGTCGGCTTTGAAGGGCTAGAACAGGCCGTCACCGTGAACGTGGTCGCAGAGATGATCCTGACCGGCGAGGACCTGCCCGGCGCCGACGCCTTCGAGTGCAGCGAACGGGCCGCACGCGTTCGGCGTGATCCAGACGTGGATCATCGGTGCCGGCCGGAACTTCTGCTGTCCGACCGGACAACCGCCCTGTGAGGTGGTGACACCCGAAACGCGCGGGGCAACCGGGTCGGTGGTGAAGCACAGGTTGTCGTGGATGTGCCACTGCATGAGCGCACCGCCGATGTTGGGCACCTGGTCGAGTGTGACGGTGTCGGGCAACATGTACATCACACTGACCAGCAACTTCGAGCCATCGGGTTGTGGCACATAGACGAGACTCTCCGGGTGATCCGGGTCGAGCGTGACATCGTCGTTGATCCAGTCCCAGTTGATGTAGTGCTCGTGCCCCGTGAGCGCATCGCCGATTGAGTGGAATCCCGCCGCCTCGGCCACCTTGTAGTCAGTCCACTGTGGGAGCCGGACCACGGTGACGGCGACGAGGTTCTCGGCAGCGGCCTGTTGTTCGGGCGTGACGCCGGCGACGCCACCGAGGTCGATCGGTTTGGTCGGGTCGTAGGCAATCGTTGGAACAGCGGCCGGCTCGGGAGTCGCACCGTGTTCGTGTTGCTGATTGCACATGTCGACGCGCTGATCGTCGGACACGGCTGCCTGACCGGCACCGACACCTTCGAGCGCAGCGAACACGCCGCAGGGATGCGGGACGATCCAGACATGGACCATCGGGTTGGCTCCGCCGGTGTTGACGCCGCTGGCGCACTTGCCGTCGGCATCGACGATGCCGACCACCTTCGCGACGCCGCTGGCATCACGGTCCCAGCACAGGTTGCCGTGGTTGTGCCATTGCATCAGCGGTCCAGCCCAACTGGTGAGTGAGGGATCATCAGTGGCACGAGCGCTGGTGATGAACATCGCGCCGGCAAGAGTGCGCTTGTCGCCGTCGACGGTGTACACAAGCGATTCGGGTTGGGTCGGGTCGAGGATCACGTCGTCTTGGATGATCGACAATTTGATGTAGTGCTCGCTACCGGTACCGGCATCGCCGATCGAGGTGTAGCCGTCGGCAATGGCCGCGGCAGTATCGGCCCACTTCGGCAGATCGAGCAGCGTGTCCTCCACCAGCTTGGTGGCACGGGCCTGCTCCTCGGCGGTAACATTGGCGACTCCGGACAGGTCGATCGGCTTGGTGGGGTCCCACGGCCTCGGCCAGTTGGCTGCGACCGGCGCTTCTGACCCGCCGCCGTGGTTGTGTACCGAGGGTTCGGTAGCGCTGCTGTCGCCGCCTGCGGTGGTGATCGCATCACCGCCACCTGCGCCATGGTCGTGCACGGTGGTTTCGGTACTGTTGGCCCCACCCGCGGGCGTGGTGGTCTGCGTGCCATGGTCGTGCGTGTGAGCCGTGGTTTCTGTCGCCCCTGCCCCTGCCCCTGCCCCCGAGCCACCGGAATCCCCACCTGCCGCTGTTGGAGCGCCAGCCTCATCGGCACTGTGAACGTGGGCTGACCCGTCACCGGATGCGGCGCTCGACGTGTCGTGCGAGTGAACGTGTGTTCCGGCGGTGAGCATCGCCGGAATGGCGATGGCAGCTGCCGCGAACCCGGGAAGAAACAGGCGCTGGGTTCGGCCCGGGTGCCACCCGACGAGCACAGCCGCGAGCGCGGTGCCGACGGCGATCGCACCAAGGATGGCGCAACTCGCGTCGGCAAACTGCGCTGCTTCTCGCTCCTGTAGCCCATCGATCCACGACACACCGGCAATTCGGGTGATGAGCCAGCCTCCGACCGCAATGGCGTTGACCCCAGCAAGCGCGACCGCTGCAAGACGCCGTGGTTGGACGAGTGCCCAGAGCCCCGTACCGAGCTGAAACACCGAGCAGAGGACGAACAACCGTGCCAACTGCGGATGTTCGGCATGGACACCGGCAGCAGCGGCATGGATCGCTCCCGCACCGATCGACGCCACGGCAGCGACAGCAATACCGGGTAGCCGAACCCCGGCCGACAGGGTCCGTCGCTGCGGAATGTCGATGGCGATGGTCACAATGTGCCCCCTCAGCAAGATTTGATCAGTACACATTATCAACCGGTTCAGTGTTGCGGCGGTCGCCTCTCCCGGAGGGCAGCGACACCCTCCCGGTACTCGGCTGTCGTCATCGCCTCGCCGAGCAACCGTTGCGAATCCATGATGGCGGCGCCCACATCTGATCGCAGGACGTCGGTGTAGATCTGGTGCTTCGTGGTTTGCAGCGCATGTTGGCCGACTTCGGTCGCCAGCCGGCGTGCGTACTGTTGTGCTGCGAGCAACGTTTCGTCCGCGCTGCCCGCGACACCATTCCAGATTCCCCACTCGGCCGTGGCGGCCGGCGTGAACACTCGGCCGGACAACAGCAGGTCCGCGGCGCGGGTGATACCGATCAGGCGAGGGAGCACCCAGCTCATTGCGTACTCTGCGGGTAGCCCGAGCTTCGGAGCAGCAGTAGTGCACTTCGCATCGGCGGCGCCGAACCGCAGGTCGGCGAACAATGCAACGGCCAGGCCGACCCCGGCACAGGCGCCGTTGACGGCGGCAATGATCGGGAAACGCATTGCATACTGGAACGCGAAGTCGGCATCGAACTCGGGACGCACGCCGTAACCAGGGCGGGCGATGTCGGCGGACAGACCTGGGTCGTAACCACCGCGCTCTGCATGCCCGGCGAGTGCCGCACTGTCGCCCCCGACGCAGAACGCCGGAGGCGTCCCGGTGACGACGACGGCGCGCACCTCAGGTGTGTGGTCGAGTTCGTCGAGAATCCACCGGTATTCGCTGTGCATTCGCCCGGTCCACGCATTGTGTCGATGTGGGCGGTGCAGCCAGATGGTGGCGACCCGACCCTCGATCTCGAACCGCGTGGCGGTGAGCTCCATCAGCGCCGAGCACCCCAAATAGCATCGAGTACTTGATCGGCCAGCTCGCGGCGACAAATCATGAAGTCGGGTAGCCACGGGTCTCGCGCGTTGTAGACAAGCGGCGAACCATCGATGCGGCTGGCGTGCAACCCTGCAGCCATCGCCACCGCTGCTGGTGCGGCCGAATCCCATTGGTACATGCCGCTGTCGTGAACGTAGATGTCGGCCTCACCGATGACTACCGCCATAGCCTTTGCGCCGGCTGATCCAAGCCGTACCGCATCGCAATCGAGTCCGTTGGCTACGAGTATCGCGGCGTGAGGTACCCGGTTGCGGGACGTGATCATCCGTGGCCGTGTTCGTGTGGATGGTGGCAGCTCGGGTGCCGGATCGGTGGAGAACGTGATGTCGTGGGCTGGCAGGCTGACGGCCGCGGCGACGAGGTTCCCGTTTTCCCACAACGCGATGTGTACGGCCCAGTCGCTGCGCCCGCGTTCGCCGAATTCGTTCGTTCCGTCGAGCGGGTCGATGATCCAGACCCGATCGGCGGTTGCCCGTCGCGGATCCTCCCCCGCTTCTTCCGACAACACGGCGTCGTCGGGACGCGCTTCGTGGAGGGCTTGCGCCAGGAATCGCTGGCTGGCCATGTCGCCGGTGTCCATCACCTGCCACGAGTGCGCACCCTGTTCGGTCAGTTCGGCTCGTACCTGCAGCAACACGTGGCCTGCCTGGGTGGCGAGACGCGCAGCGAGAACTGCATCGGTTTCGGTGGAAGTCATCCGCGCTCCAGCCGCATTGCCTCGCGCACGAGGGCACGTACCTCGGCCTCGTCTGCGCCGGCCGCCACCAATCCGGCAACCCGGCCTTCGAGCGCTTCCGCATCGGCATCGACGAACACCTCGATCCGGTCGATGGGCGTGACCGAACTGATCGTGAGCAGCACGAGCGCTGCTGCAGCGATGAATCCGCCGATGGTCAGCACCACGCCGTTGTTGTTGCCGGCGACTGAACTGACGATCAGCCCGGCGATACCGCAGACGAACACGGCGGCGCAGAACCGGGGGAGCCACCGTCGTGCCATCATCGGATTCATTCTGGCCTAGCCGCGACCGAAGCACCCGTTTCCCGACGCGTATTCCTGTGGGAGTTCTGGGAGTAGGGTGCGATGGTCGTGCAGTGCGACCAAAGAGCACAGAAAGGAGGCTGAACTCATGACCGTTGCACCCGCCGTCACGTCGTTCGCCAGCTTCGAGGAATCCACCAAGGCCGATTGGGATCACCTGATGACGCAGTTGCCCGTCACGCAGAGCCTGGTGCCGGATCACATCATCGAGCAACTCGGTCACCTTCGCGGTGATCAGGGAGGCTTTCCTGTCAACCGACTCGAGCATTCGCTCCAGACGGCAACCCGCGCCGAGCGCGACGGTCGAGACGTCGAGTATGTGATGTGTGCCCTGCTGCACGACATCGGCGACACGCTGTCGCCCTACAACCATCCGGCCATCGGCGCGGCGATTGTGAGACCATTCGTGTCCGAGGCCAACCACTGGATGGTCGAGCATCACGGCATCTTTCAGGGCTACTACTTCTGGCAGCACATCGGCCTCGACCGCAACGCGCGTGAGGCCTTCCGTGAGTCTCCGTGGTTCGACCACACCGAGGAGTTCTGCGCAAAGTACGACCAAGTTGCGTTTGCTGTCGACTACAAGAGCGAGCCACTCGAGCACTTCGAGCCGATGATCCGGGCCTGGTTCGGCCGCAGCCCCGGCGCCCTGGCGGCATCGCCCGACTACGCCGCGGGCTGATGGCGAACCACGCGTTCAGCGGGCGAGTGGCTTGTACTTGATGCGGTGCGGCTGATCGGCACTGCTGCCGAGTTCCTTGTGACGCCATGCCTCGTACTCGCTGAAGTTGCCTTCGAACCACCGCACCTGGCTGTCGCCTTCGAACGCCAGCACATGGGTGGCAATACGGTCGAGGAACCAGCGGTCATGGCTGATGACGACAGCGCAGCCGGGGAAGTTCTCGAGCGACGTTTCCAGAGCACGGAGTGTGTCGACATCGAGGTCGTTGGTCGGTTCGTCGAGCAGCAAGACGTTGCCACCCTCTTTCAACAGCTTCGCCAGGTGGACGCGGTTGCGCTCGCCGCCGGACAGGTCGCCGACCCGCTTTTGTTGATCGCTGCCTTTGAAGTTGAAACTCGCGCAGTAAGCGCGCCCGTGGATTTCGCGTCCGCCGACCTTCATGTGCTCGACCCCACCGGTGATCTCTTCGAAGACGCTGGCGTCCGGATCGAGCGAATCGCGCGACTGATCGACGTATCCCATCTGCACGGTGTCGCCGATGACAACCGAACCGCCATCGACTGTTTCCTGACCGGTGAGCATCTTGAAGAGCGTAGTTTTTCCGGCGCCGTTCGGGCCGATGATGCCGACAATTCCGGCCTTCGGGAGTGAGAACGAGAGGTCTTCGATGAGGAGCCGATCCCCGAACCCTTTGCTGAGATGGTTCACCTCGATGACCGTGTCACCGAGTCGCTTGCCGACGGGGATGGTGATCTCCAACCTGTCCGGGCCGCGCTCGGCGGCCTCGGCGTCCTGCTGCAGTTTGTCGTAGGCGGCCAAGCGCGCCTTGCCCTTGGACTGACGGGCCTTCGGCGACATCCGGACCCACTCGAGTTCGCGCTGCAACGTGCGTTGCTTGGCTTCGTTGCTCTTTTCCTCTTTCAACATTCGCTCGGCCTTCTGCTCGAGCCATGACGAGTAGTTGCCCTCGAATGGGAACCCACGACCGCGATCGAGTTCCAGGATCCACTTTGCGACGTTGTCGAGGAAGTAGCGGTCGTGGGTGATGGCGACAACGGTGCCCGGGTACTCCTGCAAGAACCGTTCCAACCACTCGACGCTCTCGGCGTCGAGATGGTTGGTCGGCTCATCGAGCAGTAGAAGATCGGGTCGGCTGAGCAGTAGACGGCACAGCGCGACGCGGCGGCGCTCACCACCCGAGAGCGTGGTGACATCGGCATCGTCGGGAGGGCAGCGAAGCGCATCCATCGCAATCTCGACGTTACGTTCGAGGCTCCACGCGTCGGTAGCGGCGATCTTGTCTTCGAGTTCGGCTTGCAACGTGCCGATCTTGTCGTAGTCGGCGTCCGGGTCGGCCCACATTGCCATGACCTCGTTGTAGCGGTCGATGATTCCTTGAACGGACGCGACGCCGTCCATCACGTTTCCCCTGACATCTTTGGTCGGGTCGAGTTGTGGCTCCTGAGCGAGATAGCCGACGCTGAAGCCTGGTGTAAGGCGGGCCTCGCCGCTGAAACCATCGTCGAGGCCGGCCATGATCCGCAGCAGGCTGGACTTGCCTGCGCCGTTCGAGCCGAGCACACCGATCTTGGCGCCAGGGTAGAACGACAGCGAGATGTTCTCGAGCACGGTGCGGTCGGGCGGGTAGTGCCGAGCAAGCTTGTAACAGGTGTAGATGTATTCGTGCGCCATAGCGGTCCTTGATCGAGGTGTGGGCAGGCTAACTGCACGACGGTTTCGGTGCACGGTCCCGTCGGGGTGCTACGTTCCCACTACCGGAATTGGACAACCGAAATTGGACAACCGAAATTGGACAACCGGAACTAGACGACAGGAGGGTACTGAACGTGCTCGCGGACTACATCGGATTCTTCAGCAGGAACGCACTCGGCCAGTTCGGCTTTCGCTGGCTGCACATTCTGGTCGGCATCGTCTGGATCGGGTTGCTGTACTACTTCAACTTTGTGCAGGTGCCGGCGTTCGCGGCATTTGGCGACGAGGCCAAGGCGCGAAACATCGCGATCGACAAAGTGGCCCGCAAGGCGCTGTGGTGGTTTCGCTGGTCGGCCCTCAGTACCTTCATCACCGGAATTCTGATCACGGGGATCACCAAGGACTACTTCGCCGAGGGCTTCGGCAAGAGCACCCGCGGTATCTCGATCAGTACCGGCATGTTGCTCGGCACCATCATGTTGCTCAACGTCTGGGGGGTCATTTGGCGCAACCAGAAGGTCGTGTTGGCCAACGCAGCCAATGTGCTTGCAGGTGGTACCCCCGATCCAAACGCGCCAGCAGCGGGACGCAAGGCGATGATGGCGTCTCGTCAGAACACCATCTTTTCGGTCAGCATGCTGTTCTTCATGGTGTACACCAGCCACGGCCCCTACACCGGCTACGCGCTCAGTAGCGGCAAAATGGGCGCTTTCTGGGCCATCACGATGGTTCTGATCGTGGTCCTCGAGTTGAATGCTCTCGGGTTGATGCCGTGGAAGGCACAGCCGAACAAGGGACTGAACATGTTGTACGACGGCGGCACTAAGAACACGCTCATCGGTGCGTTCGGCCTCTGGGCGATCTTCCTCATTCTCACCGAGGTCCTGTTCAAGATCTGATCCAGGGGATACATAGAGGGGATACACAGAGGGGGTCGAGTCGCCGGCGCGGCAGACTCGGTCCCCGTTGGTGTTCTCACGGGGCAACGGTGAGGGTGGCCTTCATGTTCGAATGCCCCGGAATCGTGCAGATCAACGTGTAGGTGCCAGCCTCGAGCTTGACCGTCTTGGTTGCGGTTTGACCCTTCTGGGCGACTTCGAGAATTGACGGAAGTTCGCTGCCGTCGGCCGTGACGAAGTGCAAGTTGTGAGGCAGACTTGAGTTGTTGACGTACGCAACGACTGCATCGCCTGGCTTCGTGCTGTACGTCGGACTGTCGAGTCGGATCCCTTCCTCGGCCGTGACGATCAGATCGGCATCAGCGGGAACTGTGCCGGCATCAGAACTTGAGCCACTGCATCCGGCAAGCAGACCGATGCTGATGCTGATGCCGATGACGCTGAGGAATGTGGGTGCGAAGAGACGGGAGCGCATCCCGTGAATATATAAGCCCGCGCTTCGGAAATGCATCGAAGCGAACGCAAAGTTCCGTCGGCCGGGCAGGCTTCATGCCCGGCGCAGCGGGCGATCGGCAGTACCATCTCACCTCGTGACTGCTATCGATCAGCCCGGTCAGGACTTCGGGACGAACTCCTGGCTCGTCGACGAGATGTACGGCCAGTTCGTCACCGACCCCAGTTCGGTCAGCGCATCCTGGCGAGAGTTCTTCTCCGACTACAAAGGCTCGGTACCCGACACGTTCGGCCCGCCCGCCGCAGCGGCACCGGTCCCTTCAGTGATCGCTGTCCTGCCAGCGGTCGTGCATGCGGCGGTGCCAGCGGTGCCAGTTCGTGCTGGCAACGACGATGGCGAGCTGATCCGTGGTGCCGGAGTGGCCATTGTCGCCAACATGGAACGCAGCCTCGCCGTGCCGACAGCCACGAGCTTTCGCACTATCCCGGCGAAGCTGCTCGAGGTGAACCGCAAGGTGATCAACAACTACCGCAGTCGTAGCGGACAGGGCAAGGTTAGCTTCACGCACCTCATCGGTTTTGCCATAGTTCGCGCCATTGCCGACGCGGTGCCGAACATGACCAACGCGTATGCGGCTGGCTCCGATGGCAAACCGCGGTTGATTCGCCGGGAGCACATCAACATGGGGCTGGCAGTCGATGTGAGCAAGGCCGACGGGTCGCGCACGCTCGTCGTGCCGGTGCTTCGCGATGCCGACACATTCGACTTTGCGGGCTTCTTGGCCGCGTACGAGGAACTGATCCGCAAGGTGAAGTCGAACAAGTTGGCCGTCAGCGACTTTCAAGGTGCCACGATCTCGCTCACCAACCCAGGCACCATCGGCACGGTCCAGAGCGTGCCGCGCCTCATGCCCGGCCAGGGTGTAATCGTCGGGGTCGGCAGCATCGGCTACCCGGCCGAGTTCCAAGGCGCGGACGAACTCACGCTCGGCTCGATCGGGGTCAGCAAGGTGGTCACGATCACCAGTACGTACGACCACCGAATCATCCAAGGCGCCGAGAGCGGATCATTTCTGAAACGGGTTCACGAACTACTGCTCGGTGAGCACGGCTTCTACGAAAATGTGTTCCACAGCCTGGGCGTTCCGTATGAGGCCGTCAAGTGGCGGATCGACGTCAATCCGGTCGGTCGCGAAGAAGCGATGATGCACAAGCAGATGCAGATCGCGACGCTCATCCGTGTGCACCGTGTACGCGGTCATCTCATCGCCGATCTCGATCCACTGCGGTGGCGTGAGCCGCAGATGCCCCAAGAACTCGACCCCGCCACATACGGGCTGACCATCTGGGATCTCGACCGGGAGTTCCTCACCGATGGCGTCGCAGGATCAGAACGGATGACGCTCGGCAACCTGCTCGGCGTGCTGCGCGATGCGTACTGCCGCACGATCGGCGTCGAGTACATGCACATCCAGAATCCCGTCGAGCAACGGTGGATCCAATCGAAGATGGAAGGCGTCCACTTCGATGTCGCGAAGCCGGACAAGCACCGCATTCTCGAGCGGCTCAACGCAGCCGAGGCGTTCGAGAAGTTCCTCGCCACGAAGTACGTGGGTACCAAGCGGTTTGGGCTCGAGGGTGCCGAGAGCGCGATCCCGATCCTCGATGAGATCTTGTCCAATGCTGCCGATGCCGGTCTCGACAGTGCAGTGATCGGGATGGCCCATCGTGGCCGACTGAGCGTGCTCGGCAACGTGATGGGCAAGAGCTACGACCAGATCTTCAAGGAGTTCGAAGGACACGTCGACCCATCATCGGTTCAGGGCTCAGGCGACGTGAAGTACCACCTCGGGGCCACCGGAAAGTACGAGTCTCGATCGGGCGCCGACATCCGCATCGATCTGGCCGCCAACCCGAGCCATCTCGAGACGGTCGATCCGATCGTGATGGGCATGGTTCGGGCGAAGCAAGACCAGATCGACCCGCCCGGTTCGTATCCAGTTCTGGCGTTGCTCCTCCATGGAGACGCAGCGTTCGCCGGGCAGGGCCTGGTCGCCGAGTGCCTCGCGATGAGCGATATCAGTGGGTACCGGATCGGCGGCACCATTCACCTCATCGTCAACAACCAGATCGGGTTCACCACATCACCGAAGTACGCGCGGTCGTCGCCGTATTGCAGCGACGTAGCGAAGACGGTGCAAGCACCGATCTTCCATGTCAACGGCGATGACCCGGAATCATGCGTCCGCGTTGCGCGCCTGGCATGGGAGTACCGCCAGCAGTTCCACAAAGACGTCGTGATCGACATGGTCTGCTACCGCCGGCACGGTCACAACGAGGGCGACGATCCGAGCTACACCCAGCCGCTCATGTACAAGGCCATCGCCGAACGGCGCAGCGTCCGCAAGCTCTACGTCGAAACCCTGGTCAAGCGTGGTGACATCACCCTCGACGAAGCCGAGGTGGTGCTCAACGATTTCCAGTCCAAGCTGCAAGTTGCACTCGACGAGACCCGCGCTCACGCCCCCGAAAAGGTCAAGGTGGCGAGGCCCCCAGCGCCGTTGGGGGTGCTGCCGCATGCAGAAACCGGTGTGGCCAAAGACGTGCTCGATCACATCTTCACCAATCTGACCGCCTACCCCGACGGGTTCACGGTGCACCCGAAGTTAGGCCGTCAGTTCGCTGCTCGTGCCAAGCAGTACGAAGACACCGGTTTGGTCGACTGGGCCACGGCCGAGGCGTTCGCGTTCGGCTCACTCGTCCTCGAGGGCAACCCCGTCCGTCTTGCAGGCGAAGACAGCCGCCGGGGTACCTTCAGCCATCGCCATGCAGCGCTCGTCGATTTCGAGAACGAGAACGTCTTCATTCCACTCGCCCAACTCCCTGGTGCGCAGGCCCAGTTCTGGGTGTACGACTCACTGCTCAGTGAGTACGCCGCGCTCGGCTACGAATACGGGTACGCGCACTCCTACCGCGACGCGTTGGTGCTGTGGGAGGCACAGTTCGGCGACTTCGTCAACGGCGCCCAGATCATCATCGACCAATATCTCGTCGCCGCCGAAGACAAGTGGGGTCAGGAGAACGGTCTGGTGCTGCTGCTTCCGCACGGGTTCGAGGGCCAAGGCCCCGAGCACAGCTCGGCCCGTATCGAACGGTTCCTCACTCTGTGCGCCGAGGACAACATCCAGGTGGTCAACCCCACCACGACCGCCCAGTACTTTCACCTGCTGCGCAGGCAAGTGCGTCGTGACGTTCGCAAGCCGCTCGTTGTCATCGCCCCGAAGTCGCCCTTGCGGATGAAGGAGGTGATGAGCAACGTCGACGAGTTCACGAGCGGATCGTTTAACGAAGTACTCGACGATCCGTTCGTCACCGACGCCGCCGCGGTGCGCCGCATCGTGTTCTGCTCCGGCAAGGTGTGCTGGGACGCATTCGCTGAGCGCGCCAAGCGACAGGCACCGGTTGCCATCATCCGCGTCGAGCAACTCTACCCGTTTCCTGTCGAGCAGATGCTCGCGGTGCTCGACCAGTACCCCAATGCGAAGGACCTGATCTGGCTGCAGGAAGAGCCGGAGAACATGGGTCCATGGAGTTTTGTCGAGCATCGCACCTGGCGAGTGAAAGAACGCGGTTACGACCTGCGCCACGTCTCACGCGTCGAGAGTGGCAGCCCGGCCACTGGCTCGAAGGCCATTCACGACCAAGAACTCGCCGACCTGCTCGATGAAACGTTCAGCGGATACTGAGTTGGTCCGTGCGTTCAGTTGTCGCGACTGCGACGTCGGGCGCGATCTGGCCCGCTGCCCTCGGTGGGAGCAGAGTTGGCCAACGGCCCGATCTGGCTGACGATGTTGTCGATGCTGGGCGGCGGTCCCGGCACACGCGAGTCGATGGCCTGACGCATCGCCGCGAGATGTGCAGGTGTTGTACCGCAGCAGCCGCCGATGATGCGTGCCCCCGCATCTGCTGCGAGTTGTACGTAGGTGGCCATCAGTTCGGGTGTACCGGAGTACACGATTTCGGTGCCTTGGAACTGCGGGATACCGCAGTTGCCTTTGGCCACCACCACTGTGTGATCAGCCGAACAGATCGAGGTGACCGTGACCAGGATGTCGCTCGCGCCGACACCGCAGTTGGCGCCGAATGCGACGGGCGGTGCATGCAGCCCATCGAACACAGCTGCAAGGGCGTTGGGCATCAGGCCCATCATCGTACGGCCGGCTGTGTCGAACGAACAGGTCGCTACGTAGGGCGCTCCGACCTGAATCGCTGCTGTGGCGGCGGCGCGGACCTCTGCGATCGCAGACATCGTTTCGATCCAGATGACATCGGCTCCGCCGGCGATCAGACCTTCGATCTGCTCGCGGAACGAGGCGACAGCGACGTCTTCGGTGAGCGCGCCGAGCGGCTCGAACAACTCGCCGGTCGGCCCGACCGACCCGGCCACCACCACATCGCGCTCGCATGCATCGGCAACACTGCGGGCCAATTCAGCGGCGCGCTTGGAGATCTCGAAGACGCGGTCGTCCGCCTTGTGTAACTTCAACCGCTGACGAGTGCCGCCGAATGAGTTGGTGAGGATGATGTCGGCTCCCGCGTCGACGAATTGCTGATGTAGCGCAACCACACGCTCTGACTGCTCGAAGTTCCACAACTCGGGCGGATAGCCAGCGCCAAGCCCGGCCGCGAAGTAGTTGGTGCCGGTAGCGCCATCGGCCAACACGACATCGTGTTTGGCCAACAACTCGGTGAGCGAGGTTCGCATGTGCGCTCCGTGGACGTGAGAAGGTTCGGATCAGCCTAGAACCACCGCCGGCTAACCGTTGTCGCCAACGGCCGCCACGGCCGCTGCCGTTGCACCATGCAGTGTCGTAGCGATACCTCGAGCCCAATCGTGAATCTCGTCCCACTGGCGAAAGTCACCGTACGGTGCGTGAACGAACCGAACTGCGGCCCGTTCGAACAGGTTGAGATCTGCTTGTTCCATGCGACCCTTGAACACCCGGTGATCGCGAGCGCCGAGCGACCTCGTGAACTCTGCTACTTCGGCCGGTTCTTCTGCCACCGTCGGTCCGTCGCCGAGCGGGCCGCTGGAGAACAACCACAGAGGCCGCACCGAAAGCAGATGGTGGTGATCGTCGATGAATCGGCGCAGTTCGGCCACCCAATGGCCCGCGTACACCGCAGAGCCGAGGACGTATCCGTCGAACTCGACGTTCAGCGGCGGGTTGTCGACATCTGCAACGGTCACGTCGACTCCGTGGATGGCCACTTCATCTCCGATCGCTTGCGCGATCTCGGATGTGGAGCCGTGTTTCGATGCAGAGACCACCAGCAACGTGGTCATAGGTTCCTCCTTACAACAACGGTCGTATTTGTCCGACACCCAACTAGTACTCCGCTGTTTGGTGGTGGCGCCAGAGTCGATGGTCCTTCCCGCGGGCAACCGCCACACGGGTGGCCCGAGCGGCGTCGGTCAGAACTGCAGGTCGATGATCTCGCTCAGTTCCGTGAGGGCTTGGCGTACGCTGACCACCTTGATCGTCCTCATTCCCATCGCAGCAGCGGGCTTCAGGTTGATGCCGAGGTCGTCGAGAAACACACAGGAATCGGGTGCGACGCCGAGCGTCTGACACGCGATCTCATAGAACCGTGGTTCGGGTTTGCGTACACCTACCTTGCTGCTTTCGATGACCGCATCGAACCGGCCCATGATCTGAGCGATCAGTCGGGCACGGTCCTGAGCTTCAACGGACGCCATCGCAGGGCCATGGCCTTCGCTCGCGATTACGTTGTTGGTGAGGCATGCGGTCTTGTAGCCGGCTGCCTTGACGGCGTCGAGCGCAGCGACCATCTCGGGGCGAACCTCACCGGCCAGCAGCGCCAACACCTGGGCGCCACGAACCTCATGACCGAGCGCCTGTGAGTCGGCAGCGAAGGCCGCATCGAACTCGGCTGCGTTGATGTCGCTGCGTTCGAGCTGGGCCCACGCATTCGTGTGCGGGTTCGTTGCGTTGACGGCACGGAGGAAGTCGACGGGAAGCCCGTGAGCGACCTCGAAGTGATTGAACGCCTCGAATGGACTGGACAGAATCACACCACCGAAATCCCAGAGGACTGCTTCGAGCATCCGGGAACCCTAGTTGCGTTTCGTGGTCGTGAGATGTTGCTCAACGACATCTCACGACCAAAGCTGGGTTGAAGGTGGGGGATTGACCTGCCTGACCCCGAATCGACCCGGGGCGTGATTGACTGTCAGACGATATGCCACATCATGTAGTCGTCGACGGATCCAATCTCGCCACCGAGGGCCGCGCACTGCCCAGCCTGGCGCAACTCCACGACGCCGTGATGGCATTCATCGGCGAACACCCCGACGCGCTCATCACCGTGGTCGTCGACGCAACGTTCGGACACCGAATCGACCCTAGAGAAGTCGCCGAGTTCGATGATGCGGTCGCCAACAACGAATTGGTGGCACCACCTGCTGGTGCAATCGGGCGCGGCGACGCGTTTCTCCTCAGTATCGCCAACAAGGTCGGCGGCACAGTGCTGTCCAACGACTCGTTTCAAGAGTTCCATGGTGTCTACACCTGGCTATTCGACGAGGGTCGGTTGATCGGCGGAAAACCGGTGCCACACATCGGCTGGGTGTTCGTCGCTCGTGTGCCGGTGCGGGGGCCAATCAGTCGAACTGCGGTGAAAGACGCCCGCCGCAAGAAGGACGGGTTGCCCGCCAGAGTACCGAAGCACCAGGCGAGCGCTGAGGCCAGCCTGCCGATGCCCGTGCCCAAGGCGCCACCGCCCAACGCGACCGTTCGCGGAGCCACCCCACCGCGACCGGCATCGAAACCCCGCACGCCCCAGCCGACCGCGGCGCGCGGTGGCGCGGTGACGGCTGCACCAGCGGTGGCACCGGTTACTACGCCCGCAACTATGTCTGCAACAACGCCGGCCACGAAGACAGTGGTCGTCAACGACTTGATGCCGTTCCTGTCGTTTGTTGAACACCATCCCGTTGGTACGAGTGTCAATGCGATGGTTGAGAACTACTCATCGCACGGAGCGTACGTACGACTGTCGGGCGATGTCGTCGGATACGTACCACTACGAATGATGGCCGACCCCGCGCCACGAAGCGCTCGCGAGTTCCTCAAGATCGGTGATGCGGTCACGCTGGTTGTCGAAAGCTTCGCGCCGGCGCGACGCAGCATCGACCTGGCAACGGTGTCGATGGCATCGGTCAAGGCGCCCGCCCCGAAGAAGCCGGCGAGGCCGTCCAGGGCCAGGGCTCACCAGAACGATGCGCAGGCGAGCAACGTCGATGTGAAGGTTGCCCTCTCCGATGCCAAGGCTGGCAAGACCGGCAAGACCGGCAAGACCGGCAAGACCGGCACGGCCGATGGCAAGGTCGCCAAGTCCGCCAACTTGGCCGATGGCAAGGTCGCCAAGTCCGCCGGCACGGCCGATGGCAAGGTCGCCAAGTCCGCCAGCTTGGCCGATGGCAGGGCTGCCAAGTCCGCCGGCACGGCCGATGGCAAGGTCGCCAAGTCCGCCGGCACGGCCGATGGCAAGGTCGCCAAGTCCGCCAGCTTGGCCGATGGCAAGGTCGCCAAGTCCGCCAGCTTGGCCGATGGCAGGGCTGCCAAGTCCGCCAGCTTGGCCGATGGCAAGGTCGCCAAGGTCGCGTCCAAGAGCGCCAAGAAGCTACCGAAGGTCGACAAGGTGGCCCCACCCGACGTGAAACCCGTCAAGCGTGCAGCGGGCAAGCGGGTCGCGGCCGAACCGGCGGTGATCCCGGTGTCGGTGCAGCCGACCCCAGCGGCCGCCATAGCGACGACGCGTGCGACCAACAAGCGTGCGGCCAACAAGCGTGCGGCCAAGCAGACCGAACCAGTGCCGGTCGTTGCCGAGTTGCCTGTGCCGTCCGCCCCGGTGAGACGTCCGGTCAAGAAGGCGCCGCCGAGGGTGATGACCCCTGCGGGTGCCGCTACCGCTACCGCCGCTGCACCTGCGGCGTCGCGTCGCGGTCGTTCCAGCAGCTAACAGTTCGCTACGTTCGTTGCCGTGCGAATCGCTACCTGGAACGTCAACTCGCTGAAGGCCCGGTTGCCCCGCGTGGAAGCGTGGTTGGCCGAGGTGCAGCCCGACGTGCTGTGCCTGCAAGAGACCAAGCTCGCCGACGATGCGTTCCCTGCGCTCACGTTCGCCGGCCTCGGCTACGAAAGTGTGCATCACGGCCAGGGTCAGTGGAACGGTGTTGCAATCCTGTCCCGAGTCGGCATCGACGAGGTGGTCCCCAACTTTGCACCAGCGAGCGGTCCACCTGACCCGGATGCCCGCATCATCACTGCCCTCTGTGGCGGCGTGCGGGTATCCAGCGTGTACGTGCCGAATGGACGTTCACTGGACCATGAGCACTACCAGTACAAACTTTCGTGGATGGCGCAGCTCCGCCGTCACCTCGACGCGGTCGGTTCGCCCGACGAGCAACTGGTCGTGACCGGTGACTTCAACGTCGCCCCCGATGATCGTGATGTGCCCGACCCATCGAAGCTGGAGGGCGCCACGCATGTGAGCGCCGCAGAACGCGACCTGCTTGAGCGTCTCCTCGGGTGGGGGCTGATCGATTTGTTTCGCACCCGGTACCAACAGGCGCAGCTCTACAGCTGGTGGGACTACCGGGCTGGCGACTTTCACCAGGGTCGCGGCATGAGGATCGACCTCGTGCTCGGTACAGCGTCGGTCGCTGACCGTCTCACCTGGAGCATCGTTGATCGCAATGCCCGTAAGGGAACCTCGCCATCGGATCATGCGCCGGTGCTCGTCGACTTGGAGGATTGAGGTGCCGCGACACTTGCCCGACGGTCGCCAGAACGATCCCTCCGATGCTCGCTTTCGACTGACCGAGGCGGCTCGTCAGATCATTGCCCAGCTTGCCTCGTCGTCGGCAAGCAGCGACTCGTTCGAAGCAGCACGTGACCTTGTCGAGCAGGCTGCGGCAGTCCTGGCAGCCAGCGAGCATGGACGCCGGTACGACCAGGCTGAGGGGTCGATGTCGGCCATCACCGATTCGTTCGACTACAGCCCGTTCGTCGGGGCGCTCAACCCGTTGGCGCCGCCGATCACCGTCACGATCGAGGGCGACGTGCTCGTAGGGAACGTGGTCTACGGCGATGCCTACGAAGGGCCTCCTGGTTGTGTGCACGGTGGATTCATCGCTGCCGGTTTCGACGACATCCTTGGTTTCGCTCAGTCGATGGCGAATCGCCCAGGAATGACCGGCCGGTTGGAGGTCTCGTACCGTTCGCCCACACCGCTGCATCGCCCGTTGCGCTACGAGGGCAGGATCGACCGGATCGAGGGCCGCAAGATCTTCACGTCGGCCACGCTTGGCCACGGTGACACTCTGTGCGCCGAAGCGGTCGGCTTGTTCATTTCCACCGATGCATCGGTGTTTCAACGCCTCATGCAGGCGAGGGCACAGCCAGCAGGCTGAACACCTTCGGTGCGAATCGCTCGGCGGCAGAGATGCCTACTCCAAGGCGCGCCGCGAGTTGGGTTGTGTCAGTCGGTGGATCGCGGTGTAGCGACTGAAGGATCTGGTCGGAGCACACAGCTCGGTCGGCAACGCCCGCTGCTCGGGCGACTCCCGCTCGCCACACCCTGAGGTCGGCCAGCGGATCAAGAACCCGAGCCCGCTGCACGATTGCTGGCGGCGGAGCAGCCACCGGTTCGTCGGCCAGCGCGCTCGCCCGCACGGCACTGAGCCAGGGGCTTTCTTTCGTCGGCGAGCCTCGTCGAGATGTGGAGGCGCTGATCACGAGTTCCTCTCCCGCCCGGGTGAGCGCGACGTACAACAGACGCGCCTCTTCGGCCCGTTGCGCTTCGCTCGTCGATGATGAATGCGGCACCAGTCCGGCCTCGACGCCGGTGACGACCACGGCGCTCCACTCGCGACCCTTCGCAGCGTGAAATGTCGCCAACATGACGGACCCGTCCTCGGGTTCGTCGTCGAGATCTTCGAACGGCTGGCATGCTTCGACCCACCCGCGGAACCCCCCGAGTTTGCCCGACGACACAAATCGGTCGACCGCCTCGGCGACACGGCGTCGCACCTCGTCGGTCGTGTCCGACGTCCAGACCCCCTCGGCCCACGCGACGAGTGCCTCGCGGTCGGAGATACGGGCCGCCTCTGCGATCGTACGGTCGAGTGCTGATCGCGCGCCGGGTCGACCGGTGGCAATTTCGGTGGACAGTCCCAACGCGCGTACGGCGCGCTCGAGTGCTACCAGTTGGTCGTTGGTTCGGGCGAGTACACCAACTTGGCGCGCACCGTATCGCCGCGTCAGCGTGCGCACCCGCTTGGCTACAACGGCGGCTTCGTCATCCTCATCGACGCCGCTGATGAACGCAACCGCTCGACCGGAAGCGCGCCTTGATTCGGTGTCGTCGACGATTCCGGCGCCTACCAGTGCTGCTGCCCCTGCACGTACGATTTGCGGGGTGCAGCGGTGGTTGCCGGTGAGCGCGAGGACCGTGATACCGGGGATGCGCTGCTCGACTTCGAGCAGCATGGCAGGCTCGGCTCCGTTCCAACCATAGATCGCCTGCCGGTGATCACCCACTAGACAGATGTCAGCGCGGCCAGCGCGGATCTGCTCGAGTACGGCGAACTGCAGTGGGTTGAGGTCTTGCGCTTCGTCGACGAACAGGTGTCGAAACCGCCACCTCACCACGTCGGCGAAGGTGGCATCGCGTTGCAGCGACGCGAGCAGATCGACGAGCAGGTCGTCGAAGTCGACGACGCCGCGTTTGCGCTTCAACGCCGCGTAGCGCTGTGACAGATCGACGAACGAATCGGCATCGAGCACGCTGCGGCGGCGAGCCTTGCGTGACGCGTCGGCAAACCGTGCCGGCTCGACGAGACGTGCCCGAGCCCAATCCAGATCGGCGAGTACGGCCGGTGCCTCGAGACGGCGGCGTGTCTCGGTGAGCACTTCGCGCATCAGTCGACCGCGATCGGGCGCTAGAACCGGGGCGGGGCGCCCGGCGGCGAGGGCGCGGTCTGAAAGCAGCCGCAACGCCACCGCGTGGAAGGTTCCGGTTTCGACGTGCTCGTGAATCTCCAGTCGGCGCAACCGTCGGCGAAGTTCGCCGGCAGCCTCACGGGTGAACGTGAGCGCGAGAACATGTTGCGCATCCGCTGATCCATCGCTGATGCGGCGAGCCATCCGCCGGGTGAGCACCGTGGTCTTGCCGGAGCCGGCCGAGGCGACGATGGCCAGCGGTGCAGCAGGCGATAGCACGGCGGCGCGCTGCTGCGGATCGAGCCCACGCACGGCACGGTCCGTCTCCATCGCCACACGATACGGCTACAGTGCCGTGCATGTCGTTCAAGAGCAAGAACCTCAATCCTGGCGAAACCGTCGCACTCGACCTGCACCCGCATTGGTGGTACTTCGCCGAGCCCGCAATGGCCCTGCTCGTTGTGATAGCGGTGGGTGTCGGGGTCCTGTGGGAAGGCCCTGAGGGAAAAACCGGCGATGTGCTGAAGATCGTCGTCATCGCTGCACTCGTACTCATCGCGCTGTGGCTGGTACGTCGATACCTTCAGTGGGTCACCACGTCGTTCGTGATCACGTCTCAACGGGTGATTTTTCGTACGGGTGTCATTGCCAAGAGTGGTATCGAGATTCCTCTCGAGCGAGTCAACAACGTCAACTTCAACCAGAGCGTTTTCGAGCGAATTCTGGGTGCTGGCGATCTCTTGATTGAATCCGGTGGCGAGGATGGGCAGAGCAGGTACACCGACGTGCGTCACCCCGACCGGGTGCAGCGCTTGATCCATGCTCAGATGGAAGAGCAGGTGCAACGACGTGCTGGCTATGGGCCTGCTCATGCCAGCGCCGAGGGCGTCGATGTCGCCGATCAGCTCGAGCGCCTCGAAGGCATGCTGACTCGCGGCTCTCTCACCCAGGAAGAGTTCGCGTTACAAAAGCGCAAACTGCTCGGCGGCTGAACGGGCCAACGTCGATGGGTCTACGCGTGGTGAGCCTGGTGCCGTCGACCACGGAGACCTTGCTCAGCTGGGGTGTCGATGTGGTCGCCTGTACGCGATTCTGTGAACAGCCGCAACTGGCGCATGTCGGCGGCACGAAGGACCCCGACCTCGCTGCGGTCATTGCGCTGCGGCCAGATGTGGTGGTGGTCGATCGTGAGGAGAATCGCCGTGACGATGCCGACGCGCTCGTCGCCGCCGGACTACGGATTCACGTCACACATGTTCGCTCGTTGGCCGACGTGGTGCCCATGGCTGCGGAACTCGCCGAGGCCGTAGGCATCGTGGTTCCACAGTTTTTGCCCGAGTTGGATGCGACTGCACAGTTCCCACAGATCACCGCGTTCGTGCCGATCTGGCGTCGACCATGGATGACCATCAATGGTGCCACCTACGGCTCGTCTGTGCTGGCCCATCTCGGCGTCGTCAACGTGTTCTCAGACCACCCCGACAACTACCCGGTGATCGACCTCGACGAAGTCGTCGCGCGACAGCCCGGCATGGTGTTGCTGCCATCCGAGCCGTACCGGTTCTCGCGGCGTCACGCAGGCGAGTTGGTGGCCAGACTGCCCGCAGCGGTAGTCGTGGATGTCGATGGCCAAGATCTGTTCTGGTGGGGCATCCGTACCCCAGCGGCGATCGGCCGACTCAGAGATGTAGTTTTCGCAACGTCGCCTGATCAGTGAGCATCGCCCAACTTCAATCGGGTTCGATGATGTGGGCGCCGTCGACAGCGTGGACTACCCAACCGTCGGTCAGCGTGCCGGCATCGGCGAGGGCAACGACACAGCCGCCGAAGCCACCTCCGGTCATCCGTGCGCCATACACGCCCGGCAGCGATGCAAGGTGTTCTACGGCTGAGTCCATCGCCGGGGTAGACGTCTCGTAGAGGTCGCGCAGGCTGACATGGCTCGCCAGCATCAGCCGCCCGGCGTCTCTCAGATCTCGCCCGCGCATGGCCTGGGCAAAGTCGAGCACCCGCTGGTTCTCTGCCACGACGTGCGCGGCGCGGCGCCGCACGACGGCATCGACGATCGCCTCAGTATCGGTGGCCGAAGCGTTGCGGAGTGGCCCGATCTCGCGTTCGGCGGCAGCGCACTCGGCCACACGGTCGGCGTAGGCGCTGCCGACGAGCGTGCGGTGCGCGATGAACTGGACAACGACATCAATGCCGTCCGGAAGCGGAACGGGAGTGATGGTGAGCGCTCCGCAATCCATCAGCAGCGCATGGCCGGCCACTCCGGCGGCGATGACGAACTGATCCATGATCCCGGTGGGTACACCCGAGGCGAGGTTCTCGGCCCGTTGGGTGAGTTGAGCGAGTTCCACCGCAGTACCGGCGAACCCGAGCGCTAGTGCGACAGCAACCTCGAGTGCATGGCTGCTGGACATGCCTCCACCGATGGGGATGGTGGTGCTGATCGTTCCAGTGATGCCGCGGAGCGGCTTCATCTCCGACACGACGCCTGCCACGTATTTGCCCCATGTCGGCGACACGACGGTGGGATCATCGATCTGCAGCGGTAGCGACACTGGGTCGGTCTCGTCAGCTGATGTGAGCTCGACACGGTCATGCGGGGTGAAGCGGATATCGGTCCACCGGTCGACGGCCATCGGGAACACCAGGCCGCCGGTGTAGTCGGTGTGGTCACCGATCAGGTTGACTCGTCCCGGAGCGCGAGCGATCCGAGGGCTGATCGCGTGCTGGCTCATATCAAATGCAGCGCTGTGCTGAAACGCTCGAGGGCATCGACATCGAACGGTGCCCGCAGAGCGATGTTGACCTGATCGGCACCAGCGTCGACATAGCGCCCGATGGTGTCGATGATCTGCTCGTCGGAGCCTGACAACACGCCGCCGCGCACCATCGGTGCCAGCGCTCCGAACTGCGCAACCAGACTCTCCTCTGTCCAGGCGAGACCGACATTGATGGCGCGCCGGATCTGTGCCGGGTTGCGACCCGCGACCGCACAGTGTTGGTCGAGCACAGCGTTCTTATGAGCGAAGGCTTCGGGCGTGATGAAGGGCACATTCCAGCCGTCGGCATAGTGGGCGGCGATCTTCAGTGTGCGCTTCTCGCCGCCGCCGCCGATCCAGATCGGCAACTTGGCCTGGACGGGTCGCGGCTCGTTACGCGCTGCGGTCATGGTGAAGTGCTGGCCGGAGAACGAGGTGACGTCGTCATGAAGCAGCCCGCGGAGCACTTGGATACCTTCTTCGAGTTGGTCCATCCTGGTCTTCACTTCAGGAAATTCGATGCCGTAGGCGTTGTATTCGACGACCGCCCAACCGGCGCCGATGCCCATGTCGGCGCGCCCGTTCGACAAGTGATCGATGGTGGTGATCGCCTTCGCCAGTACCGCAGGATGGCGGTAGCCGACGGAATAGACGAGTGATCCGCACCGCACCCTGGAGGTACTGATTGCGAGTGCGGCATGCATGGTGACCGCTTCCAAACATTCTGCGTCGTCTGGCTTGCCAGTCGCACCGTAGAAGTGGTCCCAGATCGAGATCCAGCCGAAGCCGAACTCCTCGATCCGCTGCCACAACGACTGGAGCGTGTCGGTCGTGGTGTGCTGCAACCCGGTGTGTACACCGAACACCGTCGGGAGAGAAGAGGTCATGGTCGGCAACGGTAGCCTTCGACAATGCCCCGCGCCCTCGTCCAGACCGGTATCGAACTCGAATACGACACCATCGGTTCACCATCCGACGATGCGTTGCTCCTCGTGATGGGATTCACGGCCCAACTCACCGCATGGGACGACGACTTCTGCAAGTTGTTGGCCAGCGCCGGTCGCTTCGTGATCCGGTTCGACAACCGTGATTGCGGCCTGTCCACCAAGCTCGATGGTCAGTCGGTCGACATCGGTGCCGTGCTCACCGCCGCGCTCACCGATCAAGTGGTGCCCGAAGTGCCGTACACACTGAGCGACATGGCGGCCGATGCAGTCGGACTGCTCGATCACCTGGGCATCGCCCGCGCCCATATTATGGGTGCCTCGATGGGTGGGATGATCGCCCAGACGATCGCGATCGAGCATCCGCACCGAGTGCGCAGCCTGATCTCGGTGATGAGCATGACCGGCGAGCCTGAGTTCGGCCAGGCGTCGCCAGAAGTCGCTTCGGTACTGTTGTCGCCACCCGCGATGGACCGCGCCGGATACATCGCTGATTCACCGAAGTGGATGGTCTGGCAATCGAAGAAGTACCGCGACGAAGACAAGACGAAGCAGAAGGCAGCAATCGACTACGACCGTTCGTTCTACCCGGAGGGCGGCAACCGCCAACTGGCTGCGATCTACGCGAGCGGGCGGCGGACGGACGGTCTGTCCAAGCTCGATGTTCCCACGTTGGTCATCCACGGACGAGATGACACCCTCATCACTCCGAGCGGGGGCATGCGCACAGCCGAACTGATTCCGGGTGCCCATCTTCTGCTTCTGGCCGACATGGGCCACGACATTCCGATGCAGTTGTGGCCCGTCGTGGCCGACGCCGTCGCCGCGCACACCCGTCCCGCCTGAGTAGATGGGTGTACTGCCCGCTTCGGTTGTACAGCCCATTCGTCGCTCCATTGTCCGATGCGCGCCGAATCCGGCTAGACAGTGCTGATGGCAGGACCACTCTCTGGTTACCGAATCATCGAGATCGCCGGTATCGGGCCGGGCCCGTTCGCAGCAATGCTGTTGGCCGACATGGGTGCCGAAGTGATCCGTGTCGAGCGGGCACAGTCAGTGCGTGGCCCGGCCCCCGACACGCCATACTACGACGTGATGCTGCGCGGTCGTCGCAACATCGCCGTCGATCTCAAGCATCCTGACGGCGCCGCCACATTGCTCGACCTCGTCGAGCATGCCGACGCCCTCATCGAAGGGTTCCGGCCCGGGGTCATGGAACGCCTCGGAATCGGCCCAGATCAATGTCTTGGGCGCAACCCGAAGCTGGTCTTCGGGCGAATGACGGGGTGGGGCCAGACCGGCCCCTATTCGCAGGCGGCGGGCCACGACATCAACTACATCTCGCTAGCGGGTGCCCTTGCCCATTTTGGACGGGCCGGCGAGGCTCCTGTTCCGCCGCTCAACATGGTCGGCGACTTCGGTGGTGGAGGTATGTTCTTGGCCTACGGGGTCGTCTGCGCGCTGCTCGAAGCTCAACGCAGCGGCGTCGGCCAGGTCGTTGACACGGCAATGGTCGATGGGGCGGCGGTGCTGATGAGCATGTTCTGGTCGTTCAAGGAGATCGGCGCATTCGACGAGAACGCCCGCGGTACCAATCTTCTCGACACCGGAGCGCACTTCTACGACGTGTACCGCTGCGCGGATGGTCACTACATCTCACTCGGTTCGATCGAGTCGCAGTTCTACGCTGAACTGATGCGCCTCACCGGGCTCGACGGCGATGCCGAGTTCGCCCGGCAAATGGACAAGGAGTACTGGCCACACCTGAAGGACCGGCTCACACAGGTGTTCGGCACAAAAACCCGCGACGAGTGGTGCGCCATCATGGAACACACCGACGTGTGCTTTGCTCCGGTGCTCACGATGAGTGAAGCGGCCGAGCACCCGCACAACGTGGAGCGTGGCACGTTCATCGACGTCGCCGGAATGAAGCAGCCAGCACCCGCGCCACGGTTCTCGCGAACGGTGCCAGAGGTGGCCGGCGCACCAGCGCACCCTGGCCAGCACACACGTGAGATCCTTGCCGACTGGGGCATACCAGCCGATCGCATCGAGCAACTGGTAGCCGACCGAGCTGTGGCAGACGCCTGATGGGTACCCTCGTCTGCCTTCATGCGCATCCTGATGACGAGGCCATCAGCACTGGTGGCTCCATCGCCAGAGCGGCTGCTGAGGGTCACCGCGTGGTGCTCGTTGTTGCAACCAACGGCGAGTACGGCGAGGTGCCCGACGACCTCGCCGTCGGCGAGACGCTTGCCGACCGCCGGCGTGCCGAACTGACGAGTTCGGCCGAGGTTCTCGGTGTGCACCGTGTGGTATGGCTCGGCTACAAAGACAGCGGGATGACCGGCTGGGTACAGAACGGCGATTCCGAATCGTTCCACCTTGCACCGCTCGACGAGGCGGCTGATCGGCTCGCCGTGGTGCTGCGCGACGAACAAGCCGACGTGCTCACCACGTACGACTGGCATGGCAACTACGGGCACCCCGATCACATCAAGGTGCATCAGGTGGGGCATCGAGCTGCACAGCTTGCCGGCACAACTGACGTGTTCGAGGCAACGATGAACCGAGACCACATCGTGCGCGCGATGGCTGTCGTGCGCGAGTTCGGCGCTGCGCTCGGGCCATCTACCGATGCCGACGAATCGGCTGAACCAGCCCCAGAGTTTGACCCGATGGGCCCCGCCGATGACGGCAACCCGTTCGGCATGGCTGAGAGCGAACTTACTCACGCCGTCGATGTCAGCGACTACATCCAGCTCAAGCGGTCATCGATCCTGTGCCATCGCAGTCAGGTCAGTGACTCCAGCTTTTTCCTGCAGCTACCCGAGCCGGCGTTTCAGGCCGCCTTCGGCACCGAGTGGTTCATCAAGCGTGGCCAAACGCCGGGCCTGCAAAATGGGTGGTTGTTCGAGTGACCCGCCTGTGGCTCGTTCGCCACGGTCGTGCCGCTGCCGGATGGGACACCGACCTCGACCCAGGACTCGACCAGATTGGTCAGAGCCAGGCGGCGGAGGTAGTCCACCAGTTGGGCCGGCTCACCGGGTGCGCAGTTGCATCGAGCCCGCTTCGGCGCTGCCGGGAGACAGCGGCACCGTTGGCGGAACTGTGGGGCATCATGCCGGTGATCGAGCTGCGCGTTGCAGAGATCCCCTCGCCCGACGGGGTACCGATGAGTGGTCGTGTCCAGTGGCTGCGTGATTCGATGTTGGGAACGTGGTCAGACCTCGGTCCCCGGTACATGGCATTTCGTGACGGGGTCGTGGCCGCGCTCGTCGGCATGCCGACCAATACGATCGTGTTCAGTCACTTCGTCGCAATCAATGCGGTGATCGGCGCAGCGACGGGTGACGACCGCCTGGTGATCCGTAGCCTCGACAATTGCTCCGTCACGGTCGTCGACGTGAGCGACGGCCACCTCCACCTCGTCGAGGGTGGGCACGAAGCCGACACGCTGATTCGGTGAACTCGTGGCAGACTGCCTGGATGAGGGCACCTGTAGGTCGAACCGCCGTATACACGCTTGGCGTTGTGAGCGCAGTCGGCATGCTCGTCGTTGCCTCGTGCGGCGAGGACTCATCGTCTACGGCCAGCACGTTGCGACCGATCGTCACCACCAGCACCGTTGCGGCCACCGTCGCACCGCTGGCGACAAATGCTCCGGTCACGGTCGGACCGGCACCCGCCTCTCCCGCAACGACGGTTCCTGCCACGACCGTTCCCGCCACGACCGTGCCGGCCGACAGTTCCACTGCGCCGGCATCCGCCGCAGCAACCACCACAGCGGTGCCCGCGACCGTTGCACCCACCACCATCCCGGCGGGCGCTGCCTTGGTGCTACGTAGTAACGGTGTTGGCGACGCGGTGTTCGGCGCCGATGACGACGAGGTGGTCGCATACATCAGGTCGATCCTCGGGACGCCGACGGCCGACAGCGGATGGGCGGATCCATTCTCGTCGTTCGGGGTGTGCCCTGGCACTGAGGTTCGCGGGGTCACCTGGGGCGATCTCACCCTGCTGTTCAGCGATGAAAGTGTGGTGGCCACCGGTCGTCGTCACTTCTTCACCTACAACTATGGGCCGGCGTTTTCGGCGGGCATCGACCCGGCGGGGTTGGCGACCACCGATGGCCTCACCGTCGGGTCGACCGTGGCCGAACTCCGCAGCGTCTTCCCGCTGGTGGTGGTCAATCCGGGAGACGAGATCTTTGCCTCCAACTTCTACATCGACGACAACTTCACCGGCTTTCTCACCGGGCCCACCGACGCCGACACCATTGTGTCGATCACCGGGGGAATCGGCTGCGGCGAGTGACCGCCCGTTTCACGCGTCGCCGTCCGGTACAGTCGCAGGGATGAAGCGCATGCTCCCCGTCACCGAACTTGCTCGCGACGCACGGTTCCAACGAGTGCGAGTCGAAGACACCCTGTTCGATCCGCGCAATGCCAACCCGGCAGCGCAGCAAAATGGTCTTGCGATAACGTCGCGCAATGCCAGCGACAATGCGCGGGGCCTCATGCATGGCATTTTCGTCGGTGAGATCCAGGCGCTCGAAGGTGCAGGGCGCACGTGTTTTGATTTCGACCTCGGCGAGGCACGTGATCAAGCGCCGTTCGGGTTGAAGCTCGACATGGCCCGCCAATGTTGGGACGAGGCCCGTCATGTCGAGATCAGTTGCAAGCTCGGTGACCACATGGGCGGCGAGGTCGGCGAATTCGCGGAGCAGACGTTGCTGTACGAGGCGGCGTGCAACCCAGACCCGGTGTTGCGACTCACCGGTGTCAACAGGGCACTCGAGGGCTTGGCCATCGACGTGTTCAAGACCATGCGCGATTTCGGGCGGATCCTGCACGATCCGGTGCTCGACTTCTGTGAGGACTGGATGCTCGCCGACGAAGTCACCCACGTCAAGATGGGCAGCGACTGGTTGCGTCGCCTCACCGTCAACGATCCGCAACGACTGAAGGATGCGCTCGAGTTCCAAAAAGCGGTCGACAAGCTGTTCAGCTTCGGTGGTTTCCGTGGCGAGCAAGAACAGAACCCAGTGCATCTCGCCCGCCACTTCCGTCAACTTGCGGGATTCAGCGACGACGAGATCGAAGAACTCGTCGGCATCGCTGCCGAGGCGTACGCCGAAGCGCTTGCCACGCAAACGGCGAACGCCGACGACATCCGTGCCGAAGCCGCGCAGGCGCGCTGAGGCCGCCCCTGGACGCGCAATCGTTCTACGAACTCCACCGCTCTTGGGCGTGGGTCGTCATCATCGGTAACGGTCTCGCCGGCGTATGGGCCCTCGGCGCGCACTGGCTGAAGCCGCTACGCACCCGGGCATTGTGGTGGTTCACCGGGCTCGTACAAGTTGCGGTGTTCATCCAGGTGATCTTCGGTGTCATCTTGGTGAACAAGTACAAACTGCAGTTTCCGAAGTTCCACGCGTTCTACGGCTTCGTCGGGATCATCGCGGTCGCAATCATCTACTCGTACCGATTTCAGCTGAAGCACCGCATCTACCTGCTGTACGGGTTCGGAGGCCTGTTCATCATGGGCCTCGGCATCCGTGCGATGCTCGTCGGCAAGCTCAGCTGACCCGGGCAAGTGGGTCAGTGGGTCAGGCGTTGGTGAGTTTCGCTTCGAGATCCTCGAGCGCGAGGCCGAGCGCGGCAGGCAACTTGTCGCCGAACTGGGCGTAATGCGCCCGAATCTGTGGCATCGCGCCCAGCCAGCCAGCGACATCGACCGACATCAAGGTGGCGAGGTCGTCGTCGGAGACGTCGAGGCCGGTGGTGTCGAGGCCGCCGGTCGCGGGCAGCATTCCAATCGGGCTGTCGACAGCATCTGCCTGGCCGGAAATCCGCTCGAAGACCCACTTCAAGACGCGACTGTTCTCGCCGTACCCTGGCCACAGAAAGCGGCCGTCCTCGTCGCGCCGGAACCAGTTGACGAAGAAGATCAGTGGCAGGTCCGCATTGTCGGTGTTCTTACCGAGCGACAGCCAGTGGCCGAAGTAGTCGGCCATGTTGTAGCCGCAGAAGGGGAGCATCGCCATCGGGTCAAAGCGCAGGTTGCCAACAGCGCCTTGCTGGGCAGCGGTGGTTTCGCTCGCCATGATCGAGCCGAGGAACACCCCGTGCTCCCAACTGCTGGCCTGGGTGACGAGCGGCACCGTGGTGCGGCGTCGGCCTCCGAACAAGATGGCCGAGATTGGAACGCCTGCCGGGTCCTCCCATTCGGGAGCGATCGACGGGCACTGAGAAGCTGGAGCCGTGAAACGTGCATTGGGGTGGGCGGCCGGGGTATCGCTCTCGGGCGTCCATGGGTTGCCGCGCCAATCAGTAGCGTTCGCTGGCGGGGTATCGCTCATGCCCTCCCACCACACGTCGCCGTCTGAGGTCAGCGCGGTGTTGGTGTAGATCGAGTTGCCCCACAGGGTTTCCATCGCGTTGGCGTTGGTGTCGTAGCCGGTGCCGGGTGCGACTCCGAAGAACCCAGCCTCCGGGTTGATCGCGTGGAGGCGGCCGTCGGTGCCGAACTTCATCCAGCAGATGTCATCGCCGACAGTCTCGGCTTTCCAGCCTGGGATCGTGGGTACCAGCATCGCCAAGTTGGTCTTGCCGCACGCTGATGGAAATGCAGCAGCGATGTACTTGTGCTCGCCCTGTGGGTTGGTGAGCTTGAGGATCAACATGTGCTCAGCCAGCCAACCGTCGTCGCGAGCCATCACCGATGCGATGCGCAACGCAAAGCACTTCTTGCCGAGTAGAGCATTACCGCCGTAACCGGAGCCGAAGCTCATGATCTCACGGGTCTCGGGAAAGTGAACGATGTACTTGTTGTCTGGGTTGCACGGCCAGTTGGAATCGGCCTGTCCTGGTTCTAGTGGCGCACCGACAGAGTGGAGGCACGGGACCCATTGCTCGTTGCCGAGAACGTCGAGGGCTCGTTGGCCCATCCGCGTCATGATCCGCATGTTCGTGGCGACGTAGGCGGAATCAGTGAGCTGCACGCCGATGTGGGCGATGGGAGAGCCGAGCGGACCCATGCTGAATGGCACGACGTACATCGTGCGGCCCCTCATCGCTCCCGTGTACAACCGGATCATCTCGACGCGCATCTCTGCTGGGTCACGCCAGTTGTTGCTCGGGCCTGCGTCCTCGGCGCGTTCGCTGCAGATGAACGTGCGGTCTTCGACGCGGGCAACATCGCCCGGGTCGCTGTGCGCCCAGTAGCTGTTCGGACGCTTGGCGTCGTCGAGCTTTGTGAAGATCCCGCTGTCGAGCAGCGTCTGGCACAAACGCTCGTACTCGTCCGCGGTGCCGTCGCACCAGTAGACGCTGTCGGGCTGCAGGATCGATTCCCACTCGTCGACCCAGGCAAGCAGTCGGGTGTTACTGGTGGTGCCACTCATCGGAGTGCTCCTTGTCTGCGGTGCCTCGTTGCGCCGCAAGCGTTGAGGATGGAGGTGTCAGGTGATGTTCACGGGATATACAAAACCGCCCGGCCTACTGGCCGGGCGTTTTCATGTCGACTTCGCTACCGAGACGCAGAGCGGATGCCCGCCCATCGTGGTCGAGGTCGAAGACCACCCGCTGCCCCTGGCGGAGCATACGGAAGATGGAACCAACGAGCGCGTTGGCCGCTAGATCGTACTCGCCGAGATTGGTGTCGCAGAGCACCACGCCGTCTCCCGTAGACGGATCGTATGACTTGATCACGCCTTGCACGACGTGATGCCTCAGCCGGCCTTGACGATCTTGCCGCTCTTGATGCAGCCGGTGCAGACGTTGAGTCGCTTCGGCGAGCCGCCAACAAGCGCGCGCACCCGCTGAATGTTCGGGCTCCAGCGACGCTTGGTGCGCCGGTGGGAGTGCGACACCGACATCCCCCACGATGGGCCTTTGCCGCATACTTCACATACTGCTGCCATGACATCCTCTTTCGAAACCGGGCCCACGTTGGGGTGAAACCTCAAGCTGTTCGGTCTGCCGACCGGCCCCAACGGGCTGTCAAACGATATCAGCGAGTTCCCACGCTTCACCAAGTCTCGTCACGATCCGTGATCGTTTGCGGCGATGACCCCATCACGCAGGGTCATCGCCGGACTCGCCCCCTACAGTGGCGTACGTGCCCACTCTCGTTCGGCTCGACGTCCATGCGTTGCGCGCCACCGTCATCACCTTCCGCGACACGATGAAGTCCCATGCCGCCGGCATCAACCGTCTGAACGTGTACCCGGTGCCCGATGGTGACACTGGTACCAACATGGCGCGCACGCTCGACGCCGTGGTGGCCGAGTTGCAGGACGTGCCGGCGGAACTCGGGCCAACGTGCCACGCCATCAGTCATGGCTCGTTGATGGGTGCGCGCGGTAACAGCGGCGTCATCCTCAGCCAGATCCTGCGTGGTGTGGCATCCACACTGCAAGATGCCACCGATGCGACCGAGGCGACCGGGGCCACCTTTGCCGAAGCCCTCACGCATGCGTCCAACGCTGCGTATCAGGCAGTCATGAAGCCGGTCGAAGGCACGATCCTCACAGTCGTGCGTGAGTCGGCCGAAGGCGCCCAGCGCGCCGCTGCCTCTGGTGCCTCCCTCGCTGCCGTCGTTCGTGCTGCCCGAGTGGCAGGCCGTGAAGCCCTGGCGCGAACGCCAGATCTGCTGCCAGTACTGAAAGATGCCGGTGTGGTCGACGCAGGTGGAGCCGGTTTCTTGCTGTTTTTGGACAGCGCACTGCACGTGGTCGATGGTGAACCGTTGCCAGAGCCAGACAACGGTGATGGAAGCGACGGCCCGTCCCTCGCCCAACTCGACGCCGCAGCACATCGCCATTCCAACGAGGGCGAAGTGGATGTCTCTGAGCTGCGCTACGAGGTGATGTACTTCCTCGACCTGGCCGATGACCAGATCGGTGCATTCAAACTGGGTTGGTCAGCTATCGGCGACTCGATCGTCGTCGTCGGTGGTGAGGGTCTGTGGAACTGTCATGTACACACCAATGACATCGGTGCCGCAATCGAGTCCGCCCTGCAACTTGGCGGTCGCCCGCGCCAGATCAGGGTGACCGATCTGTTCGAGGAGGTGGCCGAGGAGCACGCTCACCGCGAGGCGAGGCTCTTCGGCGGCGCGCACGTGGCGCCCTCGAGCGCAATGCCGCACGTGATGTGCGCGGTGGTGGCAGTGGCCAGCGGCGAGGGTCTGGTCGAACTGTTCGGTCAGCTCGGGGTGCAGGGTGTGGTCACGGGTGGCCAGACTCTGAATCCGTCCACAGCCGAACTCCTAGCCGCTGTCGAGGCGGTCAACTCGCAACAGGTCATCGTGTTGCCGAACAACAAGAACATCATCCCGGTCGCCCAGCAGCTCGACGCGCTCACAACAAAGCATGTTGTGGTTGTCCCGACCAGATCCATGCCCGAAGCGCTTGCTGCTCTGGTGCTCTATGACCCAGAAGCCGACGCGACGACTAATTGCGGCGAGATGACCGACGCCGCGCTGTCGGTTGTGACGGGCGAGATCACTCAGGCGGTCCGTGACACGAGCAGTCCGATCGGGCCGATCTCCGCCGGTGACTGGATCGGGCTCGTGCGCGACGACGGCATCGTGGCAGTGTGCGGCTCGTTGATCGGTGCGGCCGAGACACTACTCGACCAGCTCATCACACCCGACCGTGAGATCATCACCATCATCGCCGGTCTCGATGCCACCGCTGGTATGACCGACTCGTTGCGGGGCTGGCTCGCCGGGCATCGAGGTGATGTGCAGGTCGAGGTACACCAGGGTCTGCAGCCGCTGTATCCGTACCTTTTCGGGGTCGAGTGAGCGGCGTCGTTCGTGCATCCGTTGTCGCTGCGAGAACTGAATGACATAGGTGTCGAACGCCTACGTGGGGTTGGCGAACGCAAACTGAAGTCACTGACCGAGTTCGGCATTTCTACCGTGCTCGATCTCCTCACGTTCTATCCCCGGCGATGGGTCGACCGTACCAACGAGGCGCGTCTCAGCGATCTCGAGCCGGGTCGAGAGGCCCTGGTACTCGTCACTGTCCGCAGTGTGGTCAAGCGTCAGACCAAGAACCGCAAGACGATGGTCACGGCGGTAGTCGGCGATGGCAGCGGTCGGTTGACGATCGTGTTCTTCAACCAACCCTGGCGCGAGAAACAACTACGCGAGGGCGTCAACATCTCATTGTTCGGCAGGCCCGATGTATTTCGCGGCGGGCTGCAGATGACCAACCCGGTGGTCGACATGATCGGCGATCGCACCGGACGAATCGTTCCGATCTATCCGCAGAGCGAGAAGATCTCGTTGAACACCTGGGAGATCGCCGGGTTCGTCGAGAACGCCCTCGAGCGGTGCGAGGCAAGGGGAATTGCCGATCCGGTTCCGGCTTCAATTCGTGCACGCCTCGGCCTCGTCGACCGGGCGTCAGCGCTCAAGCTGATCCACCTGCCCGAGACCATGGCCGATCAGGCGCGGGCCCGTCGCAGGCTTGCTTTCGACGAACTGCTGCGCGTGCAAATGGTGCTGGTGATGCGCAAGCGTGCGCTCGAACGCGAGCAACGCGGTATTCGCCATGACACGTCCGGTGAGCTGATTGGCCGGTTACGGGCAGCGTTGCCGTACACCCTCACCGCAGCGCAAGAGCGGGCGATCATCGAGATCGAACACGATCTCGCCGGACCGCATTCGATGCACCGGCTACTCCAAGGCGATGTGGGCGCTGGTAAGACCCTTGTTGCAGTGAGCGCAATGCTCACCGCCGTGCAAGGCCGCCATCAAGCTGCGTTGATGGCACCCACCGAAGTGCTCGCCGAACAACATGCCACAAGTGTTCGCCGTCTCCTGTCGGGCGTGTCGGTCCCCGATCCGGCCAACTTGTTCGGCGATCGTCCGCTTCGAGTCGAACTGCTCACCAACCGTGTCACGGGAGGCGATCGTCGCGACGTGTTGGCGGGGTTGGCCGACGGCACTGTCGACATCGCGATCGGTACGCACGCACTCATCCAAGATGCGGTCCAGTTTCACAGCCTGGGTGTGGTGGTGGTTGACGAGCAGCACCGGTTCGGGGTCGAACAACGTGCGGCATTGCGGGATAAGGCGACTGGCGACGCGGTGCCCGATGTGTTGGTGATGACCGCCACTCCGATTCCGCGTACCGCGGCGATGACCGTGTATGGCGATCTCGATGTGAGCGTTCTCGACGAGTTGCCGCCCGGCCGCACGCCGATCGCCACGTTCTGGGCCAACGGCCCCCTCGACGAGATTGCGGTCTGGGCTGACGTGTGCGAGGAGGCGGCAGCCGGTCGACAGAGCTACGTCGTGTGCCCGTTGATCGATGAGAGTGAGAAGCTCGAACTTGCCAGTGCACAGGAGACGTTCGATCGGTTGCAGGCCGGCGAGTTACGTGAGTTGCGGGTGGCGCTGCTGCACGGCCGGATGTCGTCGAACGACAAGGAGGCCGTCATGGACCGCTTCCGTCGGCAGGAGCTCGATGTATTGGTGGCAACGACCGTCATCGAGGTGGGTGTCGACGTTGCCAATGCCACGGTGATGGTGGTGCTCGATGCCGATCGGTTCGGTATTGCTCAGCTACACCAATTACGTGGCCGAGTAGGCCGCGGAAGCAAACCCTCGCGGTGTTGGCTTGTCACCCAAACCGAGCCCGACCCAGTCACCGGCAAGGTCGACCCCAGCCCACGATTGCAGGCGCTGGTCGCATCGACCGACGGCTTTGAACTTGCCGAAATCGACCTCGAGCTGCGTGGTGAAGGCACGATCATGAACACCGCACAAAAGGGACGGAGTGACTTGAAGATCGCCTCGCTCCGCCGTGATCGTGAGTTGGTGGCCCAAGCCCGTGAGGTCGCCTTCGAACTGGTCGATGCCGATCCACTGCTCGAACGCAACACCGTCCTACTGGACGAGGTCCGCTTACTGTTCAGCGCAGACGACGAAGCGTTCTTGTTCAAGAACTGACGCAGCAGCATCGATCTGGTGCGGCTCTTCTCGAGAAATGTCAGGCGGCGCGGGAGATCGCGTCGATCTATCGTCGCAGGGCGACGATAGATCGAC
>JANYDH010000059.1 GCA_025359865.1 Actinomycetes bacterium | reverse complement strand
CAGCGCGGGGGAGTTCGACGCCCAGATCATTCGCGGTCTGGAGTTCGCGAAGTTTGTCGAGGACTTCGCCCTTCGTTCGCCCGGTAACGGTCTTGCGTTGCTGCTTGCCGTCACTGAAGCCCACCGTGGCCGTTCCGCGCCATCTGTCGCTGGTTGTCCCGTCACCACGAGTGTTCTGGTACTTGTAGACGCCGCCCTCGCCGTTCGATCGGGTGCGCTTTCGTTCGACCATTCGGAGCCTCCATGTGCTACCCGTGTGCTACGGACGCTACTCACCCGCACACAGAGGCGAACGCCCACGCAACATAAATCCAGCTCAGAACCAACATTGTGCACGGTGACACACAGTGGCGAACACCTTTAGTCGGTCTGGGGGACAAGGGGTCGGGAGTTCAAATCTCCCCAGCCCGACCAAAGAAACACCAGGTCAGAGCCGGTCCGCAAGGGCCGGCTCTGACTTTTGGGGGACCGATGAGGCCCTCGGGTGACCATGAGGGTGACCATTCACAGACAAAAGCCATCATGGTCACCAACCAGAGCACCGATGCTGTTAGGCGATGCACGCAAACACTCACGCCACGCGCCAACGTGGGCGACATGGTGGCACTGTGGCGCGAGGTCGACGGAAGGCAGCGAGCACGACGGTTCGTGCGCAAGTTTGACGCTGTGCAGTTCCTCGCGACCGTGAACCACGAAACGGCTCGGCGTGCTTACATCCCGTCCGACGCCGGGCAGGAAACGGTCAGGGCGTATGCGCTGCGGTGGGCCGCCGGGCAGCCGTGGCGCGAGTCGTCGCGTGACCGCATGATGCACGTCATCACGTCACAGATCACACCGCGGTTCGGCGGTTGTCAAGCTGCGCGATGTTCGGCTCTCAGCGGTGCAGGCATGGGTCGGTGCGATGACCACGGCCGGGCTCGCACCATCCACGGTGGAGAGCTACTTCCGTGTGCTCTCAGCGGTGATGAAGGCGGCCAGGCGCGACAAGCTGATCGTCACGTCTGCCGGTCTCGGGCTGCGTCAGGGCGAGGCGTGCGGGTTGACGGTGGATCGCGTCGACTTTCTGCGCCGACAGGTTCGCATCGACCGTCAGCTCGTTTCGCCGAATACGGGTGACGTTCGTTTCGGCCCGACCAAAACCGCGTCGAGCAATCGCGTGCTAACTCTGCCTGCCGTGGTTGGCGATGCGCTGGCCGAGCACCTTGCACGCTTCGACGCTGGTGAGAACGGTCTGATTTTCACGGCGGCGAACGGGGCACCGTTGCGCCGGTCGACATGGCAGACGGCGTTCGCTCGGGCTGCACGCGAGATCGGCACCGCGGCGTCGAGTCACGACCTGCGGCACTACTGCGCGTCAAGTCTGATCGCGGCGGGCTGCTCGGTGACCGCAGTGCAGCACTTCCTCGGCCACAAGAACGCGAGCGAAACACTCGACACGTACTCTCACCTCTGGCCTGACAACGAGGACAAGATTCGGGCAGCTATCGACTCGGCTCTGCGCGCGAATGTGCACAAAATGTGCACGGGGCAGGTGTCGAGTACCTGATTCAGAGATATAAGCCCTGCTCAGACCCTGTGGTGACGGTGAGTAAGCCTGTAAGCGGGATTCTGTCCATCCCTTGCGGGACTGTGTGACCATCCCTCTGATGCAACCTACCCGAAGGCTGCCCCCGTTACCGGGGGCGGACGGGCCGCCCATACCTTCTGCTTGGTCTTGCTCCGAATGGGGTTGACCGAGCCGTACGGATCGCTCCGGACGCTGGTGCGCTCTTACCGCACCGTTTCACCCTTACCTGTGGCCCGCACCTTTGCAAGTACGGGCCCATCGGCGGTCTGTTCTCTGTTGCACTGTCCGTTAGGTCGCCCCAACCTGGCTCTCGCCAGCACTCTGCCCTGTGGAGTCCCGACTTTCCTCGACACGGTCACAGGCGAACCCATGCCGTGCCGCGGTCACCCGGCCTACTCACCGTCAGAGAGAAGTCTACGAGCTACTTGCACTCCGGCGTCATGTACTCGTAGACGAACGAGTTGAGGCTCGGAGTTTCGAGGTTGACGGTCAGACGGGTGCCGGACTCGTTGGGCGCACCGACGACCAGTTGGGTCGCGCTGAGCGCACCGAATTGCGACGGGATGGCGTAGACCACCGGGATCGGGGTGGACGGCGGAGCCGCTGCAACACCCGCCACGGTGGCGACGGTCGCAATGTTCTGCGTCGTTGCCGGGGCTGCGGTCGTAGGAACGACCAATGTGGCATTCTCGACATCGCCGGGAGTGAAGTATCCATCGGGGCGGCCGGTGATGGCGATAGCCAGCAGAGCGGCGTGACGCACTTCATGGGTGCCGATCGAGATCGTGTCCCTGCGCATCGTCGGTTCGGACAGCGACGGAATGAGCGACTGATAGGTCGCCCCAGCAAGCGTTTCGAGAGCGTGAGCAAAGTTCAGTACGTCGCGTTTGGGATCGTCGCTCGCTGTGCTGATCGGCAGCAGCGCCGTAGCAGGGCCACCCGCGATGGCGCGCACAATGGGCGTGATGACCACCTGGTCGAAGCGCGGGTTGCCGCACGTCCAGGCCTGGCCGCCCAGGCTGGTGGTGAGCTTTTCGAAGACGGCAGCGTGACCGAGATGGTCATCTCGGAATCGCTTCGCCAAGTCTTGGTATGCCTTGTCGAGCAGATCGGTATTGCCGATCACCAGGTCGTACACCGCAATTGCGGAATGCTCGAGCGATGAAGCGGTGCGCAGGAGCACGACATCGTTGACGGGAGCATCAGGAAGTGGAACCGTGGTAGGGGCATTGCCGACACGAGAGTTGCTGTCGCTCTTGGTGCCACCGCATGCGGCCAACAATGCGGCGGTGGTGACCCCTAGGCCGCCGATGGCGAACAGACGACGTCGTCCGAACAGCGCTTGCATGCGTTGCTCGGTAGACGCGCCAGACTCGAACAGCTCGTGGATGGTGGTATCCATGGCCCGCGTCTCGTCGCCAGCCTGAGCAGCGTCGGCACGGAGTTCTCGGCGGAGTTGATCGTGGCTGATATCAGGACGATGCACCGTGGTCACCCTTTCTTCGGTTCGAGCGCTGCAGCGTCGGAGAGCAGGAGTGTGTCGAGGTCTTTTTGGCCGCCGATATCGGCTAGGACCGTTGCATGGCGGGCTTCGGCGATGAGGATGGAGGCCAGTAGCGCTGCACCGTTGGTGCCGATGAGTTGGCCCACGAGTTCCTGGTGGGTGACCATCAGAATACTTTCCAAGTCGTACGCGGCCGACGCAATTTCCTTCAACGAGGTGGCCTCGAACCGGCTCTTCATGGCATCGACTAATTCGGTTGCGGCAGTGTTGGGTGCCAGCCTTCCGAGGAATCCGCTGACTGCCTGGGCGTACGACTGGTGCGTATCGCGCAGTGTTGCAAAAAGTGCTACCGAATCGCCGGGTGCCTTGCCCTTGAGCGCAATGTCAAACAACATCACAGCAGCCTCTTCAGCTTGTTGCGCAAATGCCAGTAGGGGGGTGTCGGCGTCGGTCGGTCGCCTTGGCGGCGCGGTCGTCGTCGTTGCCGCCGGTTCCGACCCCGGGGTGCTGTCGCCAGGAGTTGTCGTCGCCGACGCGTTGACACGCGCTGAAAGCTGCGGCAACAGTGACGCGGCAAGGCCGACGATGCCTGCACCGAGGAGATGTCGACGCGAGCCATGCTCGGTTGTCGCAGAGTCGGCCGTGGGTGTGGCCGCCAGATCAATGTCCACGCGGGAGTATGTCCTTTCCATTCGCTACCCACAGCTTTGTTGGCGGAGGGCAAGCGGAGCAACTCTAGAAGTCCAGGGCCGACAGGTCGGGTATCCACCGACGCGATCGTTCGGTCGCTTCGGCCCATTGGGTTCGATCCAATTGGCAAGATGGTTCGACAATAGCGATCGGATGCCAGGAATCGGCGATGTCGTCGAATGATGACCAAACGCCGGTGGCAATCCCCGCCAGGAAACCGGCACCCATCGTGGTGGCATCGGCAATCGGTGCCACTTCCACCGTCCTACCAGTGGCATTGGCCAGTGCCTGCACGAACGTCGGGTTCCGGCTCATCCCGCCATCGACACGCAGTCGCTCGATGCGGATTCCGGTGTCGGCTTCGGCAGCATCGACCAGATCGGCGCCTCTGTGTGCGATGCCTTCGAGGACTGCGCGGACTACTTGCGGACGGCCGGTGCCCCGGGTGAGGCCGAGGAGAGTGCCGCGAGCACCGTAATCCCAATGAGGCGTGCCGAGCCCGAGCAGCGCAGGGATGTATACGACGCCGTCGGTGGTATCGCACGCCGCGGCAACGTCATGACTGTCGGCCGATGAGGCAATGATGCCGAGGTCGTCGCGCAGCCAGTCGATGTTGGTGCCTGCCGACAATATGATGCCTTCGACACCCCACATCGTTCTCCCGTCGATCGACCAGGCGACAACGGGAAACGTGCCGTGCTTGGTGCGGTTGGCCGACGACGGCGCGTGCTCGTCGACGCACATGTCGAGCATGCCACCGGTGCCGAACGTGATCTTCGTGTCACCGGTGCGAACACAACTCTGGCCGATCAAGCTGGCCTGTTGATCGCCGACCAAGGCCGCCAGCGGGGGAGAGCCGGGTAGCGCCGTGGCATGACCGATGACCGCGGAGGTGTCGACGAGCGTTGGCATCATCTCGGTGGGAACACCGAAGACTGACAGTGTCGAGGCCGACCATGTGCTGGCATCGGCAACTGTGAGCCCGGTAACCGAGGCGTTGGAACGATCGGTGGCGTGGACGGCTCCGCCGGTGAGATGCCAGGCGATCCAACTGTCGACCGTGCCGAAACACAGGTCGCGGGTACGCTTGGGGTCGTACATCTGGAGCAGCGCGGCCAGCTTGGTCGCGGACTGGTTGGGTGCGATTGCGAGCCCATGGTCGGCCCGCACCGTGATGCACTCCATCACCGTGCGAAGGTCCTGCCATCCGAGCCCCGGGCCGACCGGCTCACCGGTGGCGCGGTCCCACACCACCGTGGAGGCCCGCTGCGTCGCGACGCCGACACCGGCTACAGGGGCACCGTGCTCATGCAGCGCGAGCGTGGCGAGTTCGATCGAAACGCGCGCCAACTCCGCCGCATCGAACTCGACAAGGCCGGGAAATGGCGACGATGGCGGAACGTGTCGGTAGTGCACGTTGCCGAGCGTCGCATCGGAATGCATGATGGCGGCACGCACCCCTGTGGTGCCGATGTCGATGATGAGCACGCTCATGTGGGTCCCCTCCCTGATTGTGAGCTCGGCGATTGTGAGCTCGGCGATTGTGA
>JANYDH010000004.1 GCA_025359865.1 Actinomycetes bacterium | reverse complement strand
AAACACCATTTCACAAAAACCGTTCGGTCCGGTTTACCCACCCGAAGAACCCGCGCACCGCCGACTGGCGATGGGCCATCGTCGAATTCGACCGTGTGATCGGTGCCGCGTGTTGGTTCGTCGTTAACCCGCGGTCCGGTCGCCCGCGGGCGTCGACGGTGGTTCTGACCGTCAACCAACACAAGGAGGACTGCGATGGTTGCTACGCCAGCAGCATCATCTCTGCAGCAGACCAGCACAGAGTTGCTGATCAAGAACCGAACTGAAGACGTGACCAGTTTGGCGGCCCTGTTCGGGCTTACCGACCTGCGGGTGATAACGACGGGACGACTTGTCGCCAAGGTTCCCCAAGATCGCGACGCACTAGACGTCGCCCAGTTCGAAGTGGAACTCGCCGAGCTACTCGGCGTCTGCGTCGAAGTCTTCAACGACGACGTCTTGGCCAACGCGAACGTGTCACCCGACATCTTCGCTGCAGCCAAGTTGTGAGCGACACCACTCGGCCGGAACGTCACATCCTGCGAGGCCCTCATTGCGGCCCGACAGTGAACGTGATGCGTTTCAAGTGCTACTACCCTCAGCCTCGCCCAGCGGCCGGTACCTGTCGCGGCCCTCATCCGCGATGAGTTCCCGGGCGATGGTCGTCGGGTGCCGACCCACACGACGCCCCAGCACCGCCCACGACACCTCCCGGTCCACGTTCAACCATCGAGAACGCCTGTTGGGGCTGAACCCTGATCGGCCCGCTGCCGCGACCGCGGCCGCGGCAGTGTCGACCGAGGTCCGAGCATCCTCATGCAGTCGTCGAAGTGCTCCGATGTTCCAACGCAAGCCGGGCGGTGAACCGGTGCTGAGTACGGTGTCGGTTCACTACCTCCTTACAGAGGTGCACATCATGCTCGCCAACCACCCCGTGGCTCAGCTGCGCACCAGCCGCGAGATGGCTTGGACTGCTTCGTAGAGCTTGGCGTTGCGTGCGTTGTCGTCTCCGATGGTTGCTGCTTCGAGGATGCAGTGGCGGAGGTGTTCGTCGACGAGTCCGATCGCGACGTTCTGCAGGGCGGCGGTGACGGAGGACAGTTGGGCGAGGATGTCGATGCAGTACTCGTCGGACTCGACCATTCGTTGCAGGCCGCGGACTTGTCCTTCGATGCGGCGGAGGCGGAGCGCGTAGTCGTTCCGATGGACGGTGTAGCCGCGCATTGCTGTCCTCCGGTCACGGCCGATGACTGACGGATGTGTCCGACTTGCGAGTCGGGTCGTGTTCGCAGCCGTGGCCGGTGTGGTCCTCGTGGTTGCCGTGATCGGTCATGCCGCGCATCATCATGAACATCATCAGCGGGCAGACAAGAATGAAGAGTAGTGGCGCCAGTGAGATGCCGGGAGCGCCGAACATGAGCATTACGATCGCGAGGATCGCTGCCCCGATCAGGTAGCGGATCATTCGGTTGGAGTGCTTCATGGCGCTCATCCCTTCTGTTTGCTTCTGCATTCAGTATCCGCCGATGGGCGCCTGCGCAACAGAGTAGAAAGGCCCTACCCCCTAGGGGTATTCGGGGAGGACACTTCAACTGAGGCGATGAGCCCGCTGGAGGTAGTGATCACGACAGTGGTGTTGGTTGTGACGATCGTGGGAGCGGTGACCGTTGCGCTCCTGGCGCGATTGTTCTTCCGTTCGTGGGAAGCGAAGCCGCCGAGGTCGCTCGCCTCCAGGCCGAGGGCCGAATCGTAGGCATGGTTGGTGATGGCATCAACGACGCCCCGGCGTTGGCGCAATCGACGAAGGTGGACTGAGCGATGCGTCGGGCACCGCTGGCCGGATGCCGGCGAGGGCGGAGTTGTCACCGACTGCGGAGATCCGGTGCGAAGGGCGCTCCGACAACGTGCATCTCTCTTGAATCGGCCGGTGACGTCGATCTTCATGCCTGCCGCGTAGTGCCCGGGCTGATGGCAGCCAACTTCGTAGGTGCCAGGTTCGGTCCCGATCCCGGCCGTGCGGTCGCGCTGCAACGTGAACGTTCGTTGCCTGACAGGCGGGCGTGGTGGAAGTCTGGATCAGTGACCACGACGGCTGTGCGGGCAGGATCGCGTCGACTTTCATGTCGTCAGCGCCAATAACTCGACGCGACTCCTCCCGGAAAGGCGTAGGGGGCAGGATCGCGTCGACTTTCATGTCGCCAGCGCCGATAACTCGACGCGACTCGGCACCGCAACAACGGGTGGGCCCGGCCGGTGGGCTGTGAGTCGCCGATGTTGAGCCGACTTGTGCAGCACAAGCGCGAGTTCAGCAACAACCATGACACCGTTGCCGATAACACGACTAGACGGCCGATCTCACCCCCGCACCACCAAACAGCATTGTGCGACAGCCTGTCTAGGTGTGCGTTTGCGCACTACTTAGCGAGCACTGTGGCGACCCGATGTGCAGAACGTGTGGAGGCCTGGTGCAGGCCGTCTGGTTTCGCAGTTGCGCACGTCCGGGTTGATCGTGATGCTGATCGCAAAACCTGGTGAAGCGGATCGTATCTATGGTCTGGCGCTCAGTGCCGACGACTACTTGACCAAACCGTTCTCACCGCGCAAGCTGGTACTGCGCGTGCATGCCGTGCGCCGTCGCAGCGTCCTCGCGCAGTGAGTTGGTGAACAGGGTGCGCGGGTACGAACGGCGACAAGGCTAGAGGCGCTTGCGGAGTAGGCGCTTCGCTCTAGCAGCGGAAACCGTGTCGCGTGCACGTCGTCTCCATCCACCCTCCACACCTGTGGCGCACCATGGTCCTCGTCAAGGAGGAAACGATGAAGCCACGAACTCGAACACTCGGTGCCATCGGCACAACGGTGGTCACCGCAGGCCTGCAGCACGAAGTGCACCACGGGGGGACAGGGTCATGAACCACCGACGCCGCCTGATCTGTGTGGCCGCCGCTGTCGGCCTGGCCGTGTGGTTCCTCGTCGTCCGTAGCGGCGGTGGCGCGCTCGCTGGGGTGAGTCTCGCGCTGCTGCTCTGCCCGCTGGTGATGGGCGTCGTGATGTGGCTACTGATGCGCCAGCCCCAATCTGCACCCCAGCAGAGCAAGGATGACCCGCACAAGGAGCACGCATCGGCTGGCCCGCGTTGAAGCCCTGAACCCGGGTCAAGATCATCGGCTTCGAGTTCTCGTCGGTATCATACGCTCTGATGTCGTCGAGGATCGAGACGCTGAGACCGGATGTCGTAAGCGCCGATGGCATTGGGGTATCGCACCAAGCGCGACGCGCGGACTGTGTGCAGCGAGCTGTCAGATCGCTCCTCCCGCTGCGACCACCTGGCTCCAATCACCGGCGACGGATGCTCGAGCAGCGCCTCTCTTCAATGGGTTCCGGAGTTCGTGCTCGAAGCGGTTGATGGGGCGAGGCGGTCGAGGATTCGCCGCTCGGCGGGCCATGCCTCGATGAGCGCTTCCGGAGGCGTGTGGCGGGCGGCGTAGCGCAATGCGAGGGCCACGACGACGATGTCGTCGAGCGGGCCGATGACGGGCAGGAACTCGGGGATGAGGTCGATCGGCGATAGTACCCAGAGCGCTGCGATGGCGACAGCGAGCTTCACCCGGCGCGGAACCCGCGGATCCTTGCGTAGTCGGCGGGCGGTCGTGACGCAGGCCGGGAGGACGGTTGCGAGGTCCTTCGCGAGTCCGGGCGGGAGCCGTTTGGCGAGCACGATCATCAACACCCACGACAAGGCGATAGTGATCGCCGTGATGATCAACCATTGTGCCCACATGTACCATGCGACTGTAATGACTGTTACGTGAGAGCGCATCTCGGTCCATCAGCTGCCTGGATCTCCGCCTCTGCGACGTTGCGCCCGCTGCGATGATCGTCAGTCGAGCGCAGCGATGAGCTCGGTGACCGGTGGCCGCGCATCGGGTGTCGATGGAAGTGCCAGGTAGCGGAGTATGCCGTCGCGGCCGATGACTGCATCGGCGCCGAGTTGGTGAATGTCCTCGGTCGGCCGATGGAGCCGTCGACCGGCGCGGATGAGTTTCAGGTACATGCGGATCGTGCCCGGCGACCACACCTGGCGGTTCGTACCACGTTCGGCGCCGAGCAGTCCGTAGAGGACACGGTCGGTGTCAGCGACGACATCGAAGGGGAGCCGAAGGTGCGCTCGGTAAGCGGCCAAGCGTTCGGCGGTGGCGAAGGTGACGACGGCGATCCTGGCGTCACCGAACCGGTCGAGATGATCGCGCACGGCGATCACGTGTTCTTGGCATGGCAGTCAAGCCAGATGACGGTGCAGGACCAGCACGAGTGGTCGGCCACGCATCCGGGCCGTGCGCCAAGGCCGACCCTGATGGTCAACGAGTTCGACCTCGGGGAACGGGTCGCCGACGCGGAGGGTCACGCCGTGGTCCGCCCGCCGTGGACGAACCGCACCGGAGCCCGCCGACCACGACGATCCTCACCTACGACGAAGCCGCCGCCGACATCGACCACGAACAGGGTGATCGCGCAGATTTCCTCGGGGGACTTTGTCATGTGCGACAGCAGGCGGTTTCGGCGATGACGTGCAGCCCTTCTGGTCGTTCGCTGGAGGGAAGAAGCTCGACGCTACATGGTCCACGACTCGGTGATCGGCCCAGGAGGTAGAGCGTGCAGGGGTGCTCAACTGTGATCCGAGTGGCCCAAGGCGGCGGCCCCTCCACTGGTCGAGCTGTATCGCAGCAGAACGTTATCGAAGCCTCGGAACGTGTCTCTACGGTCGCCTGCTCAGGCACGGCCGCAGGGACGCCATCGCCGCCTGGCTACGAGCCTCCGAAATATTTCGCACCTCAGCTCGGTCCTGGCCCTCAAACAATCAGTTGCAGTCGTGGCAGATGGTGATGATCTGAAATCAGGTCAGTGCGTGCGCTTGCGAGTACACGCGAGCCGCTCGATCCCAAGGTTCGATCGGCGGCGAAGCGATTGGCAGCGAGATTCGATGACGATTCAGCGGTTGGGGAGGTCGTCCGTTCGATGCTCAGCGATGTCGCTGGTGGAGAGCGCGTCGTCGTCATGCGGGCGGTATTCGGGTCAGCGACGTCATCGAGGTCGGGTCGGAGCGCGAAGGTCGCGAAGCGTTGCGGGCGGCTCTGGATGACGCTGGCCTCCTCGACGAGCACTAACGCGTGAGCCGCGTCGAGCGGGTGTTCATCGACACCAGCGAGTTATTCCCGTTCACAGTCATGGACGTCTTGCTCACGCTTTCCGTCGCCGAAAGGCATCCCATTGGGTCCGGAAACTGACTTGTCCGAAGTGCCGGTGTTCAGGGTTCGAGCTGGCCGCGCTGGACTACAGAGTCGCACCCGGGCAGTCAAGGTCGGCGGGACATTGACGACATGTTCGCCAGCCGCATTCAACCGCTGTGCGAGTAGCCCGTCCAAGATGGCGGCGGTCTAGATCGTCCACGCCCGTCCGATGCCGAGTGGTTCGGGCCACGCTTCGTTTGATAGCCAGCCCGACTAGCAGGCAACAGGCGCTTCGAACGTCAACCGATCAGAACCACAGACGGCCAGACAACGCTCGACGCTCGACGCCCACCCCAACTCTCCATCGGGCACTGGTTACGGTAGGGCGACCAAGTCAGATCTGGCCGTCGCCGCGATGGTTATGGGGGGAGCCTGTGAGCTCCGACAATCCGCTCAGGCCTCGTACGCGTCGTGGCGTCGAAGCCATTCCATGGGCCAGGCGAGGTTGTCCTCGTCGCGTCCGCGGGGTGCCAGGTCGAGCAACTGATAGGCGGCGTTGATTGGGTCGAGACCTCGCGAGTAGGTCGAGTAGGTGTGGAACACCTCGCCTGAGTCGTTCATCGCGAAGGCGCTGAGTCCAGGTGCTTCTTCGGGTGGATTATCGAGGCGGGCGAAGTTGTAGTCGCCTCCGTGTTCGCGCTGGTTCGGCGTGAACGACACCCCAAAGTCGAAGTTGAAGTCGCTGGATGCGGAGGAGAACCAAGGGAACGTCCAGCCCATTCGGGCTTTGTACGCGGCCAGCTTGGAGTACGGGGCGCGTGAGACGCAGACGAAGCTCACGTCGCGGTGGGCGAGATGCACAGGGGTATCGTTGAAACCATCGGCCCAGAGCGAACAAATGGGGCAGCCCTCGTCCCAGTTGGGAGCGAACATGAAGTGGTAGACGAGGAGTTGGGTGTGCCCGTCGAACAGGTCGCGAAGGGTGCGCTCAACGTCAGGGCCTTCGAAGCCATAGTCCTTGTCGATGCGCACCCAGGGCAGCTGGCGTCGTTGTTGTGCGAGTTCGTCGCGCTGACGATTGAGGTCCTTTTCGCGGTCAAGCAACTTGGCGCGTGCTTCCAACCACTCGTCGCGAGTTCCGATGGTCGGCGCGTTCATGGTTGCCGCCCGAGGAACGCGACGAGCTGCTCGGTCGGGCCGGCGCTGTCGGGCGCGGACACCTCGGGCCCGAACCGTCCAGGTCGTATCTCCGCCGAGATCGTTGCTCGACAGACCTCCAATGCTGACGCGGCAACCTCGTCGGGGAGCTCCGTCGGCTGTCCGGTTGCGGTGGCGATGTCCCATGTGTGGGTTGCGGTGTCAAGGAGGTTGATACCCGCGAGCATTCGGCCGGGCATTGGCCCTGCGCCCCCATCGACGATTCGGTCGAACACGCCTGGTGTTCGCCACGCAGCGAGCGCGGATTCGGCAGCCTGGTGGAACTGCGCCGCCGGATCGGGACCGAGGACAAACTCCGTAGGCGGGGTCCCCGACGCCGCAGCGCCGAGGCCAGCGACGACGCCGATGGTGTGTCCGAGCAGATCGCGCACGACCCACTCAGCGCACGGTGTCGGGTCGTCGTACTGATCGACGCGAATGTTGCCGATCACCCCGTGAGCATGTTGAAACGTTCGCTCGAGTGCATCGATGATCTCCATTGTGCTCCTCCGATCTGTGTAAGATAGTGCTTACACTCTTGCCGAGTTCGCGCGAGAATGCAAGGGCCGGTTGTGGAGAGGTGGTGAATGATGGATCAGGCGTTGCGGGCGGTGGCCGATCCGACTCGCCGCGCCATCCTGCGCCTCGTCCGTGACGGTGAGCTGGCGGCGGGGGAGATCGCCGGACACTTCCCGTCGATGAGCCGCCCCGCGGTGTCGCAACATTTGAAGGCGTTGACCGACGCCGGGCTGGTCGAGGTCCGTGCCGATGGCAACCGGCGCCTGTATCGGTGGCGTCGTGAGGGTCTGCGCCACGCGGCAGCGTTTCTCGACGAGATGTGGTCCGACGGACTCGCTCGCCTCAAGGCAGCCGCCGAGCGCGAGGAATGGCCCGAGAGAACCCGATCCGGACGAACGTCCCGCAGACAGCAGTGAAAGGAGAGCCCGCCGTGACCGAAACCGACGCGAACATCGTCGAACAGACCATGCGGATCAGTGCCCGTCCCGAAACGGTGTGGAGGTACTGGACCGACCCGCAACGAATGTGCGATTGGTGGGGGGCAGCAGCCGAACTCGACCCGCGACCCGGCGGTCTATGTCGCGTCGAGATGGGAGCAGGACAGGTCATGCGCGGCGAGTACCTGGAACTCTTACCGTACGAACGGCTCGTGTTCAGCTTCGGCTGGGAGCCGATCGACGGCTTCTCCGCAATTCCTCCGGGCCAGAGTCGGGTCGAGGTGACGCTGATCGAAGACGCCGGCGACACCATCTTGACCCTGCGCCATACCGGTATCCCGGAAGCGTTCACCGAACTCCACGCGTCGGGCTGGTCGCATTTCTTGGCGCTCCTCGCCGCCGCCACAGATACGTCGAAAGAAGCAGCACCATGAACGTCGATGTCGTCACCGAGATCGTCATCGCCCGCTCCGTTGTCGAGGTTTCGGCGTAGGCGGCCGACCCGACCCACGGACCGGACTGGTACATCAACATCGACATCAACATCGACTCGGTCGAATGGAAGACGCCACCACCCGTGCAGATCGGGTCACAGGTCGAATTCGTCGCACGGTTCCTCGGTCGCACGTTGCGGTACACGTACGAGTTCGTTGAACTGGTGGCCGGTGAGCGGCTGGTCATGCGCACCAGTCAGGGTCCGTTTCCGATGGAGACCACCTACACGTGGGCGACGACGTCGGATGACTCGACCCTGATGACGTTGCATAACCGTGGTGAACCGGCCGGGTTCTCGAAGCTGATGACGCCGATCATGAAGCCCGCAATGCGCCGAGCAAAGCGCAAGGATCTCGCCAAGTTGAAAGCGATCCTCGAGCCTCAGCCCTGATGACGTCGTTGCGGCCTGAAGTTCGCCCGACCTTTGGCGTTGGGCTGTCATTGACAGGTTGTCCCAAATTGTGGGTGTGGTGTGGCGGCACCCCGTCCCGACCTCGCTGATGTGAGTGGTGTGGCGAGCTCGACACGTGGAGGCGCGTGTGCCTACGTAGCGACACGTGCCTCCACGTGTCGCCGCGATCAGCGATTCGAACTCGCCACGGCGCAGACCCGGTCCCC
>JANYDH010000197.1 GCA_025359865.1 Actinomycetes bacterium | reverse complement strand
GAAGTCGCGCAGCGCAAGGTTGGGACCGAGGTGATCGACGAGCAGTCGCGCGTGCCTGGCCATGACGGCAGTTGCCTCACCGAGGGACGGCGACGCGGCGACCGGCCGACCGCTGAGCACATCGACGAGGTTGGCGAACAGCCATGGGCGGCCCAAGCAGCCTCGGCCGATCACCACGCCATCACAACCGGTTTCGCGCATCATCCGCACCGCGTCGGATGCCTCCCAGATGTCCCCGTTGCCGAGCACGGGGATCTCGGGAACGGCTGCCTTCAGCTCACCGATCGCATTCCAATCGGCGACTCCGGCATAGTGCTGTTCCGCGGTCCGGGCGTGGAGCGCAATGGCAGCGACACCCTCATCGACGGCGATACGGCCGGTCGAGATGAAGGTCAGCAGTTGGTCGTACAAACCCATCCGGAACTTTGCCGTAACCGGGACCCCATAGGGCTGACCGGCTGCTACAGCAGCGCGCAGGATGGCGCGCAGTAGGTTCGGCTTGGCCGGAACGGCGGCACCGCCACCTTTGCGGGTCACCTTGGCCGCGGGGCATCCGAAGTTGATGTCGACATGATCGACACGGTCGGCATCGCACAGCCGACGAATTGCCTCGCCGATGATGACGGGATCGCTGCCATATACCTGCAGGCTGCGCGGGTGTTCGTCCGGACCGAACGTCATCATCCGCTCGGTCTTCGCGTTGCCGAGCACTACGGCCGTCGCCATCACCATCTCGTTGACGTAGACCAGCCCGGGAGCGAACTCCCGGCACAGCGTCCGGAATGCTGTATTGGTCACTCCGGCCATGGGCGCCAGTACCACCGGGACCACCGGTATGAACGATCCGATCCGCAACTGCACGTCGAAAGACGCTACTGGCGGTCAGTCGAACAACCGGAGATTTGGAGACGCACCCGTGTCGAGACCGCTCGGGCCATCGGATCGCAACCGGTACCAGCCTGCCGCCGCAATCATCGCCGCATTGTCGGTACACATCGCCAGACTGGGAAGGAACCCGCGCAGCCCATCCTCCTGACACGCGAGGAGGAACCGGTCACGGAGCAACGAGTTGGCCGCCACCCCACCACCAAGCACCAGACCGGTCGCGCCAACCTCGCGCGCCGCGCGACGGGCCTTGGCGACGAGCACGTCGACCACCGCCTGCTGGAACGAGGCGGCCACATCTTGTGACGAGACATCGGGATGTTTACGGACGTAGTTCATCACTGCCGTCTTCAAGCCGCTAAAGCTGAAATCGAGGCCCTCGTGCAGCATCGCCCGGGGGAACGCGATTGCCGTCGGGTCGCCGCGCTTCGCCTCGCGATCCATGGCAGGCCCACCCGGGTATCCGAGTCCGAGAAACCGCGCCACTTTGTCGAACGCCTCGCCGGCAGCATCGTCGACCGTGCGGCCGAGCAGCCGGTAGTCGCCATGCCCGCGCATCTCGATGAGCATCGTGTGGCCACCGGACACCAGCATGACCACCAAGGGGAACTGCAGGTTCGGATCCTCCAAGAACGCTGAGTACAGATGTGCTTCGTGGTGGTTGACGGCCACGAACGGCACGTCCCACGCGAGGGCGAACGACTTCGCCGCGGCAACACCGACCAACAGGGCGCCGATGAGTCCCGGGCCAACGGTGCATGCCACCGCATCGATACGCGACTCGGCGATGCCGGCCTCGACGATCGCCCTCGCCACCACCGGGTTGAGCGTGTCGAGGTGCGCCCGGCTAGCAATTTCGGGTACGACGCCTCCGTACCGAGCATGCAGGTCGATCTGAGTGCTGACGACGCTCGACACGACATCGTGGCCGCCCATCACGAGTGCCGCCGCTGTCTCGTCGCAACTAGTTTCGATGCCCAAGATCAGTGTGGACTGGTCGACCGACGTAGACACACCCGACGGGTCAGTCGTCACGGGCGGCCTCCGGACAGATCTCGATGAGACGCTGTCGATACGCCGGTTCGCCGATCTCGTGACACCACATCACAATGGCATCGTCCACGTTCTCATAGTACTTCTGGCGAACTCCAACCGGGGCAAAGCCGAAGTTGCGGTACAGCGCCTGCGCGGCAAGGTTGGCGGCACGCACCTCTAATGTCATTGCCGAACAGTTGCGCGTGATCGCCTCCCACGCCAGGTCCGCCAGTAGTCGAGTAGCAACCCCGGAGCGCTGGTGGGCCGGGGAGGTGGCGATGTTGGTGATGTGGGCATCGCCGACGACGAACATCAAGCCCGCGTACCCCACCAGATGATCATCCTGGCGGGCGACGATGTAGTAGCGCTCACCCGCGCGCGCTAGCTCGATCTCACTGTGAAAGATGCCGGGCGTCCACGGCCGAGGATACGAGACCTGCTCGATCGGCTCGATTTCGCTCAGGTCGCGTCGACGTAACGGCTCGATCTGTAGCGCCTGTTTTCCGGTTGGTCGACGCAACAACCACGACATCACACTCACGACAGACCGGCCCCGGGCACGGCCGACGCTCGGGTTGACCAATTGATCTGGGCGTCGGGCGCACGAAGGTACAGGGCATGGATCTCCCATGGGTTGACCCATTCCTCACGCAGCGCTTTCGCATGAGCGAGCTGGACGAGCGGAGCCGCCGACGGTCTCGACAAGAACTGCTCGGCGAAGTCACATCGCAACTCGGCCTCGATCTGCTCACGATGGCGCAATGCACCGTCGCCGACGCATAACAGGTCGTCTCGACGGGCAACGACTTCAGCAACGAGCTCGTCAACGCTGCCGCACCGCGGCTCGGTCACCCGTTGCACCCCACCCGGTACCGGACGGTAGAGGCAGTAGAACACCTCGCCTCTACGAGCATCAATCACTGCCGCAATGGTCCGGTCGCTATGGCGCAACGGGAAGGCAAGGAGGTCGAGCGACGACATTCCGATCATCGGCACCTTCAGCGCCTGAGCGAGCGCTTTGCCTGACGCCAACCCGACTCGCATGCCGGTGAACAAACCCGGGCCGACGTCGACCGCGACCACACCGATCTCGCTCAACTCGATGTCGGCTTGCTGCACGAGAAACTGGATTGCCGGCGTGAGGATCTCCGCGTGCCGTCGGCCACGACACACCTCGAACAGCCCGAGCACTCCCTCGTGCCCGCCGATCGCAACACTGACCTGTTCGGTCGCGGTCTCGATGCCAAGGATCAGCACGATGTCACTGTCACTGTCACTGTCACTGTCACTGTCACTGTCACTATCACTGTCACTGTCATATGTATGCCGCCATGACCGCTTCGACACGTTCCCAGCGCAGCGCCCAACTCCGCCCGACGCCATTGACCACAACGTTGCGGGCGGCATCGTCGTCGGGGTCGACATCGAGACGGACAACGAGATGATCACCGAGCCCCGAAGCAACGACATCGCCCCACTCGATGAGCACGATGCCATCAGCATCAGCGAGTTCGTCCAACGCCAGGTCGGCCACCTCGTGCTGGGTACTCAACCGGTACAGATCGACATGGTGCAACGTGAGCCGCCCGGCCGGGTGGCTATGAACCAGGTTGAAGGTGGGCGAAGTGATCGGATCAGTCACACCCAGCGCCGCGCCGAAACCCTGCGCAAACGCGGTCTTTCCGGCACCCATCTCGCCCGCAAGCACGACCATGTCACCGCTACGCACAAGCGGCGCCAGAGCAGCCGCAATGGCGTGCGTTGACTCGAGCGAGGTGGAACGTAGCCGAAGCATGCCCACCTGATGATAGGGCCTCAGCGCGGGCGAGTCGACGAATCAGCGCGGGCGACGCTCGATACGCGCGGAGATACCACACACGATCTCATACGCGATGGTGCCGAGGCGGTCGGCCCATTCGGTCGCCGTGATGGTTTCGTCACCCTGCGAACCGATCAGCACCGCATGATCCCCAATCTCTACCGTACTGTCGCCCACATCTACCATCAACTGATCCATGGTGACCACACCCACGATCAGCCGGCGGCGACCTCCGACCAGCACCTGACCTCCAACGGATGACAGCCGACGCGGCACCCCATCCGCGTACCCGATCGGCAGTGTTGCCACGGTGGTGTCGTGCGTAAACAGATGCCGCAAACCGTACGAGATTCGCTCGCCGGCGGACACGCGTTTCGCATGCGAAACGCGTGCGTGGAGCGACAGCGCCGGCAGCAGACCGGCCGCCAGATCATGGACACCCGACCCAGGAGAGATGCCATACGCTCCGATGCCTGCCCGCACGACCGAGCGCCGCGCTGCCGGGTGGGCAAGTGCCGCTGCCGAGTTGGACACATGCACCATCGGCGCGGCATGGCCTGCCGCAGCCAACGTGGCGAGCACCCCCTCGAAGGTATCGAGTTGCCGCTGTGTGAACGGATCGTCAAGCAGATCGGCGACTGCCAGATGGGTGAACACGCCGGCCAACTCGACCGACGGGCTCGCCGCAATCGCGTCCGCGACCGCCATCGCCTGATCCGGTGACACTCCTACCCGGCGCATCCCGGTGTCGATCTTGAGATGTACCGGGTGATCGATCGCTCCCGCCGCTTCCCATGCCCTGATCTGGGCCACGGAGTAGACCGTTCCGATAAGCCTGTGCCGTACGGCGGCTGCGAGTTCCTCGGGTGGTTGCTCGCTGAGCACCAGGATCGGCGCATCGATCCCCGCCTCTCGCAGCGCAACCCCCTCTTGCACCAAAGCGACACACAACCCCGTAGCGCCCGCGCTGAGCGCGGTACGAGCCACCGCCACCGCACCGTGCCCGTATCCATCGGCCTTGACCGCGACCCACACGTCGCTCGGGGCCACTGAGGCACCGAGCAGCCCGACGTTGTGCTCGATCGCGGCAAGATCAACTTCCGCCCAGGCCCAGCGACTCACAGTTCCGCAAGCACCCGCGGAATGAGCCCCGGTAGATCGGAGGCGACGAATCCAACGGTCGGACCAAGCCGCGCCGCACGTCCGTGCACCCAAGCTGCAGCGGCAGCTGCCTCGAACGCCGGAACCTGATGGGCGAGGAGAGCGCCGACGATGCCGGCAAGTACGTCGCCGGTTCCGGCAGTGGCCAGCCGTTCGTCGCCCGCAGTGACGACGAGCACTCGGCCGTGCGGGTCGGCCACAACGGTGGCTGCGCCTTTGAGCAGCACGACACAATTGGTGTCGCGGGCAAGTCGGCGAGCGGCCGCAATGCGGTCTACAGCAGGTGCCGCCCCGGTGAGCAACTGATACTCGCCGTCGTGGGGGGTGAGCACGGTTGGCGCATGACGTTGATTCAACAGCGCGGCTGCGCCTTCCGAGTTCCACGCAAGGGCGAACAGCGCATCTCCATCGACTACAAGGGGTAGCGGCGTGTTGACGGTCATGTGTCGCGTGCTCGCTGCCATTTCGTCATTCCGACCGAGTCCCGGGCCGAGTACGACCGCGTGGAAGCGGTCAAGTGTGCTCAGCGCTTCGTCGGCCCAGCCGCTCGCCGGCAGCGAACGTTGCACCACTTCGAGCGGGAGGTACGGGGCCATCTCGACGCCCGGACTAGAGACGTGCAACATGCCTGCCCCACTGCGCTGCGCACCGGCCGCAGCGAGTGCCGCGGCGCCACCCATGGTGCGGCTTCCGGCGATGATCCGCACCGCGGCATCCCACTTGTGCGCAGAAGCGATCCGGTGCGGCCACCAGCCGGCGACATCACTGCGCTGCACGAGGTGGGCGTTCGTGACACCTACGTCGAGTTGAATGTCGACCAACTCCAACTCGCCAGCTAGACCACTGCCGGGCGGAAACAACAGTCCGGGCTTCAGGGCTGCGAACGTGATCGTGTGGTCAGCGGCGAGCACGCCAGCACCTGCGGTTCCGGTGAGCCCGTCGACTCCGCTCGGGACATCGACCGCCAGCACCCGGCAATCGCCGATGTCGGGAGGATGCCAGGTGCCTCGGAACCCCGTGCCAAAGGCTGCGTCTATCACCAGATCGGCTTCAGGCAGACGTGTCGGACATGCAGCCACCGTGAACACGCGCACCTTCACACCGCGCGCCGCAAGGTGCTGCGCGGCCACTCGCCCGTCGGCACCATTGTTTCCGGTACCGACGATCACGTTGACCGTACGACCGTATGTGCCGCCCAACATCCGCACGGCCGCCCGAGCGACCGCTGATCCGGCCCTCTCGACAAGCACCTCGACCGGATCAGGTGCCCAGGCATCGATGGCGCGCATCTCGTCGGGCGTCAGGATCGGCAGCATCCGCGCTGAGCCTACTGCGGCTCACCCAGACGACCCGTTCGCGCACCCACCTCCGCCACCCCAGCCGGTCGACACCGCGTCGAGTTGTCGTCGCCAGCGACAGGAAACTCGACGCGACTCAGCCAGACGACACACTCATGTGGCGACGACGTAGGCGATTGCCACCAACGCGGTGTGCGTGATCGAGAGATGCCACCGCTCGATGCCTGCCTGTTCGGCCAGCACCAACGCTGAACCAGTGACCACGAGCGAGGGTTCCCCGCTCTGAGCCCGACTGACCCAGACCTCGTGGAAGCCGAACGCTCCTAGCCCGACACCCATTGCTTTCATGACCGCCTCACGAGCGGCGAACCTGGCCGCCAACGACGGAACCGGGTCGGCCTTCGGCTCGACATAGGCCAATTCGACTTCGGTGAACAGGCGCTCACGCATCGACGGGGTCCGCAGCAAGGAGCGCCGAAAGCGCTCGATGTCGACCGCGTCGACACCGATACCCTTCACCCCGGCGGTGCCGGTCATGCCTGCCAGTGGTCGGCTACATCGGAAATCGGATTGATCAGCAGATCGGCCACGCTCAGATCGGCAAGCCGGTCGTTGCGGAATGTGCCCTCGGTCTCGGACACCCAGTCGACAAGGCGGTCATACCGCCGGTCGTAGCCCTGCAACACGCCACGGATGGCTGCCACCGGAAGATGGTCGTGAAACCGCACGTGCAACAGCGTGATGCCAGTGCACACACCGGCCTTTACCTCGGGCACCAAGATGACGGTGCGACCATCGGAACGACCGCGCACCACCAGCACTTCACGCTCGCTGGCCACGCGACGCTTGGTGCCCACCAATTGGCTGTTCACGTCGACTCGACTGGGCACATCGCGTGAAAGCCCGCCCCGGTCGACCACCGTGATGGTGCCGTCTCCGGCCTCGCCGTTGGGATCACCGTCGATGGCGTAGCGGGTGTACCCGACCACCGCGGCGACCGCTGGGTCGAGGTCGGCGACGATCTTGAGCGTGCGATACGTGAGCCGGTCGCGGCTGGCGCCGGCATCGAGCAAGGCCTGCACGAGCGGTCGGTCGAGCACACCTTCGTCATTACGACTGATGCCAACGGTAACGGTCTTTGCCTGATGCTTGATTGCATCGACCGGCCGGGTGAGCTCTTCGATCGCCCGAGTGAGCGCAGCAGTGAGGTCGTCGATGAGCACACTCGGCGTGGAGATCTTGCCCGTTGCACGCTGGTAGTCCTCGAGCGGGCGCTCGCTGAGCGCGTCACGCAAGATGGCCGCAAGCCGCACTGCGGTGGATGCCTCGAGGTGACCGTCGTAGCCACCCGAGTGAAGCGTGTCGAAGAACCGGTCGGCCAGCAGCGGTAACTCGACGCGAACCCGGCGCAGTACCTGCTCGCCATCGGGTGTCACCCCAACCGCACGCTCGATGACATCGCGGGCTTCACGCAGCGGGCGGGCCGAGCCGTCAATCGCCAACGCTGCCTCGTAGCCCCACAGGTGCCCGACCATCGCCGAAAGCACGAACCCGAGCGCCTTGTCGACGGCCGGGACACTGAGGACTGCAGACGCAGCTGCGAACCGTTCATCGCCCTCGGTGGCAATCACAATCGGAGTGGCCTTGTGCGCCTTGTAGATCGCTACCTCCTTGGCCACGTCGTCGGCGGTGCCACCGACTAGTCCGGCGGCGCAGACCAGAATCAGTGGCTCACTGGAGAGATCGATGTGCTTCTTGTCTTCGGTGACGTCGCAGGCGATCGACTTGTAACACAACTCGCTGAGCTTGATCCGTACCTCGTTGGCCGCAATCGTGTTCGGGCCGCTGCCGACCACGGCCCAGTACCGCTTTGATGGGGCAAACCGTTGCGCGGCCAGGGCAACCTCGGGGCGACGGGTCAACACCTCGCGTAGCGCGGCGGGTAGCTCGCGTAGCGACGAGAGCACCTCGTGACGCCGTTTCGGAGTGCCAACACCAAGCGCATCAGTGATGGCGCACGCCAGCAACGTTCCAGCAGCAACTTGTGCATAGAACGCCTTCGTCGACGCCACGCTCATCTCCACATCGCGGCCATCGCTAGTGTAGAACACACCATCGGACTTGTCGGTGAGATCGCTGTTGCGCCGGTTGACGATGGCCAACACGGTGGCCCCACGGGCACGCACCAGATCGACCGTGCGATTGGTGTCGGTCGTGGTCCCGCTTTGGCTGACGGCGATGACGAGCGTGTCAGACATGTCGAGACGCATGTGGAACCCGCTCAACTCGGTCGCAGTGATGGATTCGACATCGAGCTCGCCGTCTGCGAGCTCATCGAGCACGGCCGCAGCGCTCCGTCCGGCCACCGCGGCAGTTCCCTGACCGATCACGCGGATCTTGCGCAGCTCTCCGCGGCCCAAGCGAGCGATCACAGCCGCTGGCAGGGCGCGATCGCCAACCACTGCCCGCAGCAATCCCTCGTGTTCGACGATCTTGCCACGCAGGGTCTTGCGCAGGCTTTCCGGCGCTTCGGTGATCTCCTTCAGCAAGAAGTGCGGTGCATCGCCGCGGTCGATGTCGCGGGTGGTGACCTGCGCAATCGCCACGTCGGCGTCAGACAGCGGCAGCGGTGTTCCGTCGTAGGCCATCCGGCGCATGCCCTGCAAGTCGCCCGCATGCGCGGCATCGAGCACATACACCTGACCGCGGCTTTGCGGTTCGCCAGGTCGTGCGGGCGTTTCGCCGTCGACGCGCACGTAGCGCATGGTCTCTTCGACCATCCCGTACGGTTCGCTGGCCACGATGAACATGTCTTGCGCGAGACCGATGTAGATGCCCTGCCCACTTCCACGCAGCGCAAGGTAGACCTGATCGGGATGTGCGGCACCCGAGGCGGCGATGGCCACGCTGCCGTCGAAGCTGGCAACACTGCGACGAAACGCCTCAACCAGATCGCCACCGGTGTTGGCCGCGTGGCGAGCAGTGGCAGCGGGAATTATCTTGGCATCGGTGGTGATTGGGCCTGCGATGCGCAGCCCGAACCCTGCCTTGATGTCGGCGTGATTGTCGACATCGCCGTTCAACGCGGCAACCACGTAGGGCTGAAGTTCACCGCCCATCAACTCGCTTTCTTCGCTGTTGATCGGGTGGCAGTTCGCCTCGCTGATGATTCCGACGCTTGCCCAACGGGTGTGGCCGACCACCGAGATGCGCGCGTCCGGCTGTGACAACGCAAGCCGAAGCAGATCGTCGGCGTGGATGCCGCGCCGCAAGGCCGCCGTATTGTCGCCGAGTTCGCCGATCTCGGCCGCCGCCTTGTAGACGAAGCTGAAGCATTCGTTGGCCACACGAACCGAGCCGTTCTGAAAAAGCGGATCGGCGGTGCGCGCCGACAACGATGCAGCGACCGACGGATCGCCCAGCGACAGCCCGTGCTGCCACACATAGAGGTGCAACCCGGCGGAGTCGCGGCCGCGGACTTCCATACGGTCGATCGCCGACAGCGCCTGTTGCACGGCGAGATATGCAGCGATGGCCGCAGGCCCCGCCTGTCGACCGGCTAACAAGTCGACTGCGGCTGCGGTGCGGAACCGGTCGTTACGTACTGCCCATGTGGCGTCGCGAAATGCAATGAGTTCACTATTAGCAGATTCGAGTTCGTCAACAGCCAGGTCGGCTGCTACCTCGAGTTCAGCCTCACGGGCGGATGCTCTGGCGTCGAGCAGGTCGAGACGAGTACTGAGCGCGGCGACGAGTTCGAAATGGCCGATCAATGCAGCGACACCAGGCGTGCCGTGCAACAACCGATCGACCTCGGCGACGTGGGCGGTAGCCGACGCCAGATCGGCGGCTGCGACAGCAGCATCGAGCAACGCAACCAGCTCTGCCGCCGCGGGTACGGCGCGGGTAGATGGTCGAGCCAGGATCGAGACGATGCCGCACATACGAGACAAGGCTACCGACGGGTGAGCAGCCGAATCGGTCGCCCCATTCGACGAGGGATCAGGATCGCGTCAAGATCTCCCGACCGAAGCGAGTTGTTCAGCCGAAACGGTCAAGCACCACCGTTGCCAACGACGCCGCAGTGCGCCGCGCAAGTTCTTCGGTGGCGGCTTCGACCATCACTCTGATCAACGGCTCGGTGCCACTGGCTCGAACGAGCACTCGGCCCTCACCACCAAGGGCCAGCTCGGCCAACGCAATCTCGTCAGCCAGTTCCGACGCAATACCAGGGTGACGAACAGCTACCCGCACATTGACCAACACCTGTGGGAACGTGTTCATCACCGCTTCGGCCAGTTCGGCCAACGACGTGGCCCGTTGGACCAGGGAGGCGGCAAGGCGCAGGCCCGCGAGTAGCCCGTCGCCGGTAGTGGCCAGATCGCGGTAGATGATGTGGCCACTCTGTTCGCCCCCCACCGAGAACCCCCCAGCATCGAGTGCCTCGAGCACATAGCGGTCACCTACGGCTGTTTCGATGACCTTGATACCAGCTGCTTGCATTGCCCGACGAAACCCGAGGTTGCTCATCACGGTGACGACAACGGTGTCGTTGTAGAGACGACCTTCGTCGCGAAGCTGCAATGCGGCAAGCGCGATCAGGCGATCACCGTCGACCACATCTCCGTGCTCGTCGACCGCGATGACTCGGTCGCCGTCGCCGTCGAAAGCGAGCCCCAGATGCGCTTCCTGTTCGATCACGGCCGCGCACAGCGAGCCTGGCGACGTGGCACCACAAGCATCGTTGATGTTGCGACCGTCGGGAGCGGCGTGGATGACTGAAACCATTGCACCCAACGCTAGGAACGGTCGCTCGGCGATCTCGGACATCGAACCGTTGGCGCAATCGAGCACGACCCGGAGCCCGCCGAGCGCACCCGGCTCGAACATCGCAGTGAGATGGTCGATGTAGTCATCAACCAGTTCGGTGGCGTGTTCGTAGCTGTACCAGCCCTCGTCGGGTTTCACCGAGGCCGCAAGGGCCGCCTCGATCGACCTCTCGACCTCATCACTCAGTTTGACCCCACCCGGTCCGAAGATTTTGACGCCATTGTCATGGTAGGGATTGTGTGACGCCGTGACCATGGCAGCGGGGCGATCGTGGCGAGCGGCCCAGTAGGCAACCGCTGGGGTGGGGAGCACGTCGGTCAGGGTGACGTCGGCTCCGCCATCGACCAGGCCCGACGCAAGGGATCCGGCGAGGTCGAAACTTGATTCACGAGGGTCACGGCCAACCAACCAATTTCCACCGCCGAGCACCTGAGCGGCGGCACGTCCGAGTGCCGCGACGTACTCCGTCGTGACCTCGGTGTATGCGACGCCGCGAACGCCGTCTGTCCCGAACCTCAGCACAATGTGATTGCGATCGCCAGGACCCGCAGCAGCGGATCAACGCTTGGTGTACTGCTTGGCCTTACGCGCCTTGACGAGGCCGTACTTCTTGCTCTCCTTCTTACGCGAGTCACGCGTGAGAAGGCCAGCCTTTTTGAGGAGTGGGCGACTCTCAGGGTCGAGTTCGACCAAGGAGCGCGCAATGGCCATCCGCAATGCGCCAGCCTGACCGCTGACGCCCCCACCATGGATGGTTGCATCGACATCGTATGCCGTCTCGGTATCGGTGACGCGTAGCGCCTCGGCGACGATCATCCGCTGCACGGCAGTGGTGAAGTACGCATCGAAGGCACGACCGTTGATGGTGTGTGTGCCGGTTCCGGGCCGCAGACGAGCACGGGCGACCGCTTCCTTGCGACGTCCGGTGGTCTGAGTGAGGGGCTTGGTGGCCATGGTGGTGCAGCTCTCTTGGTAACTCAGCGAGCCTTGGCCGCTGCGATGTCGAGTACGACGGGGTTCTGGGCGGAATGCGGGTGCTCGGGGCCGACGTAGACCTTCAGCTTCTTGATCTGCTGCCGGCCGAGTGGGCCATGAGGCAACATGCCACGAACGCTGAGTCGAATTGCGTCGGCCGGCTTGCGCACCAGCAGGTTCGCATAGGTTTCGGTCTTGAGTCCACCGGGGTAACCAGTATGGCGGTACACGTTTTTGCTGTGTGCCTTCCCCTTGGTGAGCACGATCTTGTCGGCGTTCACGATCACGACATGGTCGCCCGTGTCGATGTGCGGAGCGAACATGGTCTTGTGCTTTCCACGCAGGACTCGGGCGACCTCGGTGCAAAGGCGACCAAGCACCATGCCCTCGGCGTCGACAACGTGCCAGGCGCGGTTAATTTCACTTGCTTTGGGGCTGTACGTGCTCATCTCGAATCCTTCGACACCCAGCAGGAACCGCCAGGGAACCCGGAAAGGATACGGCGGCATGTGCCGCCGACAAACGTCCGCGGTCGTTTTCGTTGCGATCCTTGGTCAGGAACTCGCGTCCGCGCGCCGATTGGACCGAATCAGGTCGTCGAACCAGGCATCGACGCGCATGGCCATGGCGTCGGTCGAGTATCGCTCGACCACCTGTTGGCGGCAAACGGCGCGATCGATCTCGGAAAGTCGACGGACTGCGTCGACCAGTCCTGCGACATCATCGGGCTCGACCAAAAACCCGGTCTCGCCGTCGATCACGATCTCGGCCGGGCCACCGCGGCGATAGGCAATCACGGGGACGCCACAAGCCATCGCCTCGATCGCGACGTTGCCGAAGGCCTCGACCCACTTCGGCGTCATCAGCACCGCGGCACAGCCGCCGATCGCGAACTGCAACTCATCGGTCGGCAAGAACCCTTCATACGAAACGCTTGCTGTCGGGAAGGCCGCCTGCGCCGCCTGCCAACATGACGGGTGCTGCATGAGTCCCCATGCCTTCACCGTCAGGCCGGTCGCCGCAGCAACGGCAAACACGTCGTCGATGCCTTTCTCGGGTGAGATCCTGCCGATGAACCCAAGCGTGCGCGGTTCGTCAGCGGTGGCGTGCAGGTCGTATCGCTCGACCGCAATACCGTTGCCGAGCACGCGAAGGCGCTCCGTGACGGCCGGGAAGGTTTCGGCCTGGGCGAAACTATGCACCGCCACCGATCCAGGACGGGCGACCACCAACTCGGTGAGAGCGACGTCCATGGCGTCATTGACGGAAGCCATCGACACCAGATGCGCCACCGGAACCTGCAGGAACGGTGTGAGGAACCATGGGAGCCAGTCGTATGCCAGGTTGAGCACGATGTCGTAGTGCTGTTGGTGTAGCCGAACCCATTCCCACATTGCTCCGAGCACAGGCGACGGGGGCATCGCGATGGCCGCATCGCGCGACTCGGTCTGGCTGCTCACCTGATAGCTCCCCGGAATCTGATGCACTCTGGCGCCGACGTGCAGCGACCCCTCCGGTGCCACGACTTCAACATGATGACCTCGACCTGACAAGCCCAACACCAAGCTATGCAGTGTTAGTTCAACGCCCCCGCCGACACCACTGCCGAGCGGTCCAACGGGGGTCGAACAGATGAGAATGCGCTTTGTCGGCATGAAGTGCCTCTCTAGGTGTTGCGCTGGTCGTCGTGACGGTCCCGTCGTTCAGGTCCGCCTGTTCAACACTCGGTGTTGCCGAGTTCTTCCCGTTTGTCGCCCGGGTCTGTGACCTGTCGTTCCGGCAGCGAGCCGGTCTCGCCATAGCCGACCTCCCACAGCGTCAGTCCGTGCGGTGGGGCCACTCGTCGGATCATGGTGCGGTCATGGCTGAGCATCAGCCCTCGGACGTCGCCGGCGTGCAGTCTGGCGAGCCCGACGTCGACCAGCATGCCGACGATCGATCGCACCATCTGGTGACAGAACGCATTCGCTCGGATCTCGAAGCGGATCAGCCCCAGGCCTTCGTCGTGGCCGACCCGATGATGATCGTCGACCACTTGGTGCCACGCCGCGCTACTGACCCGTCGTCGCATAGACGGCTCTCGTTTGCCTTCATCAACGGTCGGCCGTCGACAAAACGAGGAGAAGTCGTGTTCGCCGACGAGCGGGTCGCAGGCAAGCTGCATCGCCCACAGCAGCAGCGGGTGCCGCACGTGCCAGGCCGTGGTAGCGAGGGCCGGCACTGCGAATTCGGCGTTCCACACATCGAACCGGTAGAGACGGTCGGTGGCGCTGAAGCGGGCGCTGAACTGCGGGTCGTGGCACCAGTCGGCCAACCTCACAACGATTGCCGGCCCGCACATCCGGTTGAGCCGTCGAATCAGGCCGTCGAGATCGACATCACCCGGCAGGTCGCCGCTGACCACCTGTCCCCAGGCATGCACCCCGGCGTCGGTTCGGCCCGCCCCAACCAACGTGAGCGGGATCTGACAGATCTTTTCCAACGCCGTGCGCAGGTTTCCCAGAACGGTGCGCTGACCCGGGTTCTCGGCGAAGCCGTGGAATTCAGCCCCGTTGTAGGCCAGAACGAGACGAGCCCGCCGCGGCGCGGCGGGCTCGATCGGCGCGTTCATCGACGCAGGTGTGCTCAGACGAGTTCGATGCGTGCCATCGGGGCGTTGTCGCCCTGACGCGGACCGAGCTTGAGAATCCGGAGGTAGCCGCCGTTGCGCTCGAGGTAACGAGGAGCGACATCGGCGACGAGCTTGTGCGTCATCTCTTTGTCGTTGAGGTACGACTGGATCTGGCGGATGCGGTGAATACGCAGCGGCTCGCCCTCTTGAGCCTTCTTCGCCTTCGTGATCAGCTTCTCGGCAATGGGGCGCAGCGCCTTGGCCTTGGCCTCGGTGGTAACGATGCCCTCGGCCGCGAACAGCGATGCGGCCATGTTGGCGAGCATCAGCCGCTGGTGGGCGGGGCTATGCCCGAAACTGCGGGCTTTGCGTGGGGTTGCAGGCATGGTGTTCTCTCTTGTCGATCTGCTGGCGGGTCAGCCGCGCAGCGTGAGGCCGCGCTCGTCGAGCTTTTGCTTGACTTCGTCGAGGCTCTTCTGGCCAAAGTTGGTGATGTTGAGCAGATCGTCTTCGTTACGGGTGAGCAACTCACCAACGGTGTTGATCTGTGCGCGCTTGAGGCAGTTCCGCGGCCGCTCGGACAAGTCGAGGTCTTCGATCGGCAGGTCGAGGTCGGGCGAGGTTGCCGCAATCGATGCCACCTCACCCAACTCGAGGCCTTGGGGCTCATCGGACAACGCGGCGACCAGGTCGACCAATGAGCGCAACGTGGCACCCGCAGAGGCGAGGGCGTCGCGAGGGGTGATCGAACTGTCGGTTTCGATGTCGATGACCAGTCGGTCGTAGTTGGTGCTCTGCTCGACGCGCGTTGGCTCGACGGTGAACATGACGCGCCGTACGGGTGAAAAGATCGCGTCGACCGGGATGACGCCGATCGTGCGGTTCTGGTTGTCGCGATCACTCGAGATGTAGCCACGGCCACGGCCGACCGTGAGGTCGACAGCCAAGCGGCCCTTTGCGTTGAGCGTGGCGATGTGCTGACCCGGATTGAGGATCTCGATGTCGCTCGGGCACTTGATGTCGCCGGCAGTGATGGTGGCAGGTCCGCGAACATCGAGACGGACGATGACATCTTCGTCGGATTCCGAGGTGATCACGACATCTTTGATGTTGAGGATGATGTCGGTGATGTCTTCGGAAACGCCTTGGATGGTGTCGAACTCGTGCAGTGCGTCATCGAAACGGACAGCGGTGATGGCAGCGCCGGGGATGCTGGACAGCAGTACCCGGCGCAATGAGTTGCCGATGGTGTGGCCGAAGCCGGGCTCGAGCGGGCCAACAGCGAAGCGCTGGCGGTTGCTCTCCTCGTCGCCGATCGACTCGACGGTTGGGCGTTGGATGACGAGCATGTGTGACGTCTCTTCTCTACCGAATGCGGGAACTGGTCGTGACCGGGGATTACTTCGAGTACAACTCGACGATGAGTGATTCGCGCACCGGAACGTCGATGTGCTCGCGCTGGGGAAGCTCGCGAACCGTGACCTGCTTGCCTGCGTCACCGGTCTCGAGCCAGCCGACGACGCGGCGATCGAGGGTGTCGATGTTGTGCTGGATGACGATCATGTCACGAGTCTTTGCGGGCAATGACACGACCTCACCCTTGCGCACGCGGTACGACGCGATGTCGACGCGCTTGCCATTGACGTGGATGAGCCCGTGATTGACGAACTGACGTGCCTGCGGGCGGGTACTGGCCCAACCGGCCCGGTACACGACGTTGTCGAGGCGCTGCTCGAGTAGCCGCAACAGGTTTTCGCCCGTCGGGCCGGCTAGACGGTTGGCCTCGTCGTAGGTGCGGCGGAACTGACGCTCGAGCACGCCGTAGATGTACTTCGCCTTCTGCTTTTCCTGCAGTTGGGCGAGGTACTCGCTACCGGCGTTGCGACGACGGGTACGGCCATGCTGGCCGGGAGGGAACGGCTTGCGCTCGAGGGCCTTGCGACCCTTTTCATTTTCGAAGATGTTGGTGCCCAGGCGGCGCGAGATGCGCACCTTCGGGCCGGTGTACCGTGCCATGAGTCAGTTCCTCCGACGCTTCGGCTGACGGCAGCCGTTATGGGGTACCGGGGTGACGTCTTTGATCGACGTGACCTCGATGCCGGTGTTCTGGATGCTGCGAACTGCGGTGTCGCGGCCCGAGCCGGGACCCTTGACCTGCACCTCGACACGCTTCAGACCATGCTCGATGGCGGCGCGGGCTGCCTTCTCGGCGGCCATCTGTGCGGCGAACGGCGTGCTCTTGCGTGAACCCTTGAATCCGACCCCACCGGACGACGCCCATGAAATGACGTTGCCTGAGACATCGGTGATGGACACGATGGTGTTGTTGAACGAGCTCTTGATGTGCACCACACCTGTGGTGATGTTCTTGCGCTCGCGCTTGCGTGGGCGGCGCCCACCTGGCTTCGGCTTTGCCATCGCTACTTCCTCACGGCCTTCTTCTTGTTGGCAACGGTCTTCTTCGGGCCCTTACGGGTGCGAGCGTTGGTATGGGTGCGCTGGCCGCGCACGGGCAGGCCCTTGCGGTGACGGATGCCCTGGAAGCAACCGATCTCGATCTTGCGTTTGATGTCTTGGGCAACGTTGCGGCGCAGGTCACCCTCGACGGTGATGTTGGTCTCGACCCACTGGCGGATCTGGTTGACCTCTTCTTCGGTGAGGTTGCGCACCCGCTGGTTCGGGTCGAGCCCGGTGTCGGAGCAGATCTTCTGCGCGGTCGGCTTACCGATGCCGAAAATATACGTGAGGGAGATCTCCAGCCGCTTCTCGCGGGGGATATCAACGCCGGAAATACGTGCCATGTCCTTACTTCCTCAGCCTTGACGCTGCTTGTGACGCGGGTTTTCGCAGATCACCCTGACGCGGCCGTGCCGGCGGATCACCTTGCACTTCTCGCAGATCTTCTTCACACTGGGTCGGACCTTCATGGTGACGTGCGCTTCTTTCGACAGACGGGGGGTTTGCGATTACTTATAGCGGTATGTGATGCGACCCCGGGTGAGGTCGTAGGGGGTGAGCTCCACCTGCACTTTGTCACCGGGCAGAATGCGGATGTAGTGCATCCGCATCTTGCCGGAAATGTGCGCCAACACCTTGTGGTTGTTCTCGAGTTCTACCCGAAACATGGCGTTCGGCAAGGATTCGAGGATCGTGCCCTCGAGCACGATGGCGTCGTCTTTCGTCTTGGACAGGAGTAGCTCCCTACATCGGTGGGTCGTGGCAGGCCCCGAACGAACCGCGCACGCGCAGGCTCGGTAGGGCAGAGATCAATGCTATCGCCCGACATCCACAACGCCAAGCCTGTGAGCGAAGACGATCAACCGACTTCTAGAAGGCTAGCAATGTCCCTCGCTCGACCAGTGCATCACCTCTGAGCAGGTACTCGATTGGTTCAGGGGGTGATCCACCGGTCGTTGTTCGTACATGTGTTCTTGACATCGCAGTAGAAGTCGAAGCTCCAGCTTCCGCCCTCGCGTCCCACTCCGCTGTGCCGGCTGCCTCCGAATGGTGCCCGAAGGTCACGCACGAAGAAGCAATTCACCCACAACGTTCCGGCCACGAGACGTGCTCCCACTCGCGTTGCGCGGTCGGGATCACCGGTGAACAACACCCCGGCCAGACCGAATTCGGTGCCATTCGCAAGCGCGACCGCTTCGTCTTCGGTGTCGAAGGTCGAAATGGTGAGCACCGGGCCGAACACCTCGTCGGTGAGCACCTCCGACCCCGGGCGGGCTCCGGTGAGCAAGGTCGGTTGGTAATACAGGTTGCCGCGACCGGGTGCCGCGACGTCGACGTTCGGGCCGCCGCCGATGACCGCTTCTGCGCCACTTGCTAGTGCGCGTTGGACGAAGCCGTCGATTCGGTCGAAGTGCTCACGACTGATCTGCGGCCCGACATCGGTGGCAAGGTCGCGGGGATCACCCTGACGAAGCGCCGACGCACGGGCAACGAACCGGGCGACGAACTCATCATGGACGCTCGATTGGACGAGCAGCCGCACACCCGCCAGGCAGACCTGGCCGGCATTGTCGTATTGCTCCACCGCATTGGCGACCGCGGAGTCCATGTCTGCATCGGCAAACACGATGAACGGGCTCTTGCCTCCCAGTTCGAAGCTGCACGGCGTGAGGTTGGCCGCTGCTGACATCGCGATCAGCCGGGCGGTGGGCACCGATCCCGTGAAGCTGATCCGGCTCACATGCGGATCGCCCGTGAGGGCGTCGCCGACATCCTCGCCGTAACCCTGCACCACATTGAAAACTCCAGGCGGAAGCCCCGCCTCGGCCGTGATGTCGGCAAGTAACGACGCAGTGAGCGGGCTCCACTCCGCGGGTTTCAGCACTACCGTGCAGCCGGCCGCCAACGCCGGGGCAACCTTCCATGTCGCCAGCATCAATGGCGCGTTCCATGGGGTGATCAACACCGCCACCCCACTCGGATCCCAGCTGACCCGATTGGTATGACCTCGGGTGTCGAACTCCGGATGATGCAAGTCGTTGACGAGATAGTCGGCGAAGAACCGGAAGTTGTGCGCCACACGAGGCATCACACCACGGAGGTGCGACCGCAACAGCGCGCCGTTGTCAGTTGTCTCCACGATTGCCAACTGCTCGATCCGCTCCTCGACCAGGTCGGCGACTCGGTGCAGCAACCGGGCGCGTTCAGCCGGCGGCGTCGCAGCCCACTGTGGGAATGCCTGTTCGGCCGCCGCTATCGCCATAGCAGCTTCTACTGGGCCGCCGCGAGCGATGTGGGCAATGACCGTCTCGTCGATCGGCGACACATCCTCGAATGCCGACGACGAGGCGACCCGCTGTCCCCCGATCCAGTGATCACCCGAGACCGAGACACCGGCGACCTCCTTAGTGGTGTGCATGATTGCTGGTGTGCATGGCATTCCCCTGCCCTGTCGACCCGCATCTCGGCGGGAGCGCGATGTCGTTCGCTACCGAACGATATTGTCACGTCTTGTGCCCGGCGCGTTCTCGAGTGATGATGAAGTCGAGCTGCGCCAGGCCGAACGCGATGTGAACGCCGTCTTCATCGACGAGTCATTCGACTTCGAAGCACTGCTCGCTGTCAGCAACGTGTTTCGCGCGGCCACGGCTGTACGCAGCCACATGGAGCGTGAAGTGCTGGCTCGCCACCAACTCGGCTGGAGCGCCTTCGTGGTGCTGTTCGTCTTGCGTGTCTGGGGACCGAAACAGTCCAACGAGTTGGCAAGTGAGGCAGGCATCACGGGCGGCACGCTCACCGGCGTGTTGAACACCCTCGAGCGGCGGGGACTGGTGAAACGCGCAGAACACCCGACCGATGGTCGGCGACTCGTTGTCTCGCCCACCGCCAAGGGCAGGCGCACGATCGATGAGATCATGCCGGTGTTCAACCAACACGAGGCGATCGTCACGTCAGGGTTGACCGGCGATGATCGCACCCAACTCGCCAGGCTGTTGCGCACCGTGCTGCGCACGCTCGACACCGAGGTGTAGACCCGCCGGGATCGAGCATCGCCCCGGCATGGCATTGGTCCCTCGCCGATCGACTACGATCGTTTGGGTCCAAACGATTTCTATGGAGCGAGGAGCCGAACATGGGTGAGATCGTCGGCGCGGCAATTGTCTCGCACGTACCCCCGATCGTGATGGGTGCCGAGGTGCTGCGCGAACTGTACGGCCCTCAGGGAACTACGTTGGTCGACGGGCTCCATCGACTCCGTCGCGAACAGCTCGACAGGGTCCGTCCCGACACGATCGTGGTGTTCGATACACACTGGTTCACCACGGTCGAACACGTCGTCTCCGCACACGACCGTCGGTCGGGATTCTTCACGAGTGAAGAACTTCCGCGCGGCATGAACGCAATGCCATACGACTTCCCAGGCGACCCCGAACTGGCCCACGCGTTCGCCGCTCAGGCCACGGGCCGCGACGACACCCGGATCCATGCCTCGGTCGATCCGTACCTTCCGATCCGCTACGCCACGACCAACCTCTTGCCGTTCCTTCAAGGCGACGAGCGATGGGTCAGCATCGGAATCTGCCAAACCGCGCAACCAGCCGACTTCCTGCTCGCCGGCCGATTGTTAGCCGATGCGATTGCGACGCTCGACCGTCGAGTAGTGCTCCTCGCATCCGGCGGCCTCTCGCACCGTTTCTGGCCGATGCGTGAATTCTCCCAGCACGAGAGCGCAGGCCTCGAACACATCCGCACCCCCGAGGCACGCGCCGCCGACCAAGCGGTAATCGCCGCGTTCGAACGCGGCGACCATGCGGCTGTGATCGACGGCATGCCCGGCTACCGCCCGCACGGGCCGGAGGGACTCTTCGGACACTACCTCCAGATGGTGGGGGCGCTCGGCGGTGCAGCGTGCACGGCGACCGGCGTCGCCTACTCCGCATACGAATCGTCCGCCGGTACGGGCCAGATACACGTCTGGTTCGAACCCCCATGGACTCATCAGCGAGACTGATCACATGCGCTTCGCCAACCTGAACCACCGCGGTGTGGTCGTCATCGCCGACCGGGCCATCGACATCGAAACTGCCTCCAACGGGCGGTTCGGTAGCGATCCTGCCGTGTACGCCGATCTGGCCAATCACGCGGCACTCGCCGACCTGGCGGCCGCAGCCGAACCTGACGATTGGCCCGACGTCGATCCGACCAGGTTGGGTGCCCCGGTTCCGAATCCACCGAAGGGGTTGGGTGTCGGACTGAACTATCGCACCCACGCCGCCGAGAGCGGTCGCGAGTTGCCGACCGAACCGCATCTGTTCGGCAAGACCAACAACTGCGTCTGTGGACCCTTCGACGATGTGATTGCGCCGGCGGGTCGGCATGAGATCGACTACGAAGCCGAGGTGGTCATCGTCTTCGGTCGTTCGTGCAAGGGCGCAACCGAGGCGAACGCCTGGAGCTATCTCGCCGGGGTCATGTGCGGGCAGGACATCTCCGATCGTGGCGAACAGTTCCGTCCGCCGATCAAGCAGTTCACCATTGCCAAGAGCTACGACACGTTCGGCCCCACCGGCCCGTACCTCGTCACCCCTGACGAGTTCGCCGATCGCAATTCGCTCGACCTCAAGGGCGTTGTCAGCGGCGAAGTAATGCAGCAGACCAACACCAGCGATCTGATCTTTTCGATTCCGGCGCTCGTGGTCTGGCTCAGCCGCTACATGACGTTCGGTCCGGGCGACCTGGTGTGGACCGGTACCCCAGGCGGAGTTGGCGAAGCTCGTACGCCTCAACGATTCCTGCACGATGGCGACATCATCGAGACCACTGTCAGCGGTATCGGGACGATGCGCAACCGAGTGGTCGTGCGATGAGAGTGGTCGTGCGATGAGAGTGGTCGCGGGCGGTGACCGCAGCGTCAGCTATGGCGGGCGTTTCACTGGCACGGTCGAGTTGGAGATGTTGAACACGACCCCGCCGGAGATCGATGCTGGTGTCGATGGTCCCGACACCGCGCTCGTGCACTTCCGAAACGGTGCTGTCACGTTCTGGCATTCGCATCCCGGCGGGCAGCAGTTGTATGTCGTGAGTGGCGAGGCTCGCGTCGGCACCGAGGGCACCGGTGAGATCTCGCTGTCTGTCGGCGCTCTGGTCGTCTGCCCGGCTGACGAAGCCCATTGGCATGGCGCGATGCCGGACTGTGACACCACACTCCTGGCGATCACGTGGGGAACCACTGTGTGGACCGATCGAGCACCGGTCTGAAATGACACCGGCGTACGACGTTGCAATCGTTGGCCTCGGCCCGACTGGAGCGACGTTCGCCAATCTGTGTGGCATGTGGGGTCTGCGCACGATCGTGTACGAGCAGTCGGTCGCGCCGTATCCGCAGCCTCGCGCGTGTCACCTCGACGCCGAGATCGCCCGCGTGTTCCAGCACCTCGGATTCGAGGACCAACTCCATGATCTGCTCACCGTCTCGGCTGGCATGGATTATGTCGACGGTGCCGGACAGCAGATCTTCACCTACGAAGGTTTCGAGCGTGCGCCACTGCTCGGATGGCACGAGGACTACGTCTTTGTCCAACCCGAGATCGATGCCATGCTTCGGTCCGGCTTACAGCAGTACGGGCACATCGACGTGCACCTCGGCGAACAAGCACCGTCGCTGGACGAGTTGTGCCAGACAGCCCGCTATGTGATCGCCGCCGATGGCGCCACCAGTAAGGTCCGCGAGCAAGTCGGCGTGCACCTTCATGACCTCGGTTACGACGAGCGGTGGCTTGTTGTCGACCTGACGATACACGACCCGGTTGAGCCGGTGCTCCCCTCAACCATCCAGCAGGTCTGCGATCGTTCGCGCCTCGCCACGTTCGTTCCGTCGCACGGTCGGCACCGCCGCTGGGAGTTCCGACTCGCCGATGATGAGGTCGTGCCCGATGTGTGGCGGCTGCTCGCCCCATGGGGCGTCACCAGTGACCACGGTGTACTCGAACGCGCGGTCGGCTACCGGTTTCATGCGTTGATGGCTTCACCGTGGCGGGTCGGCAACGTGTTCCTGGCCGGCGATGCCGCACACCAGATGCCGCCGTTCATGGGCCAGGGCATGTGTAGCGGTATTCGCGATGCGGCCAACCTGGTCTGGAAGCTGGCGGCCGTCATCCATGACGGAAACGACGACGCGTTGCTCGACTCGTACGAATCCGAACGCCGTCCGCATGTCGAGGCGGTGACGAAGCTCTCGATCGAGGCCGGCTCGCTCCTTGCCCAACTTGCCGCCGATCCGACTGCTGTGCCTGTAGCCGACACACCCGATCCGGACCGGTGGTCACGCCTACCCGGGATCGACCTCGGCGGCGACTTTCCGGTAGGGCATCAACTCCCCCAGCCGGACCGCCTCGACGAAGGCCTGCCGGATGGATGGGTGTGGATCGCCACCGACGAGCACTTCACCGCACCCGACCGCCATCCCATCGTGGTCGAGCCACGCGCCACCTATGGATGCATCGCCGTGCTGGCCCGCCCTGACCGCTACATCGCGGCCGCTATCCGCTGACCCCTTTCACCGGTTGCGCTCGTCGGCACCCCGATGCCGCGCAGTGTTTGGTAGGTTCGGCCCCCTCCGGGGGGCTCGACCTACCAAACACTGGGGGAGTTGGTCGAGATCCGGCCGAGCGACGGACCTGACACAAGAGCCCATCGGCGGGCTGGTACCGTGAGCCGATGTCAGCCATCGACACGAAGGTGCGCTGTACGCGCCGGGGCGGCGCAGCACTGGTGGCGATGGTCGTACTGGCTTCAAGCTCCCTGGCAGCGTGCGGGAGTGGCGATGCTCCGCGCACCGTGCGCAGCGACGACTCCACCGTCGTCACATTCACCACTGCACCATCGGCAGACTCGGCGGCGGATCCGGGCAACGGCGAGGCTCCCACCGGCGTAACAGCACCCGAACCGACAACAACGGGCGTCACCATCATCACCCTTGACGAACGGCTGGGGTTCACCCCCGACCCCGCTACCACCACCAGCGCACTGATCAGCGCCACCACCGGGGGCACGCTCGTAGCGACTGCCGCTGATGGCACGGTGTTCACCCTGGCGGTACCGCCCGACGCACTCGCCGCAGATACCAGGGTCACAGCGACCGCAGCCGCCATCGTCTCGGGTATCACCGGTGCCGGCGCGCTACACGCCGTCAACTTTCAACCAGAAGGACTGCAGTTCATCGGTTCGGCTGCGCTTCGAATCCAACCCGTCGCCCCTGTCGACAACGCCCACATACTTCCGTTCCAAGCAGCGGGCGACGGCACCGATCTTCGCGTCGGAATACTCGACGGCCACCCCGATAGCACCACCATCCTCGTCGACCACTTCAGCACCACCGGAATCGCCATCATCGACGCCGTCATCGACGAAATCACCGTCCGCTCACCAGCGCGAAACACCGAAGCGCAACTGTGGAACGACATCGCCACCAACGTCGCGATCCGCAGCGAATACGTCCGAGAAGGCAAGTCGACAGCCGAGATCGACCTTGTCCTGCAGATTCTGTTCAACAAGTATCAGGAGCAGGTCATCACCCCGCTCATCGAGGGGTCCGACGGCAGCTGCGCCGCTACCCTTGCCGTCGCCCATGCGACCCGCCACTACTACGACAGCTGGCTGAGGAACTCGCTCCCCAGCTCGATCGTCTCCATGAAGCTGGTCGCCCAGACAGCGTTCCTCACCATGGAGGCCGCCTGCGAGAAGGAACGCATCAAGCAATGCCAGGAAGCACCCGACCACACCATCCTCAGCAACTTCTGGAAAGAGATGCGGAAATGGCGGTCAGGTCTCGGACTGCCGCCCAACCCCAACCACCCCGCCTCCCTCGACGAGAAGAACGCACAGAACATCTGCGAGTCGTACTCGTACTTCATCACCGGCGGGCTGGAGGACTTCCAGGTGGTGTCGCAACTCGTCTGCGACATCCGTAAACCGTTCACGTTGGACAGCCCCGGTGTCGCCACTGCTGTCTTCAGTGGCAGTGACACCCTGACCGGCACATACACCGCTGAGGGTGTGTTCAACCTCAGCTACAGCGGTACCTACACCATCGCTCTGCCAGATGGGCCGGGCAAGCCGGGAACGATGTCTGCGAGCAGCGCCGGCTCGATTGCCGGTCAATCTGGAAGTGGGACCGAGCAGTACACCCTCGCCCCGGCTTCCGCCGACGCGTGTCCCTGACCCACCATCTTCTAGAGGTACGACCGGGTGGCCTCCATCAGCAGCGCCGCAGCGGCGGCCGGCGCGAGTAGATCGAGGTCGTCGTCGATCACCTCTACGCTCAGTGGGGCAGTGTCGGGGAGCAGTTCGAGGAACGCGCGCAGGTCGAACTCACCGTCACCGGGGGGCTCGCGATAATGCAGGCAGTCCTGGACGTAGTCGTCCAGCACCGGCTCGAGCGGGCCATCGTCGAACTGTACGTTGACCACCAACGCCGGGTCGAGGCCCACGATCGACAGCAACCCTGCCCCGCGGAACACATGCCAACTATCGACGCACAAGCCGACGTTCGATCGTCCAGCCCGCTCGACGATTTCTACAGCAGACGCAGCATCGGCAACGTCGGTGAACGGAAGGAACTCGATCGCCAGCGATGCGCCGAACGGCGCGACACGATCCGCGAAACCGCCGAGCCACTCGGCAGCAGCGGCCCGGTCGACGGCACCCGAAAACGGCGGCGTCACCTGGATCCGTTCCGCCCCGAACGTGGCCACTAGGTGGACGAACGTGTCCAGGGCGGCGTCGGTGAAGAACGGCAGCGCCTCCAGTTCGAGCACCCTCGTGCCATGCTCGGCCAGTAGCGCAAGCAGTTCGTCATCGGTGCGGCCATCGGCGCGTTGGCGCGAGTAGTCGCCGACATACATACCAATCCCCGAGAAGCCAGCTGCGCTTGCCGCGTGGCACCGATCAGCGAACGAGGCATTACGAATACTGAAGTGGGCGAGCACGGTCTGCCGGGTCATGACTACATCGTGGCGCACTCGGGCGTCCGGTGCCAACGTCCGCGTCGTCAGCCGCGCTTCGGAGTCATTACTACCGGGCAGTACTTGATGCCGTTGATGAAGTTGCTGCGCACACGTTTCACCGGACCCGCGACTTCGATCGTCTCCACCCGTCGGGCAAGGGCTTCGATGAACACTCGAACCTCCAGCCGTGCGATCCACTGTCCGAGACACAGGTGTGGCCCACCCCCGCCGAAGGTGACGTGCCGGTTCGGTGATCGACCGATGTCGAACCGGTACGGGTCGGCAAACACGTGCGGGTCGGTATTGGCGGCCGGATACCAGGTGACGACTTTGTCGCCCGCGGCGATCTGCTGCCCACCAACTTCGGCGGCCACGGTGGCCGTACGGCGAAAGTGCACCTGCGGACAGGCCCAGCGCAGCACCTCCTCCACCGCTCGATCAACGACAACCGGGTCATCGACGCCTCGTTGTAGGCGAAGGAACTGGTCGGGGTGAGCGGCGAACGCGAGTACCGCCTGGGTGAGCGAATGACGCGTCGTTTCGTTCCCGGCGATCAACAGCAGCAGCAAGAACGTGCCCCGTTCGCGGCCCGACAGCGGGTGGCCGTCGACCGCCGCGTCGGCAAGCACAGTGACGACATCGGCCGCAGGATTCACCCGCCGAGCGGCAGCCAACCGCTCGACGTACTCGAACACCTTCAGCGACACAGGGCTGCGGAACGGCAGCAGCCGGTACTCGTCGGTATCGGTACGGTCGATCACAGCGGCCGAAAAATCGGGGTCGGCGTGATAGACGATCTGATCGGTCCAGTGGAACAGTTGTTGGGCATCGGCGATCGGCACGCCGAGGATCTCGACCAGCATCCTGATTGGCAGTTCGCGGGCGAGCGCGTTCACGACGTCGAACTCACCACCGCCCGCCAGCTCACCTCCGACCTGATCGACCAGTTCGCCGATCACCCGTGTGGCCATCGTTGCGTGGCGGTCGACGGTTTGCCTCGCAAAGGCCGGGTTCACGAGCTGGCGAAATCGGGTGTGGCGCGGCGGGTCGGTTTCGAGCATCGTCCTGCGGGCAGCGAGCGCGTCGGGTGCCAGCTCCTCGAGTTCGGTGCCGCCGACCTCACTCGAAAACGTCCGCCAGTCCTTGTGTACCGCAACCACATCGTCCCAGCGAGTGAGCGACCAGAACCCGGTGCCCGTCTGACCGTTGTGAATGCCCTCGTTGATCCAGGCGACCGGTGCCTCGGCGCGAAAACGGTCGTACGAGTCGAAGGGAACGCCGCGCTCGTACACATCGTGGGAGACGATGTCGAGCTCGGGGATCGAGTCAGGACGGGCGGCTGGTGACATCGGAGTCAGCGTCGACATCGCTCAGGACACCGCAACGTCGTCGAGGAACCAGTCGAACAACGTGGCGGCCTGTTGTGCTGCTCGCACTGCGTTCGCGTCGAACCCGGCAATGATCTCGTCGGCTGATACGCCGCGATCGGCGAAGTACTGCGGTGGGCACTTCGCCGCCCAGCCAGCGACAAGGTCGCGAGTGACCTCGGGATGAAACTGCACGCCTGCGGACCGTCCACACCGGAACGCTTGCGTACACATTTCGGTCCGCGCGAGTTCCACAGCGCCGGCGGGAAGGTTGAAACGGTCGCCATGCCACGTGAACCACGGCCCCGGCCCGATCACATCGGGCAGTTCGGTCTCATAGGTGAACCAGCCGATCTCGTAGCCGGGTGCCTTCTCGACCGTTCCGCCAAGTGCTGCAGCGATGGACTGGGCGCCGAAGCAGATGCCGAACATCGGCACGCCTGCTTCGTGCGCCTGACCGAGCATGGCGAGTTCTCGGTGGATCCACGAACCGATCACGTCGTGTTCGTACACACCATTGACCGATCCGAGCGGAACAACGACATCGAACGCGGTCGGGTCCGGGTACGAAATGTCGCTGTACGTCGAACCCTCGTCCATCACCTGCAACACCGTCAATTCGTAGCCTCGGGCAGTGAGGTGATCAGCGGCCAAGCCGGCAGGCCCATCATGCTCGTGCTGAATGATGAGTGCGCGCCTCGCCGACATGGGCGCGACGGTACATCAGCGCGCTGCCTTGTTGGGGTGCTCTGCTGATGGGCGAGTACTAACCTGACCCATGTGACGAAGCCGCGCATCGCAATGAGCACCTGGCGACGGGTCATGCCAACGTTCGTATCCGACCGAACAGACCTGTACACGCTCGGCGCGGAATATCCGCAATCGGTCCTCGATGCCGGAGGGCTTGCGCTGCTACTCCCCCACCACGACCCTGCTGACGCCGAGCGCGTACTTGAAGGCTTCGACGGGCTCGTACTGGTCGGTGGTGACGACATCCATCCTGGCCGCTATGGCAGGCCGGATGAGGGGGTGTCGAAAGGCACGAGCGAATCCGCCGATGAGAGTGACCTCGCGTTCGCCGCTGCGGCGATGCGGCTCGCGATTCCACTGTTTGCCATCTGCCGCGGTTACCAGGCGCTCAACGTGGCCATGGGCGGCACCCTCCACCAGGACTTCACGAGCGACGATGGCATCCACCGCCCCATCAGCGATACGCCCGACGAGGTGATGGGCGCGCGGCATCACATCCGGGTGGCGCCCGGATCTCAGTTGTCGAAGGCCTACGGCGGCGCGACCCATCGCAAGGTCAACAGCATCCATCATCAGGCAATCGATGATGTGGCTCCCGGATTCCACCCGGTCGCGTGGGCACAGGACGGCACGATCGAAGCGATCGAACCCGACGACGAACGCGCCAGAGTCATCGCCGTACAGTGGCATCCCGAAAAGCTCCGCCATGAAGGTGACGATGTGCTGTTCCGCCACTTCATCGAAACCTTGGTGCTTGGCTGACGCCGATCGTTTGGTTCCAAATGAACTTGCCGGTCGGCTCTGCTACTTTCGCGCTCATGGCGAACCGACGAGTCCGGGTGATGTGGAGCGACCTCAACGGTCTGTCGCACGGGAGGTACATCCCAGAACGACGTCTCCACGAGCACGGTCATCACGCCGTGACCACGCTCACGATGGGCATCAACCGCGAGATCCTGCCTGTCGAGGGCTACGCGGCCGATGTGGGTTTTCCGGATCTGTCGACGGTACCCCTCATCGAAACACGTCGCCCCGGTTGGGAAGTCGACACCGACGTCGTCATCGCCGATCTCGAGTTTGGCGGTGGACCGCTGGCTCTTGGGCCGCGCAACGCACTGAAGCGCGCCGTCGACGCCTGGCGAGCATTGGGCTACGAACCGATGCTCGGCTTCGAGATGGAGTTCTACGTGATGGAGCCTGACGCCAATGCACCCGGTGGCTACGTACCGCTGCGCGTCCCATCACATCGCGTGTACGGCGTCGGCATCGGTGGCGACACGTCCGGTCTCACGTTCGCACTGTTCGACGCTGCCGAACAGTGCGAACTCGATCTCGAGGGCATCATGGGCGAGTTCCATCCCGGGCAGATGGAATTGAACATGAAGTACTGCCCGGCACTCGACGCTGCCGATCGCGCGTTCATCTGCAAGGAGATGACCCGCGAGGTCGCCGCGGCGAAGGGCTACTGGATCACCTACATGGGCCGCCCCATTGCCGAGTACGTCGGCAGTGGCATGCACATCAACTTCTCGCTGATCCCGGTGGGCGGCGGGCGCAACGTTTTCGACGATCCGTCGGGCGAGCACGGCCTGGCCGGCCTGGCGCGGCAATGCCTCGGCGGGCTCATCGCGCACCACGAGGGGCTGGCCGCAATGTCAGCACCAACCGTCAACAGCTACAAGCGCCTCGTTCCCGGCATCATCGCTGGCTACTGGGCCAACTGGGGTCTCGACAACCGGATGAGCACGTTCCGTGTACCGGGTGAGCGTGGTGCGGCGACGCGCATCGAGAACCGCATGCCATGCGGATCGGCAAGCCCCTACCTCGCCGCTGCGGCGATGTTGAACGCCGCTCTGTTGGGCGTGGTCGACGGTCTCGACTGCGGCGATCCGCAGACCGGTGATGGTGATGCCGAGCCGAACACCGACCGGCATACACCGCATTCCCTCGGCGACGCGCTCGACGCGTTCGAGGCCGACAGCGTGCTCTGCGAGGCATTGGGCGCCGATCTCGTCCGCGGTTTCCTGGCATTACGCCGTGATGAGTTGGCCCGTTATCTGGCGACGGGAACCGAGTGGTCGGTCGAGTCGATCAGCGATTGGGAACTCGCCGAATACCTCCCCTTCTACTGAGCACCGCGGCCTTTCTACTGATCCCCTGGCCTTTCCACTGAGCACCGCGGCCCTTCTACTGATGCAGGCGTGTCAGGCTTGGGAGCCGAGATATGCCTCGGCGACGGCCGGATTGGCGCGCACCTCGGCCGGGGTGCCTTCGGCGAGTATCCGACCTTCGGCAAGCACGACCATGTGATCGCTGATCCGGGTGATGAACCCGAGATCGTGGTCGATCACCAGAACACCGGCACCAACCTTGGCAGCGACAGCGCGAACCTGTTCAACCATCGCCTGGCTCTCGGCATCGCTCATCCCGCTCGTCGGTTCGTCGAGCAACAGATATGCGGGCGAAAGCGCGGCGGCCCTGGCAAGCTCGAGTCGGCGCTGGTTGCCGTAGTCGAGTGTTCCCGCCGCACGATCGGCCACAGCGGTGAGCCCGGCATCGGCGAGTAGTTCATTCACCGGCAGGCTGCCGGTTCTGTGACGCCATGCCACGAGCGATGTGAGTTCAACATTTTCGCGAACCGTGAGGTTCTTGAACAATCTCAGGTTCTGGAACGTGCGCGCCAGGCCAGCGCGCGCCACCTGATATGGCATCGCATCACTGAGATCCTGATCGCCGAGATGGACGGAACCCGACGTCTCGTCGACCAGGCCGGTGACCACGTTGAACAGCGTGGTCTTACCGGCACCGTTCGGGCCGATGAGGCCGACCACTTCGCCAGGACGAACGCGAATGCCTGCGTCGTCGAGCGCGCGGAACCCTCCGAAGTTGACCACGATGTCGGCGGCTACCAACGCTGCGGAGCGCTCCGGTACAGGCGGTGCCGGTCGGTCGGGCGCCCGGAAGCGGCGGCGCAGATACCCGAGCAGATCACGGTCACCGAGCAACCCACCGGGGCGCAGCAGCATCACCGCCAACAACACGCCGCCGAGGAACAGATCGGAGAACCGTTCGATCTTCCAACGGTCGCCCAACTGCCGGAACAGTTCGTTGCCAGCGGTGATGAGCACCGTACCGACAGCCGCGCCGGTGACGGTCCGCATGCCGCCCAGTACCAGCATCGCGATGACCAAGATGCTGCGGTCGAGCGTGAACTGCTTGGGGTTGACACTGCCCAGGCTGAGCACCAACATCGCCCCGCCGAGACCGACGACCGCGATCGATACCACCCATGCGCTGTACCGGGCCGAGAACAGCCTGATGCCGAGCGCGGGGGCTGCGAGTTCGTCCTCTCGGGTGGCAACGGCGAACCGACCGATACGGCTTTCGTGAAACAGGCATGCCACAAGCAACGCCACGAAGGCAGCCACATACAACCATCCGCTCCCGTGTACCACCGGAACGCCGGACAACCCACCCGCTCCGCGCGTCAACTCTTTCCAGTTCTTGACCACTTGTTCGACGACCACGAGTACAGCCAGGGTGATCATGGTGGGCGCCAGCCCATGAGCCCGGGCAACGACGACGCCTACGACTGCGCCAACGACGAGGGCAACGACGACCGCTGCGATCACGGCACCGAGAGCGCCCAGGTGAACATCGCCGAGACCGAATGGAAGACCCGGGAGCACCTTTGCCTTCGACGCCAGCGGGAGTGCGGCAATGGCAGCGGAATAGCCCGCTATCTGGGCAAAGGCGAGGTGACCAAAACTGAGTACGCCGGTGTTACCGACGAAGATCTGCATGCCCGCCACAAGCATCAAGTTGACGAGCATCTCGTCGACGAGCGAGTGTCGCGAGGCCCCCCCGGTGGACGTGTAGATCACGGCGAGGACACCGATCACGGCAAGCAGAGCCGCGCTGGTGGCGAGGGAACGACCGATACGCAGCGTCACGGAACGGTTCATACCCGCTCCGCATGAGTGACGTCGAACAGACCCTGCGGGCGGATGACGAAGAACACCGCGATCACGCCGAACACGAACGCATCGTTCAAGTACGACAACGTCCCCTCGGGTAGATACGACTGCAGAAACGTCTGCAACATCCCGAGCGCCACGCCGCCGGCGACCGCACCTGTGAAGCTACCCATGCCTCCGATGACAGCGGCGATCACGGCAGCGAGCAGCCATGCGGACCCCATGTCGGGTTTGGCCGACGGGGTGCGCATCAGGATCAACACCGCCGCGACACCTGCAAGGAGACCCGCATACGCGAAGGCGCCAAGGATCACCCGATTTGCCTTCACGCCCATGAGGCGGGCGGCATCGAAATCCTCCGCTGCGCCACGAACAGCGATCCCGAACAGTGTTCGCTTGAACACGAGCGCCGTGACGACCAGCGCGAGCGCCGTCACAAAAATGGTAACAAGGTCCATCTTTTCGATGCGGACATCGCCGAACTGGTACGTATCGAAGGCCCACGAGACTTTGGGAAACGCCTTTGCCTTCGGCGAGACGCCGATCTGCCACAATGCGTGCGACAGCCGCTCGAGGGCGAACGACGTCAGCAACATCGTGAACGGGTTCGCAGTGCGAACCCACCGGAACGCGATCCGCTCGGTGAGCACCGAAGCGAGCACGCACGACGCGATGATCGCGACCGGCATCCACCACCAGCTGCCGCCGACCGTGCTGAACAAGAAGTACGCCGTGTAGGCACCGACCGTGATGAGTTCACCGTGGGCGAAGTTGACCAGATGCATCACGCCGAAGATCAACGAGATTCCCAACGCCAAGAGCGCGTAGGTGCCGCCGAGGCCAAGACTGTCGACCAGGTTCTGGATCAACTGTGTCATCGCGTGTGCCAACCCGGCGGTGTCACAATCCACCACCAAGGAACGCTTCGAACAGTTGCGGGTCTCCGGCCAAGTCTGAGCCGAGCCCTTCGGCCACCAATCGTCCGCTACGCAGTACGTAGCCACGGTCGGCGATCTCGAGTGCTCGATGTGCATTCTGTTCGACCACGAGCACGGTACGGCCTTGCGAACGCAGCGTTACCAGCAGCTCGAAGATGGCGTCGACCAGGGTGGGGGCCAACCCGAGTGTCGGTTCGTCGAGCAACAGCAGCTTCGGGTTGCACATCAATGCGCGAGCAACCGCTAACTGCTGGGCCTCGCCGCCGGAGAGGAACCCGGCGTTGGTGTTCCACTTCGCTCGCAACACCGCGAACAGCGAACCGACTTCGTCGACGCGCTCGCGCCGAAGCCGTCGCGCCACGGTGACCCCGGCGAGCTTGAGGTTCTCCTCGACCGTCAGGTCCTTGAAGATCCGCCGATGCTCAGGCACCAGTGCGAGGCCGCGCCGCACCAGCGTCGCGGGTTCGGTTCCGTTGATCCTCTCGCCACTGAACGAGATCGTTCCGGTGGCCGGCGTCAACAGCCCGGCCACCGTGTTCAACAACGTTGTCTTACCCGCCCCATTCGGCCCCACGAGCGCAACGAGTTCGCCCTCGTCGACGTGTATCGACACGGCGTCGAGGGCCGTGACCGCGCCGTAGCGGGTTGTGACGTCAGCGAGTTCGAGCACGCGGCAGGCAGCTCTGAATCAGGCGGCGGGGATGTAGTCGGGGCGCATCGACTGCACGAACGCCGGCGCGCCGTCTTTCACCGTCAGGATCTGCACATCCTTGGCCGGTACACCGTTGGTGTCTTTGTATGTGACCGTGCCGGTGGTGACCGGGAGATCGACGAAGTTGTTGATGGTGTCGATCAAGGTGGCTGCATCGGTCGAACAAGACTGCGCTGCGGCAGCCACCAAGATCTTCACGGCATCGCTCGCGAGTGCACCGAAGCTGACCGTTTCGATCTTCGCCCCAGTTGCTGCGGCTGCATCAAGGAAATCCTGCACCCCGTTCGTGTCGGAAGGAAACGTGTGCGCGGCGAAGAACACCCCGTTGGCGATATCGCCGGCGCTCCAAACCACGGTGGCGTCGAAGGCATCGGCACCGATCACCGAGATGTCAGTGAGGCCCGCTCCCTTGAGTTGTTCGAGCAAGGTTCCGATCTGGGGCATCACCATTGCGGTGAACAACACTTCCGGGGCAGGATCGAGCCCGGCGAGTTCATTCACCTGCGTGGAGAAATCCGAGTCGGCCAGACTGAAGCTGAAGTCCTGCACCACGGTGCCGCCGTCATGCTCGAACGCATCTTTGAAGTAGGCGGGGTTGCCGGAGAAGTAGATGTCGTCCGACGAACTGAACGTGACCGCGGTGGTCTTACCCTGTTCGTACATAAACTGCGCTGCGGCTGAAGCCTGCACCGGGTCACTGAAGCTCGCGAGGAATGCACCACGGCTCGGATCAGCAAGCGCCGGATCGGTCGATGCCATGAAGATCACCGGGGCCTTGCCATCGACCGTGTCGAGCAACGGTGCGCCGGTTGCGGCAAAGGGTGGGCCGATGATCGCGTTGACACCGCCATCAAGCATCTCCTGGGCTGCACGTTGGGATGCAGCAGGGTCACCCTGGACATCTTTCACGACGTACTCGATCGGCAGACCGCCAACGCCGCCGTCTTTGTTGAGGAGGTCGACCTGCACCTTGGCGGCTTCGCTGCCAGGCTGATCGGAGAACGCACCAAGTTCGCCAAGGTCGGCGGCGAATCCGATCTTCAACGGCGACTCGAGCTTGCAGTCGTTGACCGCCGGGTTGGTGCCCAGCGCGCCGGTAGCTCCGCCATCAGGAGCGACATCCGTACCCGCCGGAGCATCCGTACCCGCCGGAGCATCCGTACCCGCCGGCGCAGCGGTGGTGCCAGGTGCAACCGTGGTGGTACCGGCGGCTTTGTCGCTACTGCAACTGACCATGACGAGACCGAGCGCCACCAGTGCGGCCGGTACGAAACGCTTGCTCATAGATTCCCCCTTGTACGAACGAAACCCGCATGCAGCGGACGGACCGAGAATAGCCCATTCGAAATCGTTTGGAAGCAAACGATCTCCGCCACGTGAGGCTCAGGCGAGCGACACCGTGATCGGCATCCGCTTGATCCCACTGATGAAGTTCGAGCGCAACCGTTCGATCGGCCCCGCTAGCTGGACATCGGACAGCCGGGGCAAGAGCTCCTCGAACAGCACTTTCAACTCCATCTTGGCGAGTTGAGACCCGAGACACAGGTGGGGGCTCATTCGCCCGAGCGCGACCTGATCGTTAGGACTGCGGTGGATGTCGAAGTGGTACGGCTCGGGAAACTGGCCGCTGTCGTAATTGGCAGAGACGAACCAGATGACCACCTTGTCTCCGGCTCTAATCTGCTTTCCGCGCAGTTCGACATCGCACGTTGCCGTACGCCGGAAGTGCATCGTGACCGTCGACCAACGCAGGATCTCCTCGACCGCACTGTCCATCAGAGCCGGATCCCTTCCCACCGATGCGCGAAGTTCTGCCATCTGCTCGGGGTGTTCGATCAGCGCCTTCATTCCTGCGGCCATCGTGTAGCGGGTGGTGTCGTTGCCGGCACTTACGAGCAGGACGAAGAAGTTCTTGAACTCCAACTCGGTCAGCTGCTCGCCGTCGATCGTGGGAGCCAGCAACCGACTAATCACGTCGTCGGTGGGATGCTCCCGACGCAACTCAGCCTGCTGCTCGGCGTACCGGTACAGGTCGAGTGCGGCCGGGGAACGAAACGGGATGTGTTTGAACTCGTCCGTATCGCTGAGACCAAGCGGATGATCGGTGAACTCCGGATCGAAGTTGCCGAGCAATGCATCACCGCGCTCGACCAGCCACGGGCCGTCTTCATCGGGCACCCCAAGCAGCTGACCGAGCATCCGCATCGGCAACTGCTTCGCGACATGTTCCACGAAGTCGAACGTTGGCGGACCGGCAAGCGCTTCATCCACCACGGTCCGGGCTAGGAGACGGATCGCGTTCTCGTACGCGTAGACCTCGCGTCGGGCGAACGGCTTCGATACCAGTCGTCGGTACCGGGTGTGTTCCGGAGGGTCGTACTCCAACATGTTGCGTCGGGCGAGGAAGTCCTCGCGGTCCATCTCCTCCAGCGTGACTCCCTGCGCGGACGAGAACACATCGACGCGCCGACTGACTTCGAGCAGATCGTCGTACCGGGTGATCGCCCAGAACCCTGAGCCATCGGCACCGGACGTTTCGGCGTGCTCCTCCCACCAGCTGACGGGGTCATCTCGGCGGAGTCTCTCGAACGTGGCATAGGGGACGCCTTCGGTGTACGAATCGGGATTGGTGATGTCGGCGTCGGCACGACCGAGAACGAGCTCGACTCGCTCATCAGCGGTATGGCCATCGGAACTCATGACAGGTTTCTCCTCTCCAGGGTGGTTCCGGCTTTCCACGAGGTGCCGACTTCGCGCCAAAATCCCCCGATCATTTCGAGCGGTGCGAGGCGGGTGAGTTCTTCGACGGGCGACTCATACACCTGCACGGTCGCCGGCCCCGAGTAGCACGGGCCGACCTCGGCATCGAACCCACGCATCGTGACCAGCTCGTTCAGGCTGTCGGTTCCATCACCTTCGATGGCGGGCATCAGCCGGTGATGGAGCATCGGGAGCGCATTGACGAACCCAGCGTTGTCCGCCTCGCCTTCGATGGTGAACGTGGCGTCGATGAGGCGTCGCCCGGATGCCGCGCACGTTGCACCGAAGCGACCACCCGGTTGCAGCCGCGGGCCCGCCTTACCGGCACGGACAGCGCGGGTGAGGTACAACTCGCCCATCTTCTTCGGGTAGCCCTGGTGATGACCGCGCACCATCGCGAAGTCCTTGTCGACCCAGATATACACACAGCGGCTGTACAACTGCCCCTGGTACTTACAACGCACGACCACGAACGTCTCCATGTACTGGCTGCGAACGGGGTCGAGCAGTTCGTCATACGTGTCACTGCAGCTCTGCCAATCGGCCCAGATCACCGCTACAGCGCCCGGATCGTCGTCAGCTGGTTCGAGCGGCGCCGGTAGCAACTCGGCCACAGCCGCCGGATCGGCGCGGTATTCGATCGTGAGCATCTGGCCGCTGTAGTGCCACGGCGGCGGCGGCACCAGCGACGCCCTACCCGTCGCACTGCGGGGGAACATAAAACCTTCGGTCATGAGTGCGAAGCATAATCATTAGGATCCAAACGATTTACCGACTATGCAAGAGGGACCGACCATGGCCAGCTACAGCCGCATCCTGTTCGAGGGAGTCGCCACCCACGTCGTGTCCGACGGCGAGCATCTCGTTGCGCGCGACGGCCGACGCATCCTCGAACACGAGGCCGTCTATCTGCCACCGTCGGAGCCATCGAAGATCCTGTGCGTGCACCTGAACCACATCAGCCGCGTCCACGAGTTCCAGATCCAACTGACGCCCGCACCGACGTATTTCCAAAAGCCGGTGTCTGCGCTCAACAGTCACCGTGGGCATGTGGTGCGACCCAAGGGGTGCCAGTGGTTGAACTACGAAGGCGAGGTGGTGATCGTGATCGGCACGCCGTGCCGCAACATCTCGCCCGCTCAGGCCGGCGAGCACATCCTCGGCTACACGATCGGCAATGACTACGGGCTGCATGACTTCCGTGACACCGATGCCGGGTCGATGCTGCGGGTCAAGGGCAGCGACACGCTCTGTCCCGTAGGGCCCCATGTGGTGACCGATTGGGATTTCCACGACAAGCAGATCCGCACGCTCGTCAACGGTGAGGTGCGCCAAGATGGCAACACGAATGAGATGACGTGGGACATGCACTACCTCGTCGCCGATCTGGCCCGCACCATCACGCTGTTACCTGGCGACATGATCTTTTCCGGCACCCCCGCCTACAGTCGACCCGTCGAGCCTGGCGACGTCGTGACCGTTGAGGTCGAGGGACTGGGCGCACTCACCAACACGATCGTCACCGGTCCAACGGCCATCCGTGACGATGTCGGCGCCCAACCGACCAGCAGCGAAGAGGTCGTCTCCACAGCACTCGGTGGCGACTGGGAGTTTCGCGGTATCCGTCCGCCGCGACGCCCCTGACCGCGTCCGCCGATACCCATCCGGTACGTTAGGGTTCGTGCGCCTACGTTCCCTCGGTGTTGTCACCGCGTCCCTGCTCAGTGTTCTACCAACATCGGCGGCAGCGATCGCGATCGCCACATTCGTGCCCGATATAGCTCACGCAACGGCTGCGACCTCTGCCTATGTACCGCTACTCAGCCCCACGCGACTACTCGACTCACGCACTTCGATCGGCGCACTTGGGCCAGGCGGGGTCGCCACGGTGGCCGTCACCGGCGACGCACCGCTACCGGCACCCGGACTCACCGTTGCGGCAGTCCTGAACATCACCGTCGTCGGCCCGGCAGGCGTCGGATTTTGGACCGCGTACCCCCATGGTGCTGCACGGCCGTTAGCTGCCAACTTGTACGTCGATGAACGCGCCGCACTCGTCGGCGACGTGTTAGCGATGCCGAACCTGGTCACCGTCCCGGTTGCTGCCGACGGCTCGGTCGACATCTTCTCGCAATCCGGCGGCCAGATCGTTGTCGACATGCTCGGTTCGTATCAGACCAGCGAGGCAACAGCGGCCGGCCGGCTTCAGCCGCTCAGCACGCCGCAGCGCATCGTCGACACCCGGTCGACCGTTTTGCTGTCGGCCGACTCGGCGATGACGATCAACGTCCCGAACTCTGGCGGCGCAGCAGCGGCCGTGCTTACCGTCACCACGATCGCCGTCGCCCCCGGTTTTTGGACCCTGTATCCGACGGGTACCCCCAGGCCGACATCGGCCAACCTCAACTCGCTCTATCCACTGCATGTCACTGCCAATCAAGTGATCGTCCCACTCGATCCATCCGGCAACTTCGATGTGTATTCGCAGAGTGGCGGACACGTGATCGTCGATCTCGCGGCGTTGGTGACAGGCCCCAGTGCTGCAGTCTCCACCGACGGTCTCTTTGTTCCGCTGTCGACACCTACGCGGTTCCTCGATACTCGTGACCCGGCGTTGAACCCGCTCGGAGGTGTTCAGAGCGCGCTCCCCGGCTGGAGCTTCGAAGTTCCGGTGGCCACAAACGCCGCTATCAACCGACCCGACGTGTCGGCCGTGACCCTTAACGTCACTGTCACCGACCCCTTGAGTAACGGGTACGTCAGTGTAACGCCGGCGGGCACCAACGATCCTGTTGCCACGAGTCGCAGCACCGCCACCGTGAGCATCGTCCGTGCCGGCCAAATCGTGGCCGGCCACGCAGTGGTGGCGGTGTCATCACGTGGTTTCGATGTGTTCTCCCTCAACGGCTCGAATGTCGTGGCCGATGTTGCCGGTTACTACCTCGGCTCACCGGTGCCGTCACCCTTCGCCGCCGCTGGCAACATCAACCCCGCCGCGGTCGGATGCATCGGGTTTCCCAAACAGGCCACCGGCGCAATCGTCTACGGCAGTACACGCGCCGCTGTCTCGACCGCTCAGCAACGTCTACTCGACCTCGGGTTCTGGCTCGCGGCCACCGACGGGTCGTACGGGCTCACCACCTCGCAGGCGGTGATGGCATTCCAAAAGTGGGCTGGCCTGCCACGAACGACCCAAATCGACGAGGCCACAGCCGTGGCGCTCAACAACGAGATGTGTCGCCCGGCGCCCGGCATCAACTCGGGTGATCTGGCCGAAGTCGACAAGGGCCGACAGCTGATGTTCATCATCCGCGGCGGCAAGACGCAGTGGATCGTCAACGTGTCCACCGGTGGCAACTACTTCTATACGGCCACCGACAAAAAGACGGGCGAGAAGGTCGATGGGGAAGCAATTACGCCATCGGGTACCTTCAAGGTCTACCGCGTTGCCGATGAACCGAAGTACGAGGGCTCGCTCGGCACGCTCTACCGGCCACGATTCATCGTTGGCGGAGTCGCTGTGCATGGCTACAGCAGCGTGCCCAACTACCCCGCCTCGCACGGTTGCGTTCGGGTCACGAATGCGGCGATGGACATGATTTGGGGCACCAATGCCATGCCTCAAGGCTCGCGCGTCGTCATCCACGACTGACTCCCAACCAGCAACGACTACCATCGTGGTCGGCGTGAAACGGGTTCCGTGAGGCTCGTACGCCGTGGAGGAACTTTGGACAACCAGCCCGACGACAGCGGCCCAGAGAATGGCCGGACGGTGATGTCGGCCGACGACGTTCGCCGGGCCATCGCCCGCATCAGCCACGAAATCGTGGAACGCAACCACGGCCTCGACGATGTTGTCGTGATCGGCTTGCAGCGCGGTGGTGTATGGATCGCCCAGGAACTGGCCGCTGCCCTCGGCCGCATCGAGAACGGCCGCTCCGTGCCTGTTGGATCCGTCGACGTCAGCCTCTACCGCGACGACGTGGGGCTTCGTCCCTTGGTGCCCGGCAGCGTCACCACCATCCCGGTCCACTTGGGAGGCAAGACGGTCGTGCTCGTCGATGACGTACTGTTCACCGGTCGAACGGTGCGCGCCGCACTCGATGCGCTCGGCGATCACGGCCGCCCACGCGCAGTACAGCTGGCGGTGATCGTCGATCGAGGTCACCGCGAGCTACCCATTCGGCCCGACTTCGTCGGCAAGAACCTGCCGACCAGTCGTCACGAGAACGTGACGGTGCAACCCAATGGGGTGGTGCTGCGGTGAAGCATTTACTCGACATCGGCGTGCTCACACCCGATGATCTGCACCACTTGATGGCACTCACGGATCACATGGTCGAGGTCAACCAGCGGCCGATCCCCAAGGTGCCAGCGCTGCGCGGCAAGACGGTCGTGAACCTGTTCTTCGAAAACTCCACGCGCACGCTCACCAGTTTCGACACCGCTGCTCGCCGACTGAGTGCCGATGTGATGAACTTCGCAGTGTCGTCCAGCAGCGTCAACAAAGGTGAGAGCTTGCGTGACACGATCGAGACCATCAGCGCAATGGGCGTCGATGCATTCGTGGTGCGCCACAAGTCCAGCGGCGCGCCCATGCAGGTCACCAAATGGACGAACGCCTCGGTGGTCAACGCCGGTGACGGCTGGCACCAACACCCCACACAGGCGCTACTCGACTGCTACACGATCCGTACCCACCTCAACCGGCGCACCGGGTTCGATGGTCTGCACATCGCGATCGTCGGCGACATCAAACACAGCAGGGTGGCGCGTAGCAACGTGCAGGCATTCACCGCCCTCGGCGCGCACGTCACCCTGGTCGCTCCTCCCACGCTGCTACCGCCAGCCGTCGAGACGTGGCCGGTCACGGTCAGTCACGACCTTGATTCACTCATCGCGAAGGTCGACGTGTTGTACCTGTTACGCATGCAACGCGAGCGAATGGTCGATGCCTTAGTGCCATCATTGCGCGAATACACCGGCGCGTACGGACTCACCCCGCTGCGAGCTGCGCGTCTGCGGCCCCACGCTCTGGTGATGCACCCCGGCCCGATGAACCGCGGTGTCGAGATGGCTGTCGATCCATCCGAGCTACCGGGTTCGATGGTGCTACACCAGGTGACCAATGGCGTCGCCGTACGAATGGCGGTGCTGTTCGAGTTGCTGGGTAGCGGTGCCGACCTGGCCACCAGCGCATGAGCCGACAAGCACTGAGAGCGGAGCAGGCATGACCACAGTGATCATTCGCGGCGGTACCGTTTTGGACCAGCACGGTGAACGCCCAGCCGACGTCACCATCGTCGACGGCATCATCACAGCCGTCGGCGCTACCGGACCTGACGGCGCGACCGGAGCTGATGACATGGCCAGCGCCGCCGTCGTGCTCGACGCGCGCGGGTGCTACGTCACCCCCGGTCTCGTCGATCTCCACGTACATCTCCGCGAGCCCGGACGCGAAGAGGCCGAGACGATTCAAACCGGCAGCCGCGCCGCAGCACTCGGCGGATTCACCGCCATCGTGGCGATGCCCAACACCGAACCTCCGCACGACACGCTTGCCACCATCGAATTCGTGAGAGCGCAGGGCCGACGCGCCGGGTTGTGCGATGTCGTGCCGGCCGGATGTATCACCGTCGCCCGAGCGGGTGTGGCGCTGGCACCACTCGGCGAGTTGGCGGCGGCTGGCGTGCACCTTTTCACCGACGACGGCAACGGTGTACAAGACCCGGGGCTCATGCGCCGAGCGCTCGAGTATGCCCGCCCGTTGGGCATCACCCTCGCCCAACACTGCGAGGTGACAAGCCTCACCAAAGGGGCCGTGATGCACGAGGGTTCGTGTTGTAGCCATCTCGGACTACCAGGCTGGCCCGCCATCGCCGAGGAGTTGATGGTGCACCGTGACATCGAACTCGTCCGGCTCACCGGAGCACCTGTCCACTTCCTGCACCTTTCCACCGCCCGTAGCGTCGCTTTGGTGCGGGCGGCAAAGGCCGACGGACTCCCGGTCACCGCCGAGGCTGCACCGCACCACTTCACACTCTCCGACGAACTGCTCGCGTCGTTCGATGCCGTGTACAAGGTCAACCCCCCGCTGCGAACTCCGGCCGATATCGCTGCGATCAAAGCGGGCCTGGCTGACGGGACGATCGATGCCATCGCCACCGACCACGCACCGCACCCGCCGGAGGCCAAGGAGGCGCCGTTGGACGAGGCCCCACCCGGAATGCTGGGGCTCGAAACTGCGCTCGCCCTGGCGATCACCGAACTCGACATGCCGATCGCCGATGTGATCGCCGCACTTAGCTGGAAACCGGCCGCCATTGCCGGATTGGCGGGCCGCCACGGATGCCCGATCATCTCCGGCTCGCCCGCCAACATCACCGTCTTCGACCCGGCGCTCCAGTGGACCGTGGTGCCTGCCCAACTGGCCAGCCTGAGCCGCAACACCCCCTACGCCGGACGCACGCTGCGCGGCAAGGTGCGCCACACCATCTTCGCGGGAGTCCCAGTAGTCATCAACGGTCGAGCCCAACGCTGACCCCTCTTCACCTGCGGCGCAGGTTCCGGTTGCCGCCCGGTCGACCGTGCCATACTCCTCGTCGTGATCACGCGAGGCAACATTCGACGGGTGCTTCCGATGGCGTTGTTCATCGTGGCGCTGTGCTGGATCTACCGCTCGGTGCAGTTCCAGGGTCACGACTGGGGTGACGATTTCGCGTTGTACATCAACCAGGCGCGCGGGCTGGCCAACGGCACCGTCGCCCAGGTGGTAGCCGACAACCGATACGCGCTCGAGAACTCGGGCTCGTCGACGTTCAGCCCGTATGTCTATCCATGGGGCTTTCCGATCATGCTGTTACCGGTGTTCGTGGCCTTTGGGATCAACTATGCGGCGTTCAAATTCGTCGCGGTGATCTGCCTGTGCATCTTCGTCGTGGCGTTCCACTTACTGCTGCGCAGGCGGATGGCGGACTGGGCAGCGTGGAGTCTCACCCTCTTGATTGCCCTCTCGCCGTCGTATGCGTTTTGGACCGACTCCGTCACATCCGATTTCCCGGCACTCGCGTTTGTCTTTCTGACGCTGTTGTGGATCGACCGGTGTCGCCGGCTCGATCTGTTCGGCGGACCCCGGTTCAGGCCACTGATCATGCTCGGACTGTTGGCTGGATGGAGCATGAGTATCCGGCGCGAACCCGCCGCGCTGCTCGCTGCTCTTGCCGCAATCCAACTTCTGTATGTGGCCGGACGGTGGCGTGCAAAACGGTCGATGGAGACGGTGCGAGCGTTGCCGTGGAAGCACCTCGCTGCGCCGTGGGCAGCGGCGTTCGGGTTGGTCATCGGGCTCCAGGTGATGCTGCCGAGCAGCATCGGCTTGTCGGTCCCCGGGGGCGGATGGGCACAGCTGAAACCGAACATCATCTGGTTTCGCGACATCCTGGCCGAACATCTCGGCCTGCGTCAGGCCGGTGTCGCCGAGTTTGACCTCTATGGCAGCCGGACCCTCGGCATCGTCGTATTTGGAACGTTTGTCGCTCTAGTTCTCATCGGGCTGATCGGCCAGTTGGTGCTCCACCGTTCACGCGACGCACACCTGGCCGCCTACCTTCTGGCCGTCGTGCTGGTTATTGGCAGATTGCCCTTCCATGAGGGCCGTTACCTGTTCGCTATCACACCGCTGATGGCATACTTCGCGTTTCAAGCCGTCCCATCGGTCGCAGCCGCAATCGCGCCGTTCACACAGCGACGACGGGTGCCGGAACAGTCTGTGCCAGCGACCACCCGCCTGGTGAGGGCAGCACCGTTCGTGTCCTTAGCGTTGTTTGCTCCGATGATCCAGTCGAACTGGACTGTGCTCTCCCACGGGATCTCGTACCATCGCGACTACGACTACGTTGAGGAGGGTCCGGAAATGGCCACCTCGCACGAGATGTTCGACGCAGTGCGGCGCTGCACGCGCGGTGACGACGTGGTGATGTTCAATCGCGCCCGTGCGATGAACCTGTATACGGGTCGGCGGGCGATCCAGACGGGTGGCCTCGAAGAGGCAGTCCGTCGCTCGGACTGGATGGTGGTCGACAACAGTGATGTCGATTACTACGAACCCCAGGTCGGCGAGTACAACGCTGCCGAGCACGGTCTCGTCCGAGTGTGGCACAACGACATCTGGTCGCTCTACCGTGTGCACCCTACGGCGATCGACGGCCGCGAGCCGTGCCCTCCCGAGGTCGCCCCGTAACGCCCAGTCCACCCTCCAGCTTTGGTCGTGAGCTGTCGCTCAGCGACATCTCACGACCAAAGCTGCTGATGGCGGGGTTGGGTTAGAGGCGGGTGAGGATCTCGGGACCATGGTCGGTCACGAGCACGGTGTGTTCCACATGCGCGGCGAGGGAATGGTCACGGGTGACGATGGTCCACCCGTCGTCGAGTTCGTCGACCTCGTCACGTCCGCCGCCGAGCAGCATCGGCTCGATCGCCAACACCACCCCAACTTCGAGCGCTGCGCCACGCCCGCGTCGACCGCGGTTCGCCACGTCCGGGGCTTCGTGCATCGCCTTGCCGATGCCGTGACCGCAGTAGTCCTCGGGAGATCCATACCCAGCGGGCTTGACCACAGCGTTGACGGCGGCGCCGATATCGCCCACAGCACCACCGGGAACCATCGCGGCGATTCCGGCGAGCAACGCCCGATCGGCAACGTCGATCAACCGCTGTGCCTCGCCCGTGATCTCACCGATCCCCATCGTGAACGCGGCGTCGCCGTGCCAGCCGCTGATAATGGCCCCACAGTCGACCGACAACACATCGCCGTCTTCCAACACGTAGTCACCGGGAATGCCATGGATCACCTGATCGTTCACCGAGGAACAGATCACCGCTGGAAAGCCGTGGTAACCGAGGAAGTTGCTGGTGGCCCCTCGGCGCGACAGTACATCGCGCGCCAACCGGTCGAGTTGAGCCGTGCTGACCCCCACGTCGGCCGCATTACGGATCACGTCGTGCATCTCGGCAACCACACGGCCGGCGGCGCGCATAAGGCGGAGCTGCTCGGGCGATCGGCGCGGAATCCGGCGTGCCATCGCTGCTGCTCGTCAGCCTGGTCGTCTGGCGTCGTCGACAGCCGTGATGAGCCTCACGAACACATCGTCGGGTGAGCCGACACCGTCGATCACGGCGAGTCGACCGTGGCGGCCATAGAACTCGATCAACGGCGAGGTCTGCTCCTCGTAGAGATCGAGACGACAATTGATCGCCTCGGTGGTGTCATCGTCACGCTGCATCACCTCACCTCCGCACACTTCGCAGATCCACGGGCTGCGCTCATGGTGGTCGGCGACGTAGTTAGTGCCACAGTCTCGACATACTCTGCGCGCAGTGATCCGCTCGAGAACCAAAAGACGCGGCACATCGAGGTCGAGGACGACGTCGATGGGACGGCTCGCTGTGATCTCGTCGAGCGCTACTGCCTGGCCGACCGTGCGCGGGAACCCATCGAGGATGTAGCCGCGAGTACGCGCATCGTCACGATTCAATCGCTCCTTGACGAGACCGACCATGATCTCGTCGCCTACCAGACCGCCCGCGTCCATCACCCGCTTGGCAATCGCTCCGAGCTCGGTTCGCTCACGCACGGCCGCCCGGAGGATGTCGCCGGTAGAGATATGTGGCACCACGAAGTGACGCGAGATCCGAACGCACTGAGTGCCTTTACCGGCACCCTGGCGACCAAGCAGAATAAGCCGGGCACCCGGAATCATGTGCCGCTCAGATCTGCCCGCAGAGAATACGGGCAACGATCACTTCAGGAAGCCCTCGTAGTTGCGCAGCATCAACTGGCTGTCGATCTGGCGCATGAGCTCGAGCGCAACACCAACGGCGATGAGCACGGTGGTTCCGGCGAATGGGAAGCTCCGAACACCGCCCGCCCACAACAAGATGTACGGCAGAATTGCGATCGATGCAACAAACACCGCGCCCGGAAGGGTGATGCGGTTGACTGCCTTGGCCAAGTAGCGCTCGGTCTGCGGACCGGGTCGGATGCCGGGGATGAACCCACCTTGTCGACGGAGCTGATCGGCCTGGCGGATTGGATCGAACGCGATGGAGTTGTAGAAGTACGCGAAGGCAACGATCATGACGGCGAACAACGAGATATACACGATGTTCTGGCTGTTGACGATGTACGTGTCGATGTTGCGTTGAATCCAGGCCCGCCAACCGGTGCCGTCGTTCGCGCCCAGCATGTTGCTGAGCAGAACTGGAAGTAGCAGAACGGAACTGGCAAAGATGATCGGGACCACGCCACTTTGATTGACCTTCAGCGGAATGTAGGTGTTCTGCCCGCCATACATCCGCCGCCCCACGACACGCTTCGCAAACTGGACCGGGATGCGCCGCTGAGCGATGTCGACACGGACCACCGCGATCACGATGCCGATGCTCAACGCCACCAACAGCGCAAAGATGAACCACTTCTTGCTCTGCAAGATCGAGTAGTAGTTGTACGGCAAACGGCTGACCACCGAGGCCATGATGAGCAAGCTCATCCCGTTGCCGATACCACGCTGGCTGATCAGTTCGCCGATCCACATCAGCACCGCAGTACCCGCCACCAACGTGAGGATGACGAGATAGCCGCGGGGCCACATCCCATTGGTCAGCAGCTTGACGTTGGGGACTCGTTGCGCAGCGCTGAAGAACGCGTTACCGCGCCCATTACCGAAGATGAACGTCAGCCCAGTGGCCTGGAGTAGCGCAATCGCAATCGCCAAGTACCGGGTGTACTGGGTGATCTTGCGCTGCCCAACCGCACCTTCTTGTTGCAATTTTTCGAGCTTGGGGATCACCACGCCAAGCACTTGCATGATGATGCTGCCGGTGATGTACGGCATGATACCCAACGCAAAAATTGAGAAGCTGCCAAACGCGCCACCCGAGAACAGGTCGAGGAACCCGAGCGCTCCTTGGGACTTGACGCCCTCCTGGAACTGCTTCACTGCTTCGTTATCGATACCCGGCACGCGGATCGCGACACCGAAGCGATAGAGGGCCACGAGGGCAAGGGTGAACAGGATCTTGTTGCGGAGATCGGCCACCTTGAAGATGTTCTTCAAGTTCGAAAACACCACGGTCTCCTACACGGATCGTACGGGTCGGCTACGGACTGACAGTTGGCGGAGTCTATGACCCAGCAGGGCGGCCATGAAACTCGCAGCCGCCAACAGGACTCAACGGTTGGTGAACTGGTTGCCCTTGGCCGGCGGACGGCCCGACTTGTACGGCAGTGGGATGATCGTAACAGTACCACCTGCGGCGGTGATGGCTGCCTCGGCCGACTTCGATACGGCATGAACGCTGACCGTCATGGCCGACGACACTTCGCCGCGACCGAGCACCTTGACGAAGGTACCCTTGCGAATCAGTCCAGCCCCGATCAGCGATTCCGGGGTGACTGTGGCGGCCTCGAGCCCGGCGACCTGGTCGAGGTTGACCGGGGAGTATTCGATGCGGAACGGGTTGTTGAACCCCTTCAGCTTTGGCACGCGCTGCTTGAGGGGCATCTGCCCGCCCTCGAAACCGCGCGCGACCTTGCCGCGTCCACGTGACTGCTGGCCCTTGGTACCGGCACCGGCGGTCTTGCCGCCCTTGCCGCCGGTACCACGACCAACGCGCTTCTTGTTCTTGGTGGAACCAGGAGCTGGTGAAATTTCGTCGACACGCATGTCAGACCCCTTCCGCCGAAGCGGTGTTCTCGGTGACGGTGTTCTCTGTGACCGTAATCAGGTGCGGCACGCGAGCGAGCATGCCGCGGATCTCGGGACGGTCGGGCAACGTGTTCGTGTTACCGATCCGGCCGAGGCCGAGCGCACGCAGCGTTCCATGCGCCTTCGGCTTGTTGCCGATAGCTGAGCGAACCTGGGTGACCGTGATGGTCGACTCGCCCGTATACGAGTTCTTCTTGCGACCGGGCATCAGTGTGCCTCTCCTGCTGCGAGCTGCTTCTTGCGCTCGTTGTACGAGTTGAGCACGCCCTTCGGTACGAAGTCCTCGGCGGCCAGACCGCGACGCGCGGCGACCACATCGGGGCGTTGCAACGACTTCAAGCCGTTGATGGTGGCGCGGGCAACGTTGATCACATTCGACGAGCCGAGCGACTTGCACAGGACGTCGTGGACACCCGCTTCTTCGAGGATGATCCGAGCCGCGCCACCGGCGATGACGCCGGTACCAGCCGCAGCAGGCTTCATCATCACTCGGCCGGCAGAGTTGACGCCGATGATCGGGTGAGTGATCGTGCTACCGGCCAACGGGACATCAAACAGATTCTTCTTGGCCTCTTCTGTTCCCTTTTGAATTGCCAACGGCACCTCTTTCGCCTTGCCATAGCCAAGACCGACGCGGCCGTTGCCATCGCCCACGACGACGAGCGCGGTAAACGAAAACCGACGACCGCCCTTGACAACCTTGGCGACGCGATTGATGTGCACCACTCGTGATTCACGCAGACCACTCGGATCCGGTGCGGGCGGCTCGTTACGGTTTCCACCGTAGTTACTGGGACCAGCCATCAGAACTCCAAACCTGCTGCACGGGCTGCCTCGGCGGCAGCGGCGACGCGACCGTGATAGAGAAATCCACCACGATCGAACACGACCTTGTCGATACCGGCGGCCTTGGCACGCTCGGCAACCAGTTGACCGAGACGGCTAGCTCCGCCGACGGTTGATCCGCCGCCTTCGCCACGCTGCGCGGCCTCGTTACTCGATGCTGCTGCCAACGTACGTCCAGCGTCATCGTCGATCACCTGCAAGACAAGATGCTTGTTCGACCGAAACACAGCGAGACGCGGACGCGCCGCGGTTCCGTGGATCTTCTTGCGAACGCGGTAGTGACGGACAAGACGGCCTTCGCGACGCTTCTTTGCTACTTTAGTCATGATCTTGGCCTCACTTCTTCCCGGTCTTGCCGGCCTTACGCCGAACCTTTTCGCCGAGATAGCGGACGCCCTTACCCTTGTAGGGTTCGGGCTTGCGGACGGCGCGAATGTTGGCCGCGACTTGGCCGACTACCTCTTTGTCGATGCCTTTGACGATCACACGGGTCTGCACAGGTACCTCGAAGGTGATCCCTTCGGGTGCTTGCAGGATGACCGGATGGCTGAAGCCCAGCGCCAACCTCAGGGTCGTAGGTGTCTGTGCCTCAGCACGGTAACCGACACCGATGATCTCGAGTTCTTTCGAGAACCCGTCGGTCACGCCGACCACCATGTTGCTGACCAAGGTGCGTGTCAGACCGTGAAGCGCGCGGCTGTCGCGCTCGTCATTGGGGCGCTCGACCAGGATCAGACCTTCGTCTTTGCGGACAGTGATCACACCGGGAACGGTGCGCGACAGTGTCCCCTTTGGGCCTTTGACAACGACGTCGGAGCCACTGATGGTGACGTCGACACTGCCGGGAACGATGATGGGTGCTTTACCGATGCGTGACATTGGAAATACCTACTTCTGGGACCTGGGTCACCACACGTAGCAGAGCACTTCGCCACCGACGTTGCGCTTTCGCGCTTCACGATCGGTGAGGAGACCCTGGCTGGTGGATAGAACGGCAACACCGAGGCCGCCGAGCACGCGCGGAACAGCGTTGCCCTGACGGTAGACCCGAAGGCCTGGTGTGGAGATGCGGCGAATGCCGGAGATGGTCCGCTGGCGGTCAGCTGAATACTTCAGCGAGATCGTCAGGGTGTCCCCGGGGCCCTTCTTAGAGGGGGCCACGCTGAAACCGTTGATGTAGCCCTCCTTTTGCAGGATCGCAGCAAGCGCAACCTTCTGCTTCGAGTTGGGCATGGGCACGTCGTCGTGCATCGCCGTGTTGGCGTTGCGGATACGCGTGAGCATGTCGGCGATGGGATCAGTCAGCATTGGTCTTCCTCACCAGCTCGCCTTGGTCAGGCCTGGGATTTCGCCTGCGTGAGCCATCTCACGCAAGCAGATGCGGCAGAGCCCGAACTGGCGATACACCGAACGAGCACGACCACAGCGACGGCAACGGGTATACCCGCGTACCTTGAACTTCGGGGTGGCGTTCGACCGATTGATCTGTGACTTCTTTGCCATGTCCTTCGCCCTTCCCTACTGCTTCTTCGACGACCCAGCCGACTTGGCTGAGCCCTTACCGCCGCGTGACGGACCACGACGCTTGACCGGCTTCGGCGGCGGGCCGCCCTCGTCGCCCCGTTTGAACGGGAACCCGTATGCGTCGAGCAATGCCCGACCTTGGGCGTTGGTGACACCGGTAGTGACCAGTGTGATGTCCATGCCGCGGGGGGCATCGATCTTGTCGTAATCGATCTCGGGGAACACGGTTTGTTCCGAGAGGCCGAACGTGTAGTTGCCCCGACCATCCCAGCTGTGAGCCGGGAGACCTCGGAAGTCACGGATACGTGGGATCGCAACACTGATGAGGCGATCGAGGAACTCCCACATCCGGTCGCCACGAAGGGTGACCTTGCAGCCGATTGCTTGGTTCTCGCGCAACTTGAAGTTGGCGATGGAATCACGCGACTTAGTGATGATCGGCTTTTGGCCCGACAGCGCGGTGAGATCGCGTACCGCGCCTTCGAGCAGTGACGGCTGCTGAGTCGCTTTGCCGACCCCCATGTTGATGACGATCTTTTCGAGCCGAGGTACCTGCATCACGTTGGCAAGTTCGAGCTGCTCTTGGAGCGCTGCTTTCACCTCGTCGTGGTACTTCTGCTTCAGCCGCGGCATGGGTGCCGGGGCCACTGTTGTGTCGGTGCTCATCCGATCACCTCTCCGGTTCGCTTTGCAATGCGCACCTTCTTGCCGTCGGCATTAACGCCGTAGCCAACGCGGGTCGGCTTGCCCTTGTGAACCAGCATCACGTTGCTGGCGTGCACAGGCATGTCGCGGTCGATGATTCCACCGGGTTCATTGGCTCGGCGCGGCTTCTGGTGCTTCTTGGCAGTATTGACACCACTGACGATGATCTTGTTCTCGGACGGCGAGACATGAATAATCTCGCCCTCTTTGCCCTTGTCCTTGCCCGTGATGACGATGACGTTGTCACCCTTTTTCAGCTTCATCTCAAAGCACCTCCGGAGCCAGGGAGACAATCCGCATGAACTTCTTGTCGCGCAGTTCGCGACCCACTGGCCCGAAGATGCGAGTTCCACGTGGGGTGAGGTCGTCTTTGATGATGACGGCTGCATTTTCGTCGAAGCGGATGTAGCTGCCGTCGGGACGGCGCTTTTCTTTCTTGACACGAACAACGACGCACTTCACGACGTCGCCCTTCTTGACCGCCGCACCGGGAATAGCATCCTTCACGGCAGCTACAAAGATGTCGCCAATCGAGGCGTAGCGACGGCGCGTGCCGCCGAGCACCTTGATGCACAACACTTCTTTGGCGCCACTGTTGTCGGCGACACGAAGTCGGGATTCTTGCTGGATCATGACTGGATCACTTGGCCCTTTCCAGGATCTCCACGACGCGCCACCGCTTGTTCTTGCTCAGCGGTCGAGTTTCCATGACGCGGACCTTGTCGCCGATATTGACGTCGTTGGCTTCGTCGTGTGCGTACAGCTTCTTGGTGCGCATCATGAACTTGCCGTACTTCGGGTGACGGACGCGCTCGATGACAGCGACCACGGCGGTCTTTTCCATCTTGTTGGACACGACCGTGCCTTCACGCGTCTTGCGCTGGTGGCGGACGGCGTCGGTGGCCGCAGGCGCCTTGGCGGCGACCGGAACATCCGTCGCTTCGCTGGCCTCGGTGATTTCGCTGGACATGCTGGTTACTTCCCGCTCTCGGCAGCGGCGATTTCGCGCTGACGGATGTAGGTATTGATGCGCCCGATCTGACGGCGCACCTTGCTGATCTCGGCGTTGTTGTCGAGTTGGCCGGTGGCGTTGCGGAACCGGAGGTTCAGCGCCTCTTGCTTGGTGGCGCGCAGTTCGTCGACGAGCGCTGCCAGATCGAGCTCATTTAGCTCAGTGTTGGTCTTGGCCATGTCAGAACGTCTCCTCGCGGGTGATGATGCGAGCCTTGATCGGCAGCTTCTGGATCGCCTTGGCGAGAGCAGCCTTCGCCGTCTCCTCATTGGGGTACGACAACTCAAACAGCACTCGACCCGGGCGGACGACTGCCACCCAGAACTCGGGGTTGCCCTTGCCAGAACCCATGCGGGTCTCGGCTGGCTTCTTCGTAACGGGCTTGTCCGGGAAGATGTTGATCCACACCTTGCCACCACGCTTGATAGCGCGGGTCATGGCAATACGTGCGGCCTCGATCTGGCGGGCGCTCAGCCAGCCTGGCTCGAGCGCTTGGATTCCGTATTCGCCGAAGGCCAATTCGGATCCACCCTTGGTCAGGCCGGTCATCCGGCCACGGTGGTGTTTGCGGTGTGCGACTTTACGTGGCATCAACATGGTGGTCAGTCCTCCCCACGGAAGTGTGGAGCTTCATGCCCGTCAGTGGTGCGCCGGGCGATGTCTTCTTCTTCGTCGAGCAACTTCTCGAGCTCGGGATCAGCTTCTTTCAGCAAAGGCGACAAATCGGGCTCAGCATCTTCCACCTTGCGGGGAGCGACCGAGGACACGACCTTGCGGGGAGCGATATCGCCGGAGGTCTCGCCGACTGCCATCGCTGCTTCACGGGTGATCTTGTCGTCGGCCAGCGCCTTGTACGGCACGATGTCGCCCTTGTAGATCCACACCTTGACACCGACGCGTCCGCTGGATGTCTTGGCTTCGCGCATGCCGTAGTCGATGTCGGCGCGCAGTGTGTGCAACGGTACGCGACCTTCTCGGTACCACTCGGTACGGCTCATCTCGGCACCGCCGAGGCGACCTGAACACTGCACGCGCACACCGAGTGCGCCAGCACGTTGCGCGTTCTGCACGGCACGCTTCATGGCACGACGGAATGCAATTCGATTGACCAGCTGATCGGCCACGCCTTGGGCGATGAGCGCAGCGTCGAGCTCGGGAGTCTTGATCTCGACGATGTTCAGCTGAACCTTCGGGTTACCTGTGATCTTGGTCAGCAGCGTTCGCAGTTCATCGGCCTGAGCGCCCCGCCGGCCGATGACGATGCCCGGACGCGCGGTGTGGATATCGATGCGGACCTTGTCGCGAGTGCGCTCGATCTCGATCCGACTCACTGCAGCGGTCTCGAGCTTTTGCATCAGCGCACGGCGAATCTGCCAGTCCTCGGTGAGGTACGCCTTGTAGTCGCGCTCGGAGAACCAACGGCTCTTCCACTCGGTAGTGATACCCAAACGGAAGCCGTACGGGTTGATCTTCTGGCCCATGTCAGTTGGTCTCCTCGTCGGCGGCGGGCTCGTCGTCGGTGCTGGTGGCGGGCTTGTCGTCGGCAACTTCGGCAGCTTCGGCAACTTCGGCAGCTTCGGCAACTTCGGCAGCTTCGGCAGCTTCGGCCGAGTCGGACTCTGCCTCGGTGGAGACCTCGGTCGTAGTCAGATCATCGACCTGATCGTCGACCAATGCCTCGTCGACCAATGCCTCGTCGACCGTATCGCCGTCCTTCAGGCCGGTGGCGCGAGCACGGCTGCGCTCGACACGGGCGCGACGAGAGGCAACTCCAGTAGTGGCGGCTCCGCGACGGCGGCCAGCAGCAGTACGCCTAGCCTCACGGGCCTGGACGACTTCCAATCGGTCATCGTCGAGGCGGGCCACCACAATGGTGATGTGGCATGAGCGCTTCTTGATGCGGCCTGCACGACCACGGGCACGTGGCGTAAAGCGCTTCTGGGTCGGGCCTTCGTCGGCGAAACACGCCTTGACGTACAGTTCTTCGGCATCGAGTTCGTCGTTGTGGACTGCATTGGCAACAGCGGAGGCGAGCACCTTGCGAATGGTGATGGCCACTTCACGGTCGGTGAACTGCAAAACCTCGTCGGCGGCGCGGACCGGCAGACCGCGGATGAGGTTCAACACCACACGGGCCTTCCATGCGCCTGTGTGCACGTAGAGCGCGCTGGCCTTGGTGCCGCTGCGCTCTCCGGCGACGAACGACTTCTCGTTCAGCTTCGGACCAGTCATTAGCGGCGACCCTTCGTGTTCTTTTCCTGGCCGGCGTGGTACCGGAAGGTACGTGTCGGGCTGAACTCGCCGAGCTTGTGGCCCACCATGTTCTCGGTGACGTACACCGGTACATGCTTGCGCCCGTCGTGAACGGCGATGGTATGCCCGACCATGTCGGGGATGATGGTGCTGCGACGGCTCCAGGTCTTGATGACCTTGCGCTCACCGGTCGAGTTTTGAACGTCGACCTTCTTGAGCAGGTGATCGTCGACGAACGGGCCCTTCTTGAGGCTGCGGGACATGGTGGTTTGCTCCTAACCCTTACCGACGGCCCTTGCCGCTACGACGGCGACGGACGATCAGCTGCTGCGACGGCTTCTTCTTGTTGCGGGTACGCCCCTCGGGCTTACCCCACGGCGACACGGCGGGACGACCACCGGACGTACGGCCTTCTCCACCACCGAGTGGGTGGTCGACCGGGTTCATGGCAACGCCACGAGTCTGCGGACGACGGCCCTTCCAGCGGTTGCGACCGGCCTTACCGATCTTGACCAACTCGTGCTCGCTGTTGCCTACCTCGCCGACCGTTGCGCGACAGTTGATATCGACACGGCGCATTTCGGTGGACGGCATGCGCAAGGTGGCATAGTCGCCTTCCTTTGCGACGAGCTGCACGGCCATACCGGCGGCACGAGCAATGCGGCCACCCTGGCCCGGGCGAAGCTCGACGTTGTGGATGACGGTACCAACCGGGATGAAGCGCAACGCAAGTGCGTTTCCCGGCTTGATGTCAGAACCCTGGCCGCTCGACACGTGGGCACCAACGTTGAGGCCCTTCGGCGCCAAGATGTATGCCTTCTGGCCATCTGCGTAGTGCAGCAACGCGATGCGACAGGTGCGGTTCGGGTCGTATTCGATAGCGGCGACCTTGGCAGTGACGCCGTCCTTGACACGCTTGAAGTCGACCATGCGGTACTGGCGCTTGTGGCCCCCACCGCGATGGCGGGAGGTCTTGCGACCGTAGACATTTCGCCCACCGGTCTTCGGGGCGGGCGTCAGCAGTGACTTCTCGGGCGTCGTCTTGGTGATCTCCGAGAAATCGGAGCTCGTCTGGAAACGACGACCAGCACTGGTGGGCTTGCGGGAACGAATGGCCATGACCTGCGTCCTCAGTTCTCGAACAGCGGGATGTCTTCGCCCGCTGCCAGGGTGACGATGGCCCGCTTTGAATCGGGCTTTGAACCGGTGCGGTTCGACTTGCGTGCACGGGTCTTCTTGCCGACCCGGTTGAGCGTGTTCACCTTGACCACCTTCACACCCCAGATTGCCTGGACTGCGTCGTGGATTTCGGGCTTGCTGGCGCTCGGATGCACTTTGAACGTGTAAACGCCTCGTTCGATGAGCGCGTAGCTCTTCTCAGAGACGACGGGGGCGATGATGATGTCGCGGGGATCCTTCACGACGCGCTCTCCTCGGAAGTTTCATCGGATGTTTCGTCGGATGTTTCAGTGGCGGCGGCCGCTGGTGCGGGCGCGTTGGTCGGCAGGGTCGCCTTCGAAAACACGAGCCATTCGTTGCACAGCACGTCGTAGGCATTCAATTCGGCACGCTCGATGAGTTGCACCTCGGGGAGGTTCATGAAGCTCTTGATTGTGTTGATGTCGTTGCGGTCGATGACGACGAGTGCGCGACCATCAATACCGAGCGAGCTGAGCGCAGCCTTGGCCGACTTCGTCTTCGGGGCCTCGAAGCCCCACGTGTCGACGACGACGATCTTGCCCTCGGCGGCACGGTCGGACAGTGCCGAGCGCAGCGCGAGCTTGATCATCTTCTTCGGGGTGCGCTGGTCGTACTTGCGCGGCTTGGGCCCAAGGGCAACACCACCACCGCTGAAGTGCGGGGAGCGGGTCGAACCCTGGCGGGCGCTACCAGTACCTTTTTGCTTGAACGGCTTCTTGCCGCCGCCACTGACTTCGGCGCGGGTCTTGGTGCTCTGGGTGCCAGCGCGGCGGGCAGCGAGCTGAGCGGTGACAACTTGGTGAAGCACCGGCACGTTGGGCTGGATACCGAACACATCGGCATCGAGTTCGAGGTCGCCTGCAGACTTGCCAGCAACAGTCTTGAGTGTCACGGTTGCCATGTCACTTGCCCTTCACTGCATTGCGGACGATGACCACGCCGCCATTCGGGCCGGGGACCGAGCCCTTCACCAACAACAGGTGGCGTTCGGCATCGGCGGAAACCACTTCGAGGTTCAGCGTCGTGACCTGCTCATGTCCCATGTGACCGGACATCTTGAGGCCCTTCAACACGCGGCCGGGATAGCTGCACGACCCGATCGAGCCGGGAGCACGGTGGTGCTTGTGGTTACCGTGGCTAGCGCCTTGGCCCTTGAAGTTGTGACGCTTCATGGTGCCGGCGAAACCCTTACCACGGCTCACCGCCGTGACGTCGACCTTCTGGCCCTCGACGAGTTGGTCGACCGTGATCTCCTGGCCGACAACGAACCCGTCGACCGAGTCGAGTCGCAGTTCGACAACACGACGACCGGGCTCGACGCCCGCCTTCGCGAAGTGACCAGCCTCGGGCTTGGTGAGCTTCTTCGCATCCTTGTGTCCGTAGGTGACCTGCAGCGCGGTGTATCCGTCGCGCTCGAGGGTCTTGACCTGGACAATGCGTGCAGGCTCGACGCGGAGCACGGTGACGGGTACGACCTTGTCGTTCACCCACACCTGGCTCATGGCGACTTTCTCGCCAACGATCGCTTTCAGTGCCATGATGGCAGCCTTTTCCGTCAGACCCGGGAAACCGGGCAATGGATTGCCTACTCGGCACCGATGTGGCTGGTACCGTTCGAACGTCGCCGGCTGATACCGGCGCCATTCACGCAAATGCTCCGCTGGTCAAAAGACCGGCAGAGCACCGAGTTTGGTCGCTGCCGTGTGGTTCCCCGACGCGCTACCGAAGTAACAGACCAGGGCGTACACGGACGCAAATTGACTGGGCAACGCTACCGGCCCGCCCCGCTCGTACCAACCCGCTCCCCAACACTGCCCCCAACACTGCACACGGCAGCCCAATACCGAGGTCTGGCTAGGCACCCGCGACGGGGACCGCCGCACCCGGCTTCCACTTCGTTGATTGCAGGCCAATCGGGTTGTACGGATCGGTGTCGATCTCATCGAGCTCAAGATCGCCGGACAGCACGGCTGACTTCCACGCCTGATGATCGGGTTCCATCGCATGGAATTCGGGCATCACTTCAGTTGCGAAGAGCTCGAGTGCCTCGCAGATGTGTTCATGACGGTTGCGGCCGGCTTGGTTGAGCAAGATGATCTGGTCGACGTTGGATTCGGCGAACCGGTGCAGTTTGGCGCGGATGGTGGCTGGCGAGCCGACCAGTCCTCCGTTTTGCACCTTCTGACCCGACGGGCCTTCCTTCCACGTCTGGTACTCGTCCCACAGGCTCACCGTGCCTGGCACCACCGGACCGTTCTCGTTGTAAAACCGGAGCGCGAACTGGAAAAAGGTACTGCCATCGGCGCGCGCCTGAGCCTCTTCATCGGTCGGCGCACACATGAACTGGCTGACGAGGGCAATATTCGGGTTGGTCGAATACGGCCCGAGTAGATCAAGGCGCTTGGTGAACGAGTTGTAGTAGGCGTGCACCCACGCGTGAGCAGCCTCAGCGCTGACGAATTGGAATCCCAACGCGCCGATCCCCCGGCGGCCAGCCATCTCGATCGTTTCCAACTGGCTACAGGCAACCCACAGCGGGGGGTGCGGGTACTGGCGGGGCTTCGGGACCACATTCCGCAACGGAAAGTCGAAGTACTCCCCGTGATATTCCCAACCCTCTTCCCAGAACATCGGCAACAGGCAGCGCATCGCGTCTTCCCAGATCGCCCGCTTGTCACGAAAGCGACGGTCGAACGGGTGCAGTTCAGTAACGCTGCTGCCCTCACCGACACCAAGCTCCACCCGGCCGTGGCTGAGCAGGTCGAGTGTGCTGACACGCTCGGCAACACGCGCCGGATGGTTGGTGGTCAACTGCACGATGCCATGCCCGAGCCGAATGTTCTTGGTCCGCTGACTCGCTGCGGCAAGAAAAACCTCGGGCGCCGACGAGTGGCTGTACTCCTCGAGGAAATGGTGCTCGACCTCCCACGCGTAATCGAAGCCGAGCTTGTCGGCCAGCTCGACCTGATCGAGGGCGTGGTTGAACAACTCGTACTCATCGTCGCGATGCCACGGCTTGGGCAACTGCAACTCGTAGAACACTCCGAACTTCACAGTGCGACCCCCATCGTCGTTTGATCGTCGTTTCATCGTCGTTGGTACCTGGCAGACACCGTACCCATCTGCCATTAAGCGTCAAGAGTCGAACCGGTCTCCTGATCAGGGGAAACGCTTGGCCATCCACTCGGCGACGATGCCAAGGGCTTCAAGACGGTGCCCTTCCAGATAGTGCGGGGCGCCTTTCAGTTCGACGTAGGTGGTATCTGCCGCGCCGGCGTTGTCGACGATCTCCTTGGCTTGCCACAGCCGAATCTCGGTGTCGGCAGTGGGGTGCACCAGGATTGTCGGAACGGTGATCAGCGGCATGGTGTCGGCCAGTTTGGCGTGACTCGACAACCCGCTCCAGGTGGACAACCAGCCGCGAGCGGTCATCGTGCGCGCCAAACCACCCCGGCCGTAATTGGCATCGAACGGATCCGGAAAGGCGAACAGCGACCCCATCGGGCGTTCGTCCGGATCGATCGACAGATCGAGGTACGCCGGATCTGCGAGCGTGCGATAGATCGTGAGGTACTTGGTGAACACGGCGCGACGACGTAGTTCTCGCCACGGCGCCACATCGCTCTTGTCGACATCGCGCAACCGGTTGCCTGCATCGGCGGCATCGGCAATCGACGCTTTCGCGATCGCGTCAATCCGCGCCACTCGCTCGACCTGCGCGGTGCGGTAGCGGACCAGCCAATCGGTGTCGTACTCGCACGGCTCGGGCCACGGCCTCCATCCGTTGTCGGGGTGATACATGTCGAGCTCTGGGACCGTGGAGAACGGATCCAACTCGTCGGCCACGCTGGGGTCGATCACCTGCAGCATGAACACCCCCTCGCCCGGGTGCGCGGCCATCCCGATCCAGCCGTCGCCGATACCGAGTTCAGCATTGGCGAGCGCCATCAGCGATCCGCCGCCAGAGTTGCCGAGCAGTACCACGGCCTCGGCCCCACGACGCTTCATCTCGTCGTAGGCCGTCTGCACATCGACGATGCAACTCTCGTGCAAACAGTCGGTGTCGTTGTTCTGATAGCGCGTGCCGAACCCCAACACTGCGTAACCCGCCGCGGCGAGCAGCGGGCACGCGTAGTGCACGCTGAAGTCTCCACGGGGATGCGACAGAATGACTGCTGTCTTCCACGGCTTTCCGCCAGGAGGAGTCCAGAGTGTGCCGCGAACAAGCGCGCCGTCTGGGCTGACCAGGCGGATCGGCTCACGAGGAATCTCGACCCCCGGATCGTCCTGCGGGAGCGGCCAGTAGTTGTAGCCGAACGGCCGCTTGCCACCAAGGTGTACGTCGAGCGCGTCTGGCTGTGTGTCCAAGTGTGCATCACGGTGCTCCATGGGCGCACACTACGAAGCGGTCGGTAGGGTCGGCGAGATGGAACTCCGGATCGTTCGTGTCACCGACAACTTCGACGAATCGTGTTACCTGTACGGCACCTTGCTGGGATGGCCCGTCACACGTGAATGGGACGAAGGCGGCAGGGGCCGGATCTTCGGCTACGGCGATGTCGGCCGGATCGAACTGATGGAAGCACCGTCGACGGGTGATCCAGTGGAAACGGTCAGCGGCATGTTCGTCTCGATCGAAGACCCCGATGTAGCAGCGCTACACCAGCGGCTGCGAGCTGCGAACGTCGAGATCACCAGGCCGCTCGCGGATCAGCCGTGGGGCCACCGCAGCTTTGGTATTCTCGACCCTTCAGGTTTGGAGCTGGTCTTCTTCCAGTGGATCTGAGCCGCGCGCTCAGGTCTTTGCTCGCTCGACCAGGGTGGCGTCGAGTTCCTTCCGGTCGCGATCACGCACCACAGTGAGCTTGATGGTGGTTCCTGGGGCGACATTGCGAATGGTGGCCACCAGATCGGACGGGCCGTTGATGATCTCACCGTCTACTGCCGTCACAACGTCGTCGGTCTTCAACCCGGCCATGTCGGCCGGCGAACCCGTTTCGACCCCGGTGACGAGCGCACCGCTGCCGCCGTCGTGACGTTGATCGAGCGAGACCCCGAGGTATCCCTCGACGAGCGGTGCACCGTCGGATGAGCTACGCAGTCGGTCGATCTCCGCGAGCAGCCGCTCGACCGAGATGGCAAAGCCGACGTTGTTTGCCGCCGTGTCGGAGCTGCTGGTAGCGACGGCGGTGTTGATACCCAGCACCTCACCTGCAGCGTTGACGAGCGGGCCGCCGGAGTTGCCGGACGAGATAGCCGCGTCGGTCTGGACCATCCCATTCAACGCCCCGCCGTCGGTGTTCAGCGTGCGGTCGAGTGCGGACACGATGCCACGAGTGACCGATGGGTCGCCATCAAGATCGAGGGCGTACCCGATGGCCACCACTTCGTCGCCGATTCGCACGCTGCCGACCGCGGCGAACGTGGCCGCAGTGAGACCAACTGCATCGACACGGATGAGCGCAAGATCGTTGGCCGCGTCGCGCGCAACGACGGCGCCGAGACGTGGCTCGGTCTCGCCGGCAAGACGCACATTGACTGTCTTGGCGTCGGCGACGACGTGTGCGTTGGTCAGGATCTCGCCATCGGTGGTGATGATCACGCCGGTTCCGAACGACTCGCCTTGAAGCGGACCGTCGGCGATCACGCGTTGGATCGCCACAACGCTTGCGCCGACCACCGCGTTGACCGAGGCGACGTCGATGGGCCCATACTCCTGGTCGCGGGGCGGGGCCACCACGACGCCGAGCGACGATGGGCGGTGTGGTGGGTCGTCACGCCGATTGGCAAGATAGGTACCCACGAAGGCACCGCCCATGCCGCTCAGCCATGCCGCGCACACGGTGAGCAAGACCCACGCACGACCCGGTCGACGGCCACGCTCGCGCTGTTTCTCGGGCACTACGTCAACGGCGGAGAATTCGTCGGGGTCGAACTCCAGCAACGTCAGTTCGTTCGCACTCGCACCCCGCGGCGGGGGGAACACTGGCAGCGCAAGCGGTGCGGGTTCGAGCGGGAAAGCGTCGTCGTCGTCGATCCCTCTTGTCTACCGGAAAAGTCCGACCTTTGGCGTTCAGATGCTGTATGCAGCAACCAAACGCCAACGGTCGGACTTCCTAGCCAATTTCTCCGGCTGAGCTCAGCTGGACTGGATCTTGATTTCGATGTCGACACCCGCCGGCAACTCAATGCGCTGCAAGCTGTCGATGGTCTTCGCGTTGGGATCAATGATGTCGATCAGACGCTTGTGGACACGCATCTCGAAGTGCTCACGTGAATCCTTGTCGATGTGCGGTCCGCGGATGACCGTGTAGCGGTGCTTGTCGGTCGGCAACGGGATGGGACCACGGATGGTTGCGTTGGTACGGGTCACCGTCTCGACGATCTTGCGAGTCGACTGGTCGATGATCTCGTGATCGAATGCCTTGAGGCGGATGCGAATGCTGCTCTGTGCCATGTTCAGTTCCGTCCGGTCACTTGATGATCTTGGTGACGCGGCCGGCGCCAACGGTACGGCCACCTTCAC
>JANYDH010000042.1 GCA_025359865.1 Actinomycetes bacterium | reverse complement strand
AGTCGCGTCGAGTTATCGGCGCTGGCGACATGAAAGTCGACGCGATCCTGCCCGCTACGCCTTTCCGGAAGGAGTCGCGTCGAGTTATCGGCGCTGGCGAGATCAAAGTCGACGCGATCCTGCCCGCACAGCGGTCGTGGTCGCTGATCCAGACTTTCACCACCCCCGCCTGTCATGCAACGAACGTTCACGCTGCAGCGCGACCGCACGGCCGGGATCGGGACCGGGACCGGGTACCGCCAACCCAACCCACATATTGCGACAGCCTGCCGATGACAGCCAAACGCCAAACGCCACGAGATTCTGCCTGTAACCCATCGGAGAGAGTCCTTTGGAACTAGTCGACCCCGACGTTCAGCCAACTTCAGCGGCGCAGCACTAGTGTTCGTCGATGTGACCAGCATCGCCGCTGCCGTTCCCGCCCGTACTGTCATCCGGGCGACCAGGGTGTACACGGCTGCGGGCTGGCTCGGGCCGTCGGCGGTGCACTGCGAGTGGGGCGTGATCACAGGGATCGAACCTCTCGACGACCAGGCGGCTGACATCTCAGAGCAGATCCTGGTACCCGGCTTCGTCGACCTCCAGGTGAACGGCATTGACACCATCGACGTGGCAACGGCAGAGGGGCACGACTGGGACGACCTCGACGGTCTGCTCATCGCCCAGGGTGTCACCTCATGGTGCCCGACACTTATCTCCGCCCCGCTCGGTCACTACGCCCGGCCACTTGCACGCGCAACTCATGCAGCACGCCGAGGGGGCCAAGAAGGCGGTGTAAGCCACGAAGGCGACGCAAGCCACGAAGGTCCACGACCGAGTCTCGTCGGCGTTCACCTTGAGGGGCCATTTCTTGGCGGTGCTCCCGGCGCGCACCGTAGGGAGTTCGTCTCGCCGATTGATCTCGACTGGCTCGCCGACCTCCCCGACATCGTCACGATGGTGACGATGGGCCCGGAGCTGCACGGTGCCGCTGATGCGATCCGGATGCTGGTCGACCGTCAGATCCTCGTATCGCTCGGTCATACCACGGCCGACGAGGCTCAGTTTTTCGAGTGTGTCCACGCCGGTGCACGAATGACCACACACCTGTTCAACGGCATGAGCGGTCTACATCACCGACATCCAGGCGTCGCTGCGTTCGCGCTCACCGATGCCGAGATCAGCGCTTCGATCATCGCCGACGCGGTTCATGTCCACCCCCGGATGATCCGCTTGGCGTTCGGCGCGCTCGGGCACCGGGCAGTGCTGGTCACCGACGCCGTTGCGTGGCGATCCGGGACAGCCTGCAACATCGGCCACGTCGGCAACATCGGCATCGAGTTCCGCGACGGTGCTCCACGGCTCGACGACGGCACGTTGGCCGGTAGCGCGATTACCATGGACGGCGCAATTCGGGTGTGTGTCGAACAAGCCGGAATCGACCTCCACACAGCGGTACACGCCGCCAGCACACGGCCGGCAACACTGCTCGGTCTCGATGACCGCGGCGACATCCGTGTCGGGCTGCGCGCCGATCTGGTGGGCCTCGATGCAGACCTGCATGTCGAGCAGGTCTGGGTCGGCGGCACCGCTGCTCGTTGACCAACTGACCAACGCCGGCGCTACCCTCGCCGACATGCAGATCGTGTCAGCGCTCTTCGTCGAGAACTTCGAGATGCGTCAGGCTCCGGGGCCGTCAACTCGCATCGACCTCACGGGTGCGATGTTCTCCATGGCGGCGCCGACGCCCGTACCGGTCACCGTCTCACCACATCTGGTCGCGCTCATCTCGTGCGACCATGACGAGCCCGGCAACGGCGTGTTCGAAGTCGTGTTCCGCAAGGGACGAGACGAAGCCGATGAACAGGTGGCCCGCAACGTCAGCCCGTTCACCGTCGACCCCGGCAAGTTCACGTATCGGCTGGTGCGCGGCGAACTCGAGTTCACCGAGTATGAACAGATCTTCGCTCACTGCCGTATCGATCGCGGGGCCTGGCATCTCGTACCGTTCACGCTGCTACCGCCAGTCGACTGACAACCGGTTCCAGAGCCACGCAACTACGGGTACAGTCTCGGCTGTGCCGTCTCTCAGCGAAGAACTCGATCTACAGGCCATCTCGCTCATCCGCGGTTTCGCGATGGACGCCCCCCTCTACTCCAAGAGCGGGCACCAAGGCACGGCAATGGCACTCGCTCCCCTCGCCCACGTGCTGTACAGCAGGGTGATGAACCACGACCCGGCCGATCCGCACTGGCCGGATCGTGACCGATTCGTGCTCTCCAACGGTCATGCATCGATCCTGCAGTACTCGCTGCTGTATCTCAATGGGTATGGCCTCGAACTCGACGACATCAAGGCCTTCCGTCAATGGGGTTCGGCCACTCCCGGGCACCCCGAAGTGCACCACACCGCCGGGATCGAGGTCACCACCGGCCCGCTCGGGCAGGGTTTCGCCAATGCCGTCGGAATGGTTGTGGCCGAGCGAATCTTGCGCGACCAGTTCGGTAGCGATCTGGTCGACCACCACACCTTCGTCATCGCTGGGGACGGCTGCTTCATGGAAGGCGTCAGCCACGAAGCAGCGTCGTTGGCCGGCCATCTCGGCCTGGGTCGACTTGTGTGCATCTACGACGACAACCACGTCACCATCGATGGCGACACGGCGCTCGCCTACAGTGACGATGTCGGCAAACGATTCGAGGCGTACGGATGGCACGTCGAACATCTCGGCGAGGTGGCCGACGATCTCGATGCACTCGAGGCCGGCATCCGCCTCGGGATGGCCGTCACCGATCGGCCGAGCCTGCTCATTCTGCGGAGCCATATCGGCCATCCCAGCCCCGACCTCACCGACAACCCGCATGCCCACGGTAATCCGTTCACTGTCGAGCAGGTCAGCCGTACCAAAGCGGTGATGGGCATTCCCGACGAGCCGTATTGGGCACCGGCCGACCTGGTCGAGGGCATCCGCCGACACGCCGCAGGTCGGGGCGCCGCCTTCCGTGGCGAGTGGTTGGAACGTTTCGCAGCGAGTTCCGTCGACCGCGCCGTGTGGGACGCGACATGGGCGGCAACCGGCCTGCCCGGCTGGACCGATGCCCTACCGACCTGGCCGCAGGGCGACAAGGTCGCCACGCGGGTCGCGATCGAAAAGGCGTTCAATGCCACGCTCGCGCTGGTTCCTTCATTCGTAGCCGGATCCGCCGACCTCACCGGAAACACGGGGACAAAGCTCACCGGCGCCGAGCCGCAGTCACAGCAGTTCCCGGGCGGTCGCCAGGTGCATTACGGCATTCGTGAGCACGCGATGGGCTCGGCGATGGTCGGCATGGCGCTACATGGCGGCATCCTGCCCGCGGGCGGCACGTTCTTCGTGTTCGTCGACTATGCCCGTCCGGCAGTTCGCCTTGCCGCGATCAGTCGGGCCAAGGTCGTCTTTGTGTTCACCCACGATTCGGTCGGCGTCGGCGAAGATGGCCCCACACATCAGCCGGTCGAGCACTTGGCTACGCTGCGCGCCATCCCAGATCTCCAGGTCATCCGTCCTGCCGATGCCAACGAGACCGCCGCTGCTTGGCGGGTGTGTGTCGAACACGATGGACCGACCGTTCTGGTGCTTTCGCGCCAGGCCATCCCGGTCGTCACCGACGGCAGCGCTGTCGCCGTAGGCGGTGCCATCGTGCGAGCAGTCTCCAACCCCGCAGTGGTGCTGGTCGCCACCGGTAGCGAGGTCGCGTTGTGCGTTGCCGCCGCCGAGCAACTCGCCACCAACGCGATTGCGGCCTCGGTGGTGAGTCTTGCGTCGTGGGACCGATTCGAAGCTCAGGACGCGACATATCGGGCGCAGGTCTTCCCCGCCGGTGTGCCGGTGCTCTCTGTCGAGGCCGCCACCACATTCGGATGGGCCCGCTACGCCGACGACTCGATCGGCATCGACCGGTTCGGTGCCAGCGCACCCGGCGACGTCGTGCTCCACGAACTCGGCATCAACGTCGATCATGTAGTGGCTCGCGCCACTGCACTTGCAAACGGAAAGGTATGACGATGGAACGTCTGCAGCACCTGTATCACGAGTTTGGCCAGAGCCCCTGGCTCGACAACTTGAAGCGTGGCTACATCACATCCGGCCAGTTGCAGAGCTTGGCGGCACGAGGTATCCGCGGTCTGACCAGCAATCCGACCATCTTCCAGAAGGCGATTCAAGGTTCGGCCGAATACGACGAGCAGTTCAGGACTCTCGCCGTCGACGACGGGCCGATCATCGACGACTACTGGGCGCTGGTATTGGCCGACATCAACGGGGCACTCGATGTGTTTGCGCCGGTGTACGACGAGAGCGCGGGCCGCGATGGATTCGTGAGCGTCGAGGTCGATCCGAGCCTTGCGCTCGATGGGCCCGGAACCGAGATCGCGGCGCGCCTACTCGACGAGCGGATCAACAGGCCCAACGTGATGATCAAAATCCCGGGCACGCAAGAGTGCCTCCCGGCGATCGAGCAGATGGTGTCCGAGGGTCGCAACATCAACATCACGTTGATCTTCAGCCTCGACCGTTACCAGAAGGTGATGGATGCCTACCTTGCCGGCCTCGAGCGATACTCGAAGGTGGTCGGTGCAGACCTGTCGGGTGTGTCCTCCGTGGCCAGCTTCTTCATCAGTCGCGTCGACACCGAAATCGACCAACGCCTTGACACCATCGGTTCGCCCGAGGCCCTCGCCCTGCGCGGTAAGGCCGCCGTGGCGCAGGGCAAGCTTGCCTACCAATTGTTCCAACAAGCGTTCAGCGGCCCCCGCTGGGATGCCCTGGCCGAACGCGGTGCGGTGGTGCAACGCCCGCTCTGGGCCAGCACATCGGTGAAGAACCCGGCCTACCCCGACACGTTGTACGTCGACGAATTGATCGGACCAGACACGGTCAACACGTTGCCCGACGCCACGATCGAGGCGTTTGCCGATCATGGCCGTCTGGCCCGCCGCATCGACGCCGATCTCGACATCGCCCACGCTGCGTGGAACGGCCTCACCGACGCAGGAATCGATCTGGACGACGTTGCCGCGAAACTGGAACGTGACGGAGTGTCGAGCTTTCAGAAGAGCTTCGATGAGCTGCTCGGAGCGCTCGACGCGAAGGCAATCGAGCTGCGCGCCAGCTGACAGAAGCCAAACCTCGCCGTGTACGACCACTCGCTTCCTCGGCCAGTACTCGACCTGCTGCAGCAACTCCTCGATGCGTTGCCCTTGGAACGCGATCGCCGACTTGCAGAGAAACTGCTCATTGCAGCAGCCGAGCTGTTGGTCCAACAACCCGCCACGATCGACCTGAAGATCGCCGCGTCGGCCATCAAAGAGTTGGGCGACGCGTTCGAGATGTTCACGCCGTACAGCAAGATTTCCAAAGTATCGGTGTTCGGCAGTGCGCGCACCATCGCTGACGATCCGCTGTACCAGCAGGCAAGAGAAGTCGCTGAGCACCTCGCCGATGCCGGGTGGATGGTGGTCACGGGCGCTGGCCCCGGGATCATGCAGGCTGCGATGGAAGGGGCGGGGCGCGATCGATCAATCGGGGTGCAGATCCGTCTACCGTTCGAGCAGGGGGCGAACCACGTGATCGCCGGCGACGCGAAGTACGTCAGCATGAAGTACTTCTTCACTCGCAAGCTGATGCTCATCAAAGAGAGCAAGGGATTCGTATGCCTGCCCGGTGGGTTCGGCACCCTCGACGAGACGTTCGAGCTGCTCACGCTCACCCAGACCGGCAAGGGTGTTCCGGTTCCGATCGTGTTGCTCGACACGCCGGGCGACCCCTACTGGGAGACGGTGCACGACTTCATCGAACAACAACTGGTCAAGCGGGGCCTTGTTGCTGCTGCCGATACCGGTCTGTACCTCGTCACCGACCAATGCTCTGTGGCCGTTGACGAGATCCTCCGGTTCTATGCCAACTACGACTCGATGCGGTACGTCGGCAATCTGCTCGTGCTCCGCGTCCGCAACCCGGTCACCGATACACAGCTTCAGACCTTGAACACGCGGTTCGGTCACCTCTGCAAGAGGGGGACGATCATGCGCGTCGATCCATTCGAGCCAGAACGACGCGACAACGACGTGCTCAATCTGCATCGCGTGGGCTTTGTGTTCGCCAGGCACGGTTACGGCGAGCTACGCGCGCTGATCGACACGCTGAACAGCTTCGTCGAGCGCTGACACCACCGCGACCGAGCGCAGTAGGTGGGCTGCCTTTTCGACCGCACGGCGCGCTTGCGTGAGTCGCTTGTCTTCCACCGGACGCCCGGCCCCCGCCGACGATGCCTCACGCAGCAGGGTGAAGCAACGGTCGTCGAGTTCTGCGACGATGTCGTCGAGTTGTTCCGCCAGATCATCATGCGGGCTGCTCATAGCGCCTCGGCAAGGATCGACATCGGATGTCGGGCGCGTACCCCGACAGCAGCGAGATGCATCGAGCAGCCTGGGTTGGCGCTGGCCACCACGTGATCTCCAACCCGGGCAATCGCTGCAACCTTGCGTTGCCGGATCTGGGCCGCAAGCACCGGCTCCAACGCCGAGTAGGCGCCGCCCGCACCACAGCACAGCCCGTCGTCGTCAAGCTCGATCACGTCGGCCACACGTCCGAGTACCGCTCGCACGGCAAGATGCGTTCGCTGCACGTGACGGAGATGGCATGGGTCTTGAACGATCACGGGTCCAACCTTTCGCTGTGGTGCGAGCAGGTCGATACGTTCGGCCACGAACTCATGGATGTCGAGCACCCTGTTGGAAAACGCCGCCGCCTCGGCGGTCCCCAGCAGGCGCCCGTATTCCTTCATCGCTGCGCCGCACCCTGCCGAGTTCACGAGGATCGGCTTGTCACCGGGCATCGATGCCATCACCGAGACTGCCAACGACTGCGCCTCGTGGTGGAGACCGGCATGCACGTGCAGCGCTCCACAGCATCCACCGCCCCGACCCGGCAGCGCAAAGGTGACGTCGACCGCTGTCAGTACCTGCGCTGTGGCGACGTGCACGTCACGCTGCCACGCATCCATCACACAGCCGGTGTACAGCCAGACGTCACCACCGGTTGACGCAAGTGAACGGGGCCGGCGAATCGGCAGCTTCGACAAACCGAGCCGAGTGGGTATCAGATGCGCGCGTTGGGCGAGTGCGAGCACAGACGAACCGGCCAATAACAGGCGGTGACGCTGGAGCACCCGAAACCCGAGGCGCTGCCACCACGGCGTGATCCGCCGCTGGGATGCCAGCGTGGAACGAGTGGCCTCGATCAACCGGCCGTACGGGACACCACTGGGGCAGGCCGGCTCGCAGCCCCTGCACTGCACGCACGTCTCCATGAAGTGGACGAACGAGTCGTCCACTGGCGCGTCACCCAGTTGGACGGCGCGCATCGCGGCGATTCGCCCCCGCGGCGATAACGCTTCTTCTCCAGTGACCCGAAACGTCGGACAGTGCGGGAGGCACAACCCGCAACTCACGCAGGTGGCAAGTTCGTCTGAGTCGATGTGCAGGTCCACGGCGACCGTCACCGTAGCTGTGGCGGCAGGGCAGTCACTACCCTTTCCGCCATGCCAGAGGGACATACCATCCACCGCATCGCCAGCGACCACGCGAAACTGCTGGTCGGCCGGTCGGTATCGGTCTCGTCACCGCAAGGACGCTTCTCCGCCGATGCCGCGCTGGTAGACGGCGACGTGCTCGACCGGATCGAGGCCTACGGTAAACATCTGTTCCTGTGGTGGCGGTCTGGCTACGTCGGCCACGTGCACCTCGGACTGTTCGGCAGGTTCCGAGTACAGAAGCTGACCATTGGAGAGGCGGAACCGGTACCCGTCGGTGCGGTCCGGATGCGACTGAGCACCACTTCGTCGGTCATCGACCTCGCGGGTCCGACAGCGTGTGCAATCTTCACCGCGTCCGAGCGAGATGCCATCGTCGATCGGTTGGGACCGGACCCGCTGCGCAGCGATGCGCAGCCAGCCCGAGCGATCGAACGGATCAGCCGGAGTGGGCAGGCACTCGGAGCGTTGTTGCTCGACCAATCGGTGTTGTGCGGCGTCGGCAATGTCTACCGAGCGGAGGCGCTGTTCGTCAACGGCCTGCACCCGTCGCGTCGTGGGCGCGACACATCGCCGGACGAACTCGTCACGCTCTGGGGAACGGTCGTATCGATGCTGTGTAAAGGCGTGAAGGACAACCGGATCGTCACCGTCGACCGACGTGAACTCGGCGTGTCCTCCAACCGCCGGCTTCGTCGCGGCGAGGCCACATACGTCTACCACCGCGACCTTTGCCTTCGTTGTGGAACACCGATCCAAACGGTCAAACTGGCCGGCCGACCGTGCTACTACTGTCCGCGCTGCCAGCCGAGTTGATCGGCATGGTGCACGACGCCACGTTGGTTGAGGATAGGCGGGCCGTCAACGCGGCTCATACCGCCTGCCACATCGGGGCATCATCGTCGCCGCGCCACCACTGCAACCGCCGTTCGGCTTCATCACCCGCGGTTGGGTCCAGCCGACTAGCCGACAGACGCATCAGCGTCGCAGCAACGAGGCGAAGTTCGGCCACGGCCTCCGCAACCGGATCACCGCGCATCGAGCGTCCGTAGCCGACTGCGAATGACTCGTACACCGCCGGCTCGCCTCCCCACCGTTCGGTCCAGGTCATCAACGGGCCATGGTCCCACGCCGGCGGGCCGAGACACAGCAGGTCCCAGTCCAACAGCACCACTCCGGCATCAGTCTGGATCACGTTGCCCGGATGGACGTCCCCGTGGCACAGCACCGGCCGCTCGGGTGGTCTACCGATGGTCAATGCATGTCGGGCGATCGCCTCCTCGATGCCACAGCGGGCACGCGAATCGACCATGTCACCCACCTCGGCCAGTAGCCGTTCGAACTGCCACCACGGGAACGACCAGCATGATGGCATCGGATACTCGCTCGGCACCACGCTGGGGTCAATGGAATGCACCCGGGCAACGAGGGAGCCAACTTCGCCGTAGTCGATACGGCCCACACTGTGCTGACGTGCCACGGCGTAGACCGCGAACGGGCCTTCCACGTATGCCACTTTGCTCAGCATGCGCGGAACGCGCACGCCACAGTTGTGCAGCAGCGCAGCCAACCAGATCGCCGCGTCCGGTTCCGCCGTTGGCCGTCCTACCCGCAACACCACGTCGTCTCCGGCAGTGAAGAGCGCGTTCATGCCAACGCGAAGCAGTTGCGGCACCGCAAGCCCCCATGCCCGGGCCGCTGATTTCGCCACTGAGGTGACCAACTCGATGCTGCCCGGCCGCTCGACAACGAACGCTCGATCAGCCAACGACGACCCCCGGGTTGAGCCGGCCGGTCGGGTCGAACTGTGCCTTGATCCGGTTCTGTACGTGGGCCGACGACATAGGCGACCTCGACGTGGGGAGCGCTGCAGACTCGGCGAGATGCACCACACCGATACCCACCTCCGCCACAAACGCGGCACCACGCGAACTCTCGGGCAGCGATGCAATCGCGGACGGGGCGATCAGTCGTCGGGCACCACCAGGCATCGGGGGCGGACCGGTAGCACCGAACAGCCCGGCCGCCGATGCTTGCTCGGCCACATCGTCTGGATGACCTTCGAGTAATGCCCAGACCGTGGACCCATCCCACAACACGCTGACCGGACGGTACAGAGCGGCAAACACGGGTCCCGGATCATTAGCCTCTGCCGCAAACCACTCGGAATGCTGGGCCAGCGGTCGCGTGCGCACGATCACCTCGCCGAGAAACCCCAACGTACCGAGTGAGCCAACGAGCAACCGGCAGACGTCGAACCCGCTGACGTTCTTCACGGTCGGCCCGCCGGCCTTGACCACCTCACCTGTCGCCGCGACATAGATGGCTTGCAGCAGTACATCGCGCAACGGCCCATCGCCGAGTCTACGGATACCGCTGTGGCCCGTGGCGAGTGCGCCGCCAACCGTTCCGCCATCGGGCAACACGGTGCGCTGACCGACAGCCCGAAGTGCGTCAGACAACTCATCGACGGCCGTACCCGCCCCGCAGCAGGCGGTCATCTCGTCGGCCTGAATCCATTCGATACCCGACGGCGCTTTCACCCAACGTACCTCGGGCACTCCACCGCCCCGGGTCGACAAGCCAATGACGCACACCGGACTGTCGCGGCCAACCTCGGCCGCGAACGTCGTCAGATCCATGCGCCCTCGACGATCTGGTGCGAGTCGCCACACGAGGCCGGGCTCGGCAGCACCTTGGTGGGATTGGCCAGACCCGTGGTATCGAATGCAGCGCGTAGCGCTGCTTGGGCGGCGAGGTCGGCCGGAGCGAACATCAACGGCATGAGGTCGCGCTTTTCGAGTCCGATGCCGTGCTCACCGCTGAGCACCCCCCCGGCTGCGACCGACACGCGAACGATCTCGTCGCCGGCGGCGTGCACCTTCTCCATCATTCCGGGCTCTCGTTTGTCGAAGACCAAAAGCGGATGCAGATTGCCGTCGCCGGCGTGGAACACATTCATCACCAAGATCCCATACCGATCGGCAATCTCGTAGACCTGACGAAGCACATCGGGTAGATGCCGACGCGGAACGACTGTGTCGTGGAGGTAATAGTTCGGCTTGATCCGGGCGATCGCTCCGAATGCAGTCTTGCGGCCCTTCCACAACAGCGCCCGCTCGGCTTCGTCCTGCGCAATGCGTACCGTTCGGCAGCCGTGGTCTTTGGCGATCGCGACGATCCGCTGTACATCGTGTTCGAGCCCGTGCGGTAGACCCGCAACTTCCACCAGGAGTACCGCTGCGGCATCGACTGGAAGGCCCGCATGGATGTACGCCTCGACCGCTTTCACACAGAGTTGGTCCATCATCTCCAACGCTGCTGGCACCATGCCGGCAGCAATGATCGCGCTCACGGTCTGGGCTCCGGCGTCGACGGTGTCGTAGTCGAACAACATCGTGCGCACCGCCGGCGGGTTCTGGGTGAGCCGCACACAGATGCGCGTGGCGATGCCGCACATTCCTTCGCTGCCGACGAACGCGCCACGCAGGTCGTACCCATCAACCTCGCCACTCTCGCTGCCCAACATCACGATGTCGCCGTCGGGCAGCACGACCTCGACTGCCAGCACATGCGCCGACGTGACCCCGTCGGCTAGGCAGTGCGGACCGCCCGAGTTGTTGGCGACGTTGCCACCGATTGTGCAACTCTGCTGACTACTCGGATCGGGCGCGAAATGCAGCCCGTGTGGGGTAACCAACCGGGTGAGGTCGAGGTTCAGCACCCCGGGCTCGACCCAGGCGAATCGGTTGACTGTGTCGATCGATAGTACTCGGTTCATTTTCGTGAGCACGATCACCATCGCGTCGTCAACCGGAGTAGCCCCACCCGCCAGACCGGTTCCAGCCCCTCGAGCGACAAAGGGCACGCCGTGGCGAACTGCTGCACCGATGGCTACACGAACCTGCTCGCGACTCGTCGGAAAACAGACAACTCCCGCCGAGCCGGTGATGTTGGAGGCATCGCGTCCGTACAAGCCGAGTTCGATCGTCCCAGTGTGAACCAGGTCGGGTCCGAGGGTTTGTCGCAACTCGTCGAGGAGCCGCCCAGTTACGGCCATCAGCTCACGCCCTGTGGCGCTGAAGGCTACGTTCGTTGCGCACCTGTCGTAAGACGATCACCTGTCCGGGTTCCACCGGTTGACCATCGATGAACACTGCGTCGCCTGTGTCAAGCTCCTCGGCCAAGGTGGTGGCGCGGCTGTCCAGCCGAGCGCGGAGTTCAGCCTCTTTCGCGCGCATCGCCTGGCGACCTTCACGCATCGCCTCAGCTACGTCGTGGCCGCGCCGCCGCACCCGATCGGTCGTTCGCTTTGCAACCTGTACGGGTGCGAGTTCGCTCGCAACGCTCTTGACCTTGCGCTTCGCTGCTCCGGCACCAACCGCGCCAGCCGCAAGGCCACCGACGAACCAAGTGAGCCTCTTGATCATGCCGACCGTTTCCTTTCGAGTCTCTTGGTCTCGAGTCGCTTGGTCTGGTGCTGCCGTCCGCGAAGACGCCGCACCGCACGCGCCGTGCCGGTGGCCAATGCAGCGGTCTTGATCACCGGGGTGCTGAGTGCGGCGCGGGCGAGTCGTGCGCTACCCGCCAGTGCACCGCTGATGGCCTCGGCCGACCCGAGTACCCTGTCGAATCGGTCGAGGTCGTCGCGGGCCTCGACCATCGTGGAGTTCGCTGCCTCGGTGGACGCACGTAACTCGATCAGCAGTGGGCCTGTCTCGGAACGAAGCGACGTCACCTCGGCACGAAGCGACTTCAACGTGTCGAGCACTCGTACCAGTACAACGATCAACGCTGCGAACCCGATACAGCACAGCACGGCCGCCAACACGACGGCAAGCTCTCCGGCAGTCATGGTGTTCTCCCCTCCATACGCTGTTTGACCTCTTTTTCGTTACCGAGTTCGGATGGTTCGTAGTACCGCTTCGACAGTTGTTCGGAGGGTAGATATTGCTGAGGCACCCAGCCAGTTGGATGATCATGAGGGTACTCGTAGCCGGCACCGTGACCGAGCACCTTGGCCCCCTGGTAGTGGGCGTCACGCAAATGAGGCGGTACCTCACCGACGGCCCCGTCGCGCACGTCGCTGCGCGCGTTCCAGATCGCCAATGCGGCGCGGTTGCTCTTCATGGATGTAGCCAGGTGGATTGCGGCTTGGCTGAGGTTGAGTTGCGCTTCCGGCAAGCCGACATGTTCGAGAGCGTGAGCCGCAGCGACGGCCACGAGCAGTGCCTGGGGATCGGCCATCCCGACGTCCTCACTGGCGAAAATGATCATCCGTCGCGCGACGAATCGCGCGTCCTCACCGGCCTCGAGCATTCTGGCCAGGTAGTACACCGCTGCCTGTGGGTCGCTGCCGCGCATGCTCTTGATGAACGCACTCACAACGTCGTAATGATCGTCGCGTCCATATCGGAGCGCGCTGGTGCCGAGTGCTGCCTCGACGTGTTGCTCGGTCACCTCCGCCGGTTTGGCTAACGCACACGCCACCTCGAGGGCCGTGAGCACCTGTCGCCCATCACCCGCTGCGCGGTCGACCAAGAGCGCGATCGCACTGGGTTCTGCAGTCGTGCCTTCGGCCGCAAGCCCGCGGTGCACGAGCTGTTCGATCGCCTGACGATCGAGCGGTTCCAGCCGGAACAACGTACTCCGGCTCCGCAACGGGGGGTTGACTTCGAAGAACGGATTTTCGGTGGTAGCGCCGATCAGGGTGAGGGTGCCGTCCTCGACAGCCGGCAGCAATGCATCCTGCTGAGCCTTCGAGAACCGATGTATCTCATCGAGAAACAAGATCGTACCCCGACCGTGTTCGCCTAGTCGCTGACGGGCACGCTCGATGACCTCGCGTACGTCCTTCACACCAGCCGTCACGGCCGACATCTGCTCGAACGCCCGCCGAGTAGTGCCGGCCACAGCAAGCGCCAGTGTGGTCTTGCCGGTGCCGGGTGGGCCCCAGAAGATCGCACTGGTCAAGCGGTCGCGCTCGACAAGTAGTCGCAGGGGGCGATTCGGGCCGACCAGGTGTTCTTGGCCGACCACTTCGTCGAGCGTGCGCGGCCGCAGGCGCGCCGCTAGCGGCGCCTGGGCGCGCAGATGCTGCTCGGCTGCAGCGCTGAACAGGTCACTCACAGACTGGTGAGCACCTTGCGGTACGCATCGCGACGCCATTCGACGACATGCTCGATCAACCATTCGGGATCAACCCACCGCCACGCCACGAACTCACGCCCGTCAGGGATAGGGGTGATGTCGGGGGCCTTTGCATCGAACAGGAACCATTTCTGTACCTGCCCGCGTCGCTGACCACCTGCCCTGCCAGGGTGTCGATTGCGTTCGTCGGCCTGCACCGCGCTCGGCCACTCGTAGGCCACCCACTCGGGAAACTCGGCACACACCTCCACGTGCTCGGCATGCAGGCCTGTCTCTTCTTCGAGTTCACGCCACGCGGTTTCGATCGGGTCTTCATCCGCATCGAGGCCACCTTGGGGAAGCTGCCAGCTCCCACGGGAGTCACCCCGCTCGAATGCCAGGATCCGCCCATTGTGAGGGTGGCGTACGACGACCACAACACCGGCCCGGAAGTTCTGACTCGCCATCACTCCAACGTACCCGACCGTGACCCCGGCCCCGCCACAGCCCCCGCCACAGCCCTGCGTTTGGTAGGTACGGCCCCCTATTGGGGGCTCGACCTACCAAACGCTCGGCTCAGAGTCCGAGAAAGGCCCTAATCGTGTTCACGATTTCCGTATCAGTCATCCGCCAGGTGATCTCGATCGGCCTCCACCCACCCAGCACCAAGCGGTTCTGCCGGCGGGCATCTCGATCAAGGTCGGATGACAACGAGTGGAATCCGAAGCCATTCCCCTCGAGATACACCTTGCGGTCGGGCCAGGCGAAATCGATGCGGTACCGATCCCGGCCGAACTGCACCCGGTGCTGCTGCGTGGGCTTGGCAAGCCCGGCCTGATCGATCAGTCGAGCGATACGTGCTTCCAACTCACTCTCGCCTGGGTCGTAGCCCGGAAGTCGGGCCGCCAGAACCCGCCGAAGTCGAGCGACTGAACGCCCTGGCGCCGGCCGGGTCCGATTCAACCGCTCGCGCATCTCAACCAGCGTCATCAGCTTTCGACGGATGAAGTCGTCGACCACCAAGCCAAGATCCTTGTCGCTCAAGGTGCCGCTGAGATCGACCGCCGTTCTCAGCGGAGAGGTCATCGGAATCCCGCCTCGGGTGATGATGTCGCCATCGTCGAGCGTTCCCGATCGATGCCCAACGACACCGTCGCGAGTTGCCTTTCGGGCCAGCGGCGCGATCACGTGGAAGGCATCCTCATTCCGCAAGCTGCGGATCTCGACACCGTCCAGCAACCTCTGGGCGGTGCCGTGGGAGGCCGCGACTGCATCACCGCATGAGAGCAACACGGCGTGCGCCTCTTGGCGCCACGACCGAGGCGATCCGTTGACCGCAACGACCCCCTTGCGCACGGTCCGGACACGCGCGAGGTCGCGATCGCGCTGACGTTGCTTGCGGCTGCTACCGCTCTTTCGGATGATTTCAGCGGTGAGCAGTCCATCGTGGCGCTCAGCCCATCGGTATCGGTCCATGCCGACTCCCTTCGTCCGAAGCGTTTGGTAGGTACGGCCCCCCTCAGGGGGCTCGAGCTACCAAACGCTGCTGATGTGAACGGGGGAAGGCGGGGAAGGGACGTGCCGGAGCACGGTAGAGCGAATCAGGCCTTGGGTGGCAGCACCCGGATACCGAGGTCGTCCAGCTGCTTCGGATCGACGGGCGTCGGGGCGTTGGTCATCGGGTCCATGCCCGACTGGGTCTTCGGGAAGGCGATCACCTCACGGATGTTTTCCTCTCCGGCCAGGATCGCGACCAACCGGTCGATCCCGAGGCCGAACCCACCGTGGGGTGGTGCCCCGTAGCGGAACGGATTGAGGAAGAACCCGAATCGACGGTCGGCGTCTTCTGGCGAGATGCCGAGTAGACCGAAGATGCGTGCTTGTAGTTCCGGTTGGTGGATCCGGATCGAACCCGAGCCGAGCTCCCAACCGTTGAATACCAAGTCGTAGGCCTGGCTGCGCACCTTGAGCGGTTCGATCTCGAGGAGATGCAGGTCGTCGGGGTGTGGCTGCGTGAACGGATGATGACCTGGCTTCGGGCGGCCGGAGACATCATCGACACCGATGAACAGCGGAAAGTCGACGACCCAGACGAAACGGTAGGGACCTTCGTGAACCGGTGGTCGCCCGAGATCGTTACGTAGCGTGCCGAGGACCTCGCATGCGGTCATCCACGAATCGGCAACGATCAACAACAGGTCGCCCGGCTGAGCCTCGAGCGCTGCCTTCACCGCTGCCTGCTCGCCCTCGCTCAGGAACTTCGCAACCGGCGATTCGAGCGTGCCGTCGGCCGCCACCTTGAGCCACACCAGCCCCTTGGCGCCCATCTTCTTCGCCTTGTCGGTCATCGCATCGAGCTTGTTACGCCCGTACTCCTCGGCCTTCGCTGTGGCATTGATACCCTTGATGGCTGCAGCGCCTGCAAACGCCTTGAACCCGGTGGTGGCAAAAACATCGGTGAGATCGACGAGTTCCATGCCGAACCGTAGATCGGGCTTGTCGATGCCGAACCGGTTCATCGCATCGTGCCAGGTGATCTTGACGATCTCACCGGCGTGCTGACCGGCAGCCTCGGCCGCAGCAACGACAGCGCTGCCGATGGCTTCGAAAACATCGTCCTGCGAGCCGAAGCTGAGCTCGGCATCGAGTTGCATGAACTCGTACTGCCGGTCGGCACGAAGATCTTCGTCTCGGAGGCAGCGCGCTATCTGGTAGTAGCGGTCGATGCCGGCCACCATGAGCAACTGCTTGAACAGCTGCGGACTCTGCGGCAAGGCGTAGAAGGACCCAGGCTGCTGGCGACTCGGCACGATGAACTCGCGTGCGCCTTCTGGCGTGCTCGGCACCAGCATCGGTGTCTCGATCTCGAGGAATCCCTGGTCTTCCATCGAGCGTCGAATCGCCGAGTTGACAGCGGCGCGAATACGAAGGTTCTTCTGCATCCGCTCGCGACGGATATCGAGATAGCGGTACTGCAAACGCGTGCCCTCTGCGACTTGATCGGCCCGTTCGTTGATCGGAAACGGCGGGGGCTCGGCAGCATTGAGCACCTCTACCACCACGTCCTGCAGTTCGATCGCTCCGGTGGGAAGGCGGTCGTTCAGGTTCTCGCCCGGCCGAGCGGCCACGGTGCCGGTGACACGGACGACATACTCGGCGCGCACGTCAACGGAGTTGTCGACGACCGCTTGGGTGACGCCGGTGTGATCGCGGATGTCGACGAATGCCAGTTTCTCGCCGTGCTCACGCCGAGTGGCAACCCAGCCGCACAAGCTGACGGTCTGTCCGATGTGCTCGGCGCGAAGCTCGCCGCACTGATGGGTACGCATGGATGTAGTGGTCATGAGAGTACTTTCTTCACTGATTCGATGAGATCATGGCGGGCGACGGTGAACTGGATGTCGTTGCCACGCAGCGGACGGACGGTGATGACACCTTGTTCGATTTCGTTCGAGCCGATGATGACCGCAACCGCCGCACCGCTGCGATCGGCACCCTTCATCTGGCTCTTCATACTGCGGTTGTCGTACGCGCGGTCAGCGCTGATTCCAGCCACGCGAAGTTGGGTAGTGATGTGCAGCGCTTCCTTGCCGCCGGTGGTATCGACGACGAATACATCGACACCGGCCGACACGGCGGGGAACACGCCCTCATCGTCGCATGCGATGAGCGTGCGATCGAGCCCAAGTGCGAATCCGATCCCGGCTGTGGGCGGGCCGCCGAGCGATTCGACGAGGCCGTCGTAACGACCACCGCCCCCCAAGGCATTCTGCGCGGAATCGAGTGTGCCACCCTGAAACTCAAATGTTGTCCGGCGGTAGTAGTCGAGCCCGCGGACGAGTGTGGGGTCCATCGTGAACGGAACACCCACTTGACTCAGACCGTCCTGCACAGCCTGGAAGTGGGCGGCAGCGGCCTCACTGTAAAAGTCGGCGATCTTCGGTGCGGACTGGATGAGAGGTGCATCCTCGCGCCGTTTCGAATCGAGTACGCGTAGTGGGTTCTTGGCGAGCGTCGTTCGGCTTGCCTCGCTGAGCGCATCGACGTTGGCGTCGAAATACGCCTGCAACGCCGAGACATAGCGAGCCCGATCGTCGGGTTCGCCGAGCGAGTTGAGGAGCAGGGTCACCTGCCGTAGTCCAAGCTGTTGGTAGAACTGCCAGCCAAGCCAAATGACTTCGACATCGAGATACGGGTCGTCGGCACCAAGCACCTCGATGCCGACTTGGTCGAACTGCCGGAAGCGCCCACGTTGCGGCTTTTCATACCGGAACTGTGAACCGGAATACCACACCTTCCACGGCGTCGACGGCCGGTGTTGAACGAATGCCCGACAAACCGAGGCTGTGAGCTCGGGGCGCAGCGCAATGTGGCGGCCACCTTTGTCGATAAAGTCGTACATCTCCTTGGTCACCACATCAGTCGCATCGCCGACACGATGGAACACAGCGATGTCCTCGAGCAGCGGCGAAATGACCGAGCCGTACCCGGCAGTTTCGACGACGTCGGCGAACACCTGCACAAACCGACGCCAACGGGCCGATTCGGGAGGCAGGATGTCGCGCATTCCGGGGCTGGTTTGGAACTCGGGCACGGCCTGCGATCCTACCGGCCGACCCAGCCGGGCTCGCCGCGATTTGCCCAACGCCGAAAGGGCCCGACCGAATCACCCACCCTTGCCGGGCACGAGCCGATAGGCGTCGTAGACGGCGTCGATCATCCGGATGGTCCGCAATACCGCTTCGAGGTGGGACGGGTCGGCCATTTCGAACTCGAACCGCATCTTCGCAACGCGGTCGGTACCCGTATGAGTGGAGCACGACACGATGTTGACGTGATGTTCACTCAATGAGTTGGCGACGTCACGAAGCAGTTTCGACCGGTCGAACGCAACAACCTCGACCCCCGCCCGAAACAGAGTGCCAGCCTGGTCGCCGTCCCACTCGACGTCGATCAGGCGCGCCTCCTGCTCGACCATCAAGCTCTCGGCATTCGCACAATCTGATCGATGTACAGACACTCCGCGGCCACGCGTGACGAAGCCGATGATGTCGTCGCCTGGCACCGGGGTACAACATTTCGAGAGGCGCACCAACACGTCATCGAGACCCTCGACATGCACCCCGACGGCACCGCGACTGCGACGCGGGGCACGGGGGTTGAGCACGCTCGACGAGATCTGGACGTCGTCGATCGCGTGGCCGGTGCGCGCCAGTTTCTGGACCACGGACCGTGCCGACACGTGGTTCTCACCAATCGCAGCGAGCAGACTCTCGACATCGGCGTATCCGCTCGCTTCGGCCTCGGCCTTGAGCGAATCGCTTTTCCAGGTTCGCTGGACGGGCAACGCCTCACGGCGCAACTCTTTGGTGAGTTCGTCTCGCCCGGCTTCAATCATGTCGACCCGACGCTCGCGGCTGAACCATTGGCGGATCTTGTTGCGTGCGCGTGGTGATACTGCGAACTGCAGCCAGTCACGTGACGGCGCCGCCGACTCGAGTTTCGACGTAAAGATCTCGCAGGTATCGCCGCTGCGCAACGTGTTGTTGAGCGACACCAATCGTCCGTTCACCTTGGCACCGATGCAGGTATGGCCAACCTCGGTATGCACTGCATACGCGAAGTCGACCGTGGTAGCCCCGACCGGCAGCGAGACCACCCTCCCTTTCGGGGTGAACACGAACACCTCATCTTGTTCGAGGTCGGTTTTCAGGTTCTCCATGAATGCTGCCGGATCGCTGATGTCGGCCTGCCAGTCGATGATCCGGTTCAGCCAGTCGATGTCGGGTGTCGACGATTCGTCCTTGTACGCCCAGTGAGCAGCGACACCCCACTCGGCACGCTGGTGCATCTCGCGGCTGCGGATCTGCACCTCGATGACCTTGCCACCAGGCCCGATGACCGTGGTGTGCAAGCTCTGATAGAGGTTGAACTTGGGCATCGCAATGTAGTCCTTGAAGCGGCCCACGACCGGCTTGTACCGTCCATGAATCGACCCCAGCGCCGCATAGCAATCCTTGACCGAATCGACGATCACGCGGATGGCGACGAGATCAAAGATGTCGTCGAACTCCTTACCCTTTTGCATCATCTTTTCGTAGATGCTCCACAGGTGCTTACCGCGCCCGGTGACATCGGCCTCCACACCCACCTCGAGGAGCTGTCGGCGTACCTCGGCAATGGCCTTTGCCAGATAGATCTCGCGTTCGGGGGTGCGAGTACTGACGAGTTGGTCGAGTTCGGCGTACCGCTTCGGGTAGAGGGAGGCGAACGAAAGATCCTCCAGCTGCTGACGCAGCTCTTGGATACCCAGTCGGTGCGCCAACGGAGCATAGATGTCGAGTGTTTCTTGCGCGATGCGACGCTGCTTCTCACTCGGTATCGACGCAATGGTGCGCATGTTGTGAAGACGGTCGGCGAGCTTAATGATGAGTACCCGCAGGTCACGTGCCATTGCCACCAGCATTTTGCGCATGGTCGCCGCCTGCTGGGCTTCTTTGGAATCGAACTGCAGCCGTTCGAGCTTGGTGACACCGTCGACGATCATCGCGACCTCGGCTCCGAACGCTGCCTCGACATCGGCCAGCGTGATCTCAGTGTCTTCTACCGCGTCGTGGAGCAAAGCGGCAGCCAGCGAGATCTCGTCGAGACCAATATCGGCGACGATTCGCGCCACCGAAAGCGGATGGTTGATGTAGCTCTCGCCGCTTGATCGGGTCTGGTGGAGATGTGCCTCACGCGCCGTTTCGTAGGCACGATTGATCAGTGTGACTGAGGCCTTTGGGCGACGACGACGATAGGCCGTGAGTAGCGGCGTCAGCTCCTCGGCAGTTGCGTTTTGATGACGCCGCCACGGCAGGACCCGATCGACTGTTGCCATCTCAGTAGATCGCCAGACTCTCGATCATCCGCTCACCCAACTGCGACCGACCGCCAACGCCGGATAACTCGATGAGGAACCCGAGACCCACCACGACACCATCGAGCGCCTCGACCAACCGACACGTGGCTGCCGCTGTGCCACCGGTTGCCAGCACGTCGTCGATCACCAACACCCGTTCGCCAGGATGTATCGCATCGCGATGGATCTCGAGTTTGTCCTTGCCGTACTCCAGTGAGTATTCCTCGCGGACAACGGCCCAAGGAAGCTTGCCGGCCTTGCGAACAGGGACAAACCCAGCCCCTAGATGAAAGGCAATGGGAGCAGCAATGATGAACCCGCGAGCTTCCATCCCGAGCACACAGTCGATACCCACCCCTTGGAATCGCGCGGCTAGCTCTGTGATCGCACGGCCGAAGCCGGTGGCATCGCCGAGTAGCGGCGTGATATCGCGAAACGTGACGCCAGGCTCTGGGTAGTCCTCGATGTCACGAACAAGGTCGGTGAGCCAAGCGGTGTCGAACGACATGATTCCAGGGTACCCGAGTTCGACGTGCGAGCGAGTGAAGGTGTGCGCCTCAGCGACGCTTCTTCTTCCGTGGCCGCGGAGGATGGGTGAGCACTGAATCGGCGGTCAACGGAACGCCTGATGCTGCACCACCGCCTACGACAGCACCGGTCTGACGGGCACGCGCCAACTCGCGTCGATGCCCCGATGGCGAACCACCGAGCACAAGCCGCTCGAGATCGGCACCCGTGGCATGCACCCCGCGCTGGTTCTTGTACTTCGGCTCGCGCTCTTTGAAGATCGCCAGCAACGGTGACGCAATGAAGATCGATGAGTACGACCCGGTGAGCAGACCGATCAGCAAGGCCAACGCAAACTCGCGCAACGCGACGGCACCGAACACGCCGGAACCGAGCACCAACAGCGAAAGTACCGGTAACACTGCTGCCAAACTGGTATTGAGCGAACGCATCAACACCTGGTTCATCGACACGTTGATGACGTCGGCATAGGAAGCACGCTGGCCGTGGTATCGCACCTCGTTCTCGTGCACCTTGTCGAACACGACGATCGTGTCGTAGAGCGAGAAGCCGAGAATCGTCAGGAAAGCGACCACCGTTGCAGGGGTGACTTCGAAGCGGAACAACGAGTACACGCCGACACTGATCAACACATCGTGAACCATCGCGGTGATGGCAGCCAGGGCCATCCGCCATTCGAACCGCCACGTGATGAACATCGAGACGATGATGAGAAAGATCACCAGCGCCTTGATTGCCTTTTCGGTGATCGAGCGACCCCACGACGAACTCACCGAGGTGGAGGCGATCTGGCTGACATCGACCTTGGCAAGATCAGCGAGTTCGCGCTGGACCTTACTCACGATTTCCTGGTCTTGAGCACTCACCTGAATCCGCAATCGGGTTCCACTGTCGGAAGTGAGCGTCTGGACCTTCGCGTTGGCGGTGTCGATGTTGTTGTTGGACAGCACGGTCTTCACCTGGTCGACAGTGACGTTGGCAGACGGCACCTCCCAGGCCACGCCGCCTTCGAAGTCGATCCCAAGGTTGAGGCCGCTGAACACGAGCGAGACCACGGTGATGGCGATCAGTACTCCAGAGCCGATGAGGCCCCAGAACCGGCGCCCGTAGAAGTCGATCGCGGTCTCGCCGTGATATAGACGGCCCGCCGGGGTGCGCCGCTCGGAAACGACAACTGCGTCGCTCGCGAGATCGACTGGACCCTCGCTGAGCTCGTCAATCGTGCTGCTCATGATGCTCCCCCTGCGGTGGCTGCGGCGACGTGCACTGCCTCGATACCCATCACCTTGCGGCGCGCCATCCAATTGGTCCGAGCAAGCAGCAGTACTGCCGGCCGGGTGAAGTAGTACGCCACCAACAGGTCAATCAAGGTGGACAGACCGAGGAAGAACGCAAAGTTGCGCACCGAGCCGACGGTGAGATACCACAACACGGCTGCGCCGATGAGCGACACCAAGTCGGCAACCACGATCGTGCGCCATGCATGAGTAAAGCCGCGCTGCGCGCTGTTGCGCATCGTCCGCCCACTTCGAACCTCGTCTTTCAAGCGCTCGAAGAACACCACGTACGAGTCGACAGTGACACCCACCGAAACGATCACGCCCGCAACGCCTGACAATGAGAGCGCCAAGCCCTGCGTGGTGGAAAGCAACGAAATGATGCTCCACAACAGTGCGCCGGACACACACACACCCGCGGCGACGATGAGCCCGAGCGCCCGGTAGTACAACAGCATGAACAACAGCACCAAGGCAACGCCGATCAGGCCACTCACGATTGCGGCGTGCAGCGAATCCTTGCCGAGTGTAGGAGACACCGTTTGAACGGACTGGGTCTGCATGCGCACGGGTAAGGAACCGCTCTTCAACACGCGGGCGAGGCTCTTCGCCTCGCTCTCGGTGAAGCTGCCCGTGATCTCGACCTTGCCATTGAACTTCTCCGCGTTGACGGTCGGGGCCGAAACGATGATCCCATCGAGTTCGATCGCCAATTGACGACTTGGGCACGTGCTGGTGCCGGAAAAGCATTGTGCCGCGAGGCCATTCCAGAGATCGGCGCCGGTGGCACCATCACGAAGCCCAACGGTGACACCCCAGCCTTGGCCGGACAGGATGTCGGCACCCGCGTCGTTGTTGAAGACCGAACCCGTGCCACCGGCCGGGCCGACGAGGCACTGCCCGCCACTCTTGAGTGGTAAGACCTGCTGCTGAGTGGGGTCTGACACGAACTGTGTCGACGTGGTTGCAGTAGCCGGATCGAACAACGTACTGGCGGTCGGATCGAGCGTGGTGCTGGGTACTGAGGCGACGGCTGGCACCGCCACATCGCTGCTCGGCGTGTCGGATGTCGGTGTTGTCGGTGTTGTCGGTGTTGTCGGTGTTGTCGGTGTTGTCGGGGGTGTCGTCGAGGTCTGAGCGCCCTGCGGAACGCGGCTTGGACCTGGAGCGGCGGTCGTCGCCGACGGTGTGGTGGTCGATGATGATCCACTCGGCGTGGTGGAGTCGGTCGGTGCCGGTGCGGACGAGCATCGCAGCACTGGGCGGAGATAGACCTGGCCGGTGACCTTGACAAGGTCAATAGCCTCCTGCTGGTTCTTTACGCCTGGCAGGTTGACCACAATCGCGTCGCCCTGACGGATGATTTCGGGCTCGGCTACGCCAAGGCTGTCGACACGCTCGCGGATCCGTTCCACTGCAAGATCGAGCGAGGAAGGCTCATATTGGCTACCCGGTACCGGTTGCTGAGTGACGGAGATTCCGCCCTGCAGATCGAGGCCGAGCGCAGGGGTATTTCCGGCACCGATCGTGGCGGCGAGACCACCAAATGCCAGGACCAGAATCCCGACGAGGGAGATGAGCAGTTTGCGGCGCATTACTTCTCTTCGGCGCCGTCTGACGCGTCGTCGGATGCATCGGCAATCGCGGTGGAGCGCGACGCCGGGCGCCCTTCACCATCGGCCTTGTGCGATGGCGCATCGCCGCCGGTGTCGCCGCCCGAGGTATCGACCTTGCGCTGAACTGCCGCGCGGGTGACTCGAATCTGTACATCGTCGTCGATCTCGAGCCACACGATGTCACCATCGAAGCCGGTGATGAAGCCGTAGAGACCTGACGTGGTCATCACTTCGTCACCCACATCAATGGAGGACTGCATAGAAGCCTGCTCACGCTGACGGCGGCGCTGCGGACGAATGAGCAGGAAGTACATCGCAACAGGAATCAGCAGGAAGATTCCTAGCTGCACGATGGCTGCACCACCCGAAGACTTGGACTCGGCAAGGAGCGACAGGGACGCGGGCGCGAAATGCGTGAACGAAAGCATGAAAATGGTGTCCGATTGTGGATGCGGTGGGCGACCGAGGCATCGGCCGACGGGCAAGCCTAGCGAGACAGCACACTGCAGCGGTGGTCAGCCCCAGACGCTGAGGACCTCGAGCCGCAACTGGTCGAAGGTTGTAGTGGCGATGGCTGCCCTCATCGATGCCATCAACTGCAGCGTCCATGCGATGTTGTGCAGGCTGACAAGTCGAGCGCCGGTGGGTTCGCCCACCTGGAACAGGTGGCGGATGTAGCCGCGGCTGTGCCGGGTGCAGACCTCGCAACTGCAACCAGGGTCGAGCGGCTCATCCGACATGGCGTGCTTTGCGTTCTTCACGTGCATCTTTCCGTTGCTCGTCAACGCAGTGCCGTGGCGTCCGATGCGGGTCTGCATCACGCAGTCGAATTGGTCGACACCGACGCCCACGGCCTCGACCAGACTGGCTGGGTCACCGACGCCCATCAGATATCTCGGACGATCGAGCGGTAGATGAGCGATCGCCGCTGCCAACGCGGGCAACATCTCGTTGCGGGTCTCTCCCACGCTCAATCCACCGATCCCGTACCCGTCGAAACCAACATCCACCGTGCGTCGAGCGCTCTCGGAGCGCATCACTTCATCGACGCCGCCTTGAACGATGCCGAACAACGCCTGGTCATCGCAGTGGTGTGCCGCTTTGGCGCGTTGGGCCCATGCGTTGGTTCGCTCGAGCGCGGTCCGAATGACGTGGGGCGGTGACGGCAACGGTGGGCACACGTCGAGCACCATCTGAATGTCGGCACCCAGCAGTTCTTGGGTCTGGACCGCCCCTTCAGGGGTGAACCGGTGCGACGAACCGTCATACGTACTCCGAAATGTGACGCCGTCGTCATCGACCTTTGGATCGAGTGAGAACACCTGGAACCCACCGCTATCTGTCAGGGTGAGTCCACCCCAGCCCGAAAACTTGCCGAGCCCACCGAGCGCGGCCACGGTCGGGGCCCCCGGTCGCAGCATCAGGTGATAGGTGTTGCCCAACACGATCTGCGCCCCGAGCCGTTCGTAGTCCGCGGCACTGAGGTGCTTGATCGCTCCGCGGGTGCCTACTGGCATGAAGCAGGGCGTGGAGTAGTTACCGCGGGCGGTGTGGGCCGTCGCTGCGCGCGCAGCGCCGTCGACGTGGTCGATGGTGACACTGACGGGATGCATGAGACTCAGTTCGCTCGACGGTCGAGCAGCATCGCGTCACCGAAGCTGAGAAACCGGTATTCGTGGTCAAGAGCAGTTTGATACAGGCGTCTCCACCGCTCGCCGACGAATGCGTCGATCATCAGCAGCAGCGTGGTGCGGGGAAGATGAAAGTTGGTCATCAACAGATCGACCACTTTCCACTTGTAGGGGTGGTGGATGAACAACCGCGTTCTTCCTTCGTGTTCACCGAATGTGGCGGCGCTCTCCAACGCCCGCACGCTGGTGGTTCCTACGGCTACGACGCGCCGTGCGGCCGAGCACTGATCGAGCACAGTGTTCGGCACGCGGTACCGCTCACTATGGATGATGTGATTGCGCGGATCGAGTTCGCTGACGGGCCTGAACGTATCGAGCCCGACGACCAGTTCGACCGACGCAATCTGAACGCCGCGCAACTCGAGTAGGGCCAACAACTCAGGCGTGAAGTGCAGACCGGCTGTCGGTGCCGCCGCAGATGCGGGGTGCTCGGCATAGACCGTTTGATATCGCTCCGGTTCACCCAGTCGTGCGCCGATGTAGGGCGGTAGCGGCATTTCGCCGTACGCGACCAGCTGTTCCATTGGGTCACCTTCGCCGAGCAGCGTGACCTCGGAGGTGTCGCCGTCGGCCGTACGCCCACCGATGCGAACCAGTTCGGTTCCATCACCGGCGAGAAGCACCTCACCGAACCGCAACTTGCGCGCCGGGCGAATCATCGCCTGCCACTGTCGACGCTCGGCATCCAAGGGTTCGAGCAGCAGAACCTCTGCTGCGCCGCCACTGGAACGGTGCAATCGAAGCCGCGCCGGAATCACCCTGGTGTCGTTGACCACAAGCAGATCGCCTTCGACTAGAAGCTCGACCAGATCGCTGACGTGTCGATGCTCTGCCTCGGCACTCCCGCAATCGACCAGCAGACGCGCCGAATCACGAGGTTCGAGAGGAACCTGCGCGATCCGCTCCGGCGGCAGCCGATAGTCGATCTCGTCGAGACGCATGCGCCAAGGCTACGGGGTACGCCATCGCACCATGGATGTGCGACGATACGGCGATGCGTACAGAACAGGTGCAACGTGGAGAAGCCGGATCGATGTCGTTGTTCGTCTGGGAGCCGGAGGACCCGGCCATGGGCTCGGTGCTCCTCATCCAAGAGATCTTCGGTGTCGGGCCGTACATCAGGGCCGTCGCTGAGCGGTTGGCTGCCGCCGGCTACCTGGTGGGTGCCCCCGACGTCTTCTGGAGATTCGCCCCCAACTGGCAAAGCGACCACTCCGAAGCCGGCCTCGGCGCGTCGATCGAGAAAGTCCAACAGCTCGATTTCGCGCTCGCAACCGCCGATTGCACTGCCGCGCTCACGGCGCTCGGTGGCGACTCCGACTCACAGCGTGCGCCAGCCGTGCTCGGCTTCTGCCTCGGTGGAACGCTCGCGTGGGCAATAGCAGCTGCGGCGCAGCCGTCATGTTGTGTGAGCTACTACGGCTCTGGGGTTCCAGCGATGATGGACCTCCTCGAGAGCGTCTCGTGCCCGACGCTGTTCCACTTCGGCAACAACGACGCATTCATCCCGAACGAGGGTGTCGAGGCGATCGGCGCAGCGATTGCCGGACACGACGGGTTCATTCTCAACGTGGAAAACGCGGGCCACGCCTTCGACAACCACGAGAGCGACATGTTCTGGAACGAGTCGGCGTCGAAAGCAGCGTGGGCCAAGACGATGAGCTTTCTGGGCGAACGCGCTACACGCTGAGCGTGGGGGTCAGCCAGCTGAACGTTACTCGAACAAGGAGGCGGCGGTGTTTGTGTCGGCTGGCATCGCCAGGCCGAGATGGGCCCAGGCGCTCGGCATGGCAATGCGCCCCCTCGGCGTGCGCGCGATCATGCCTTGCTGGATGAGGAACGGCTCGTACATGTCCTCGACCGTTTCGGGCTGCTCACCCACGCTGATTGCAAGCGTGGTCAACCCGACAGGACCACCGCCGAACTGTCGACACATGGCGGTCAAAATGGCCCGGTCGACCTTGTCGAGTCCCCGGCCGTCGACGCCGAACAGCTTTAGCCCTGCCTGTGCCGTGGCCTCGTTGATCGTGCCGTCGCCGCGCACCTCGGCATAATCGCGAACGCGGCGCAGCAACCGATTGGCGATGCGCGGTGTACCACGCGACCGACGCGCAATCTCCCATGCACCATCGGTATCGATGGTGACCCGCAGAATGCCGGCGGCGCGCAGCACGATCGCTTGAAGTTCATCGTCGGCGTAGTAGTCGAGCCGCGCGACAAGACCGAATCGGTCGCGTAGCGGACCGGTGATCATTCCGGTGCGGGTGGTGGCTCCGATCAGGGTGAACTTCGGCAGGGTGAGCCGAATCGATGACGCTGCCGGCCCCTTGCCGACCACGATGTCGAGCTGAAAATCCTCCATTGCCGGGTACAAGATCTCTTCGACCGCACGAGACAGCCGGTGGATTTCGTCGATGAATAACACTTCGCCCTCATCGAGCTTGGTGAGGATGGCTGCAAGATCGCCGGCGCGTTCGAGTGCAGGGCCTGAGGTGATGTGGAGATGAACGTTCATCTCGGCGGCGACGATGCCCGCCATGCTGGTTTTGCCAAGACCGGGCGGGCCAGCGAGTAGCAGGTGATCAGCGGGCTGACCGCGTCGCTTCGCTGCCTCGAGCACGATCGTCAGGTGCTCTTTCAGCTCACGCTGGCCAACGAACTCAGCAAGATGCCTCGGCCGAAGACCGGCCTCGTCGCTTTGTTCGATCTCGCTGACGGGCGCCGGTTCGAGGTATTCGTCACGCACGCTTGGCCCCCAACATCTTCAAAGCATCGCGTAACAGTGACGACGCGTCGCCAGTGGACGGAAGCTCACGCAAGGCATCGCGGATCTCGTCGGGACCATAGCCCAGACCAGTGAGCGCTTCGCGCACGTTGCCGACGATGGTTCCCCCACCCGAGGTGCGAGTGCCGACCGGGTCGAGCAAGGGCAACTGCAGCCGGTTACGGAGTTCGACCAACAGGCGCTCGGCAGTCTTCTTGCCGACGCCAGGCACCAAGGTGAGTGCGCCCAGGTCGCCCGTCGCAACGATGTCGACGAGCGCAGCCGGCGGATGAGTGCCCAAAATGGCGAGCGCAAGTGCCGGCCCGATGCCGTGTGTGGCGATGAGCACTTCGAACGTCGCCCGATCATCGCGGTGCAGGAACCCGAACAGCGTTTGAGCGTCTTCGCGGATGTGGTGATGAACGTACAAAAAGACTGAGGACGACGGTTCGAGTTCGGCGAGTGTCTTTGGGGTGACGGCGACCAGATACCCGACCCCGCCAACTTCGACCACCACCGTTGACTCGCCCGTTCGTTCAAGAACACTGCCGCGCAATGAACTGATCATCGCCCCACCTCGGAAATCCGTTGGCGTAGTGGCGCCATGGCAAGGTGACAGATGGCCAGCGCTGCTGCATCGGCGGCGTCTGGTGGTTCGGGCACAACAGCCAGACCCAGTCGCGACTGGACCATCTTTTGCACTTGCGCCTTGGTGGCGCCACCCCACCCAGCGACAGTGTTCTTCACCTGGCTCGGTGTGTAGGTGGCAACATCGCAACCAGCTGCAGCGGCCTCGGCCAGCGCCAGCCCGCTGACCTGCGCAACGCTCATTGCCGTGCGCACGTTGACCTGGAAGAAGACCTGTTCGACCGCCACCGCCTGCGGGCCGTACTGGGAGATGAGCGCGGCCAACTCGCCCTTCAGTTCAGCGAGCCGATTGGGTAATGGCATGCTGGGCGGCGTACGGATGACCCCGAGTGCAACGGCCGTCAGGGTATGTGCACCTTGTGACGACACCACGGCGTACCCGCAGCGCGTGAGACCAGGGTCGATTCCCAACACGATCATCGGAGGAGTCTTCTACAAGCGAACACGCGTACGACACTACCACCTGTCCTCGCTGAGGTGGTGGAACTCATCGGTGAGCGCTGAAGGCGACCTCAGCCGAGCGAGGTGAGTACGCCGACGAGTTCGTCGAGAGGACGGAACGTGAGCCCCGCAATGGCACGGTGGGCATAGCGCACCCTTGCGTCGCCGTCGATGATGAAGACGCTGCGGCGGGGGAATCCAATCGGGCCGAGCGTGCCGTACAGGGCCGCAACCTTCTTGTCGGTGTCGGCCAGCAGCGGAAACTTGAATCCGTGCTTGCCCTTGAACTTCTCGTGGCTCTCGATGCCCTGGGCCGAGATGGCCAGCACCTGCGCGTCGAGCGCGTCGAACTGTTCGAGGCCGTCGTTGTAGCTGTTGAGTTGCTTGGTACACACAGCAGTGTCATCGCCGGGATAGAACACGAGTACCACGGGTCGTCCCGCGTAATCGCTGAGGGAGAACGACTCGCCGCCGGTGCCTT